>JBOGHG010000068.1:0-16835 GCA_050744525.1 Acidimicrobiales bacterium | reverse complement strand
ACGCCCGTGCGCAGCTGCTTGATCTGCTCCTTGTGGCTGACGCCGAAGCGCTGCTCCTCGTCGACGACGAGCAGGCCCAGGCGCTTGAACGTGACGTCGGCCGACAGCAGCCGGTGCGTGCCGATGACGACGTCGACCTCGCCGGACTCGAGCCGCCCGATCACCTTGCGGGCCTGGCCGGGCGTGAGGAAGCGGGACAGCACCTCGACCCGCACCGGGTAGCCGGCGAACCGATCGCTGAAGGTCTGGTAGTGCTGCTGGGCCAACAGGGTGGTGGGGACCAGGACCGCCACCTGCGCGCCGTCCTGCACCGCCTTGAAGGCGGCCCGGATGGCGATCTCGGTCTTGCCGAAGCCGACGTCGCCGCAGACCAGGCGGTCCATGGGGGCCGGCGCCTCCATGTCGGCCTTGACGTCGGCGATCGCCTTGTCCTGATCGGGCGTCTCCTGGTACGGGAACGCCTCCTCGAGCTCCCGCTGCCAGGGCGTGTCGGGGCTGAAGGCGTGGCCGGGCTCGCGCCGCCGCCGCTGGTAGAGCACCACCAGCTCCTGGGCGATCTCGGCCACCGCCGCCCTCACCTTGGCCTTCGTGCGCTGCCAACCGTCGCCGCCCAGCCGGTTGAGGGTGGGGGCCTCGCCCCCGGTGTAGTGGCGAACGGCGTCGATCTGGTCGGACGGGACGTACAGGCGGTCGTCCCCCTTGTACTCGAGCAGCAGGTAGTCGCGCTCGACCCCGCCGATGGCCCGCTTCACCATGCCGCCGTAGCGGGCGACGCCGTGCTGGTGGTGGACGACGTAGTCGCCGACCTTGAGGTCGTCGAAGAAACCCTCGGTATCGCGGCGGCGGGGCCGGGCCCGCCGGTGCGCCCGCCGCCGCCCGGTGAGGTCGGACTCCGCCAGGATGGCCAGCTTCACCCCGTCGGCCCGCAGCACCGTCCCCCGCTCCAGCGGCGCCACCACCACCTCGGCGGAGACGCCCTCCGACGCCAGCCGCTCGCGCAGCCGCTCGGCCGACCCGTCGCCGTCGGCACCGACCACGACACGGAAGCCGTCGCGCCGCAGGCCCAGCAGCCGCTGGATCAGGCCGGAGCCGTCGCCCACCACCGGGTCCCAGGCCGACGCCGGCACCTGGGGCGTGTCGGGGCTGTCGGGGACGTTCACCACGTGCCACGCCGGCGCCCTGGTGTGGGCCAGCAGGCGGTCGAAGTCGAGGTGCAGCCGGGGGAAGCCGTGGTCGTGCGCCTGCTCGACCCGCCGCCCCGCCCGCGGCAGGCCGCCGGCGACGGACCGGCGCGTGCCGCCGCTGCCGTTGCCCACGGCGCCCCACGTCACCGCCAGGGTGGCGGCGAGGTCGGCCTCTTCCGCCAGGAGGTCGGCGGCGCGGTCGCGCATCCGGCGGGGCTCGCACAGCAGCACCTGGGCGTCGTCGCCCACGATGTCGAACAGCACGTGCTCGCTCTTGGTGAGCCACGGCAGCCACGACTCCATGCCGTCGAACACGAGGCCCTGGGCGAGCCGTTCCCACTGCTCGCGGCCCCAGGGCTCGAGACCGATCAGCCGCTCGGCGCGCCGGCGCACCTCGGGCGTGGGCAGCAGCTCGCGGCAGGGAAAGAACTCGACGATCGGCAGGTCGGCGAGCGAGCGCTGGTCGACCACCGAGAACTCCGTGAGCCGGTCGACCTCGTCGCCCCACAGGTCGACGCGCACGGGGCGGTCGGCGGTGGACGGGAACACGTCGACGATGGAACCCCGCACCGCGACCTCGCCCCGGTGCTCCACCATGTCTTCGCGGCGGTAGCCGGCGAACACCAACGCCGACACCAGCTCGTCGCGATCGAGCCGCTGCCCGGGTCGCACCGCCACGGGCTCCACGTCCTCGGCGTGGGGGCCCAGCCGCTGCACCAGCGCCCGCACGGACGCGACCACCACGGCCGGGGCCCGCTCGGCGTCGCGTAGACGCCACAACACCCGCGTGCGACGGCCCATGGTCTCGACCGCGGGGCTGACCCGCTCGAAGGGCAGCGTCTCCCAGGCCGGGAACAGCTCGACGGCGTCGTCGCCCAGGTAGGCGGCGAGGTCGTGCGCCAGGCGCTCGGCCTCGGTGGAGGTGGGGACGGCGAGCACGATCGGGCTCCGGCTCGTGAGCCCGGCCAACCCGGCGGTGACGATGGCCCGCGCCGACTCGGACACCGCCAGGGTGGCCGAGGCGCGCCCGAGCACCTGTGCCAGGGCCGGCTCGTCACGGAGCAGGCCCGGTAGATCGTGGAGGGGCGCGTCGGTGCGCGCCCCTGCGGGCGCAGGGGCGGGGTTCATGGCGGTTCAAAGCTACCGGCTGGGTGTGACAGTTGAGCTCGGGCAGCGCGGGCCTACCTCGCCCGGCCGCGACACTCACCCACGCCCCGGACCCCGGTGGACTAGCTTCGCCAGGGTGCGCCGGCTGTCGGGAACATGGCGCTTGATCGCAACGGCGGCCCTGGTGGGTGGGGCGGCCGGCTGCGACGTCCCGTCGTTCGGGGCGCCCGATCCCAAGTCGGAGCAGGGCGAGAGCATCTTCTCGCTGTGGCAGGGCTTCTTCATCGTCGCCATGGCCGTCGGCGCGCTGGTTTGGGGCCTGCTGATCTTCGTGATCCTGCGGTACCGGCGGCGCAACGACGAAGTCCCCGACCAGACCGCCTACCACATCCCCCTCGAGATCTTCTACACGGCGGCCCCTGTGGTGATCGTGGCGGTGCTGTTCGGCTTCAGCGTGGCCGCCGAGGACGACGTCACCGCCCTCGACCCCGAGCCGGCGGCCCGGATCGAGGTGCTCGGCTTCCAGTGGTCGTGGCAGTTCCGCTACCTGGAAGAGGACATCACGATCACGGGCGAGCCCGGCGAGCCGCCGGAGATGGTCATCCCGGTGGACAGGCCGACCGCGCTCCGGCTGGTCGCCGACGACGTCGCCCACTCGTTCTGGGTGCCGGACTTCCTGTCGAAGCGTGACCTCATCCCCGGCGTCGACAACGAGATCGACGTCACGCCCACGGAGGAGGGCCAGTACGTCGGCCGCTGCGCCGAGTACTGCGGCCTGGACCACTGGCAGATGAGCTACTCCGTGAGGGTCGTGTCCCAGGACGAGTACGACGACTGGGTCGCCGACCAGCGGGCATCCGAGGCCAGCGATGACGGCGGCGAGGCCGGCGGCGCGCCCGGCGCGGGCTCCCGCTCGTGACCACGCTCGAGGAACGCCGGGTCGTGGCGGGGGAGCCACCCGAGCCCGAGCATCGCGCGCAGGGGCTCCTGGCCTTCCTCACCAGCACCGATCACAAGCGCATCGGCATCTCGTACATGGTCACGGCGTACGCCTTCTTCCTGGTGGGCGGGGCGCTGGCGGTGATCATCCGCTCGGAGCTGTACCAGCCCGGCCAGCAGGTCGTGTCCCAGGGCCGCTACAACGAGATCTTCACCATGCACGGCAGCATCATGCTGTTCCTGTTCCTGGGCCCCTTCGCCTTCGGCCTGGCGAACTACTTCGTGCCGTTGCACATCGGTGCCCGCGACATGGCGTTCCCGCGGCTCAACGCCCTGTCGTACTGGTTCTACGTGTTCGGCGGCCTGACCATGGTGAGCGGGTTCCTCACCTCCGACGGGGGCGCCGACTTCGGCTGGACGGGCTACACGCCGCTGTCGAGCATCGTGCGCTCGCCCGGCATCGGGGCCGACCTGTGGATCCTCGGCGTCACCCTCACGGGACTGTCGGGCATCCTCACCGGCGTCAACATCGTTACCACCGTGGTGGCCATGCGGGCACCGGGGATGCGCATGTTCCGCATGCCGATCTTCACCTGGAACATGCTCGTCACCAGCATCCTCGTGCTCATGGCGTTCCCGGTGCTGGCGGCCGCCACGGTCATGTTGTTCTCGGACCGCCAGTTCGGCTCGCACGTCTACGACGCGGGGGCGGGCGGATCACCGATCCTGTGGCAACACCTGTTCTGGTTCTTCGGCCACCCCGAGGTGTACATCCTGGTGTTGCCGTACTTCGGGGTGGTCACCGAGGTGCTGCCCGTGTTCTCGTGGCGGCCGGTGTTCGGTTACGCCGGACTGGTCTTCGCGACCATGGCCATCGCCTCGTTGTCGGTGGGCGTGTGGGCGCATCACATGTTCGCCACCGGCGCCGTGCTGCTGCCGTTCTTCACCGGGTTCTCGATGTTGATCGCGGTGCCGACCGGGGTGAAGTTCTTCAACTGGATAGGCACCATGTGGGGCGGCCGATTGACCTTCCCCACCCCGATGCTCTTCTCCCTGGGGTTCCTGTTCACCTTCCTCCTCGGCGGCCTGTCGGGTGTGATGCTGGCGGCGGCCCCGATCGACTTCCACGTGACCGACAGCTACTTCGTCGTGGCGCACATGCACTACGTGCTGTTCGGCGGCTCGGTGTTCGCCCTCTATTCGGGCATCTACTACTGGTGGCCCAAGGTGACGGGGCGCGTGCTCGACGAGCGCTGGGGCAAGCTGCACTTCTGGATGACCCTCGTGGGCTTCCACCTGACCTTCTTCGTGCAGCACATCCTCGGCCTCGACGGCATGCCCCGGCGGGTGGCCGACTACCTCGACAGCGACGGCTTCACCGGGCTCAACCAGATCTCGTCGATCGGCGCGTTCCTGCTGGCGACGTCGACGCTGCCGTTCCTGTGGAACGCGCTGCAGACCCTGCGGGGACGTCTCGGCACCGTGGCGGGTGATGACCCGTGGGGCGCGCAGACTCTGGAGTGGACGACGAGCTCGCCCCCACCGCCCGAGAACTTCGCCGGACCGCTGCCACCGATCCGCTCACAGCGCCCGGCGTGGGACCTGCGGCACGGCGGGGGCCCCGGCAATGGCTGAACGACCCGCCGCCGGCACGGAGGGACCCGGCGGTCACGAGGCCCGCCCGCCGATCGACGACCGGGCCGTCCCCTGGCGGGTGTTCCTCGCCGTCGGCGCCTTCGTGCTGCTGATGGCGGCCATCTACTGGGGCACCGCCTACGAGGAGAGCGGCACCGTCATGCTGATCCTGGCGGCCGTGCTGTCGCTGTGGATCAGCGCCTACCTGTGGCTGCGAGTCCGCGAGCGGGCGGCCACCGGCGCTGCCGGCGCGGCCGGCGAGGTCGCCCAGGCCACCGAGTACCTGCCGCACGCCAGCGTTTGGCCGTTCGTCATCGGGCTCGGCGCCGCCACCCTCGCCAACGGTCTGGTGCTCGGCGTGTGGCTGATCGTCCCGGGCGGGGCGCTCATGGTCCTGGGCATCGTCGGCTTCGTCCGCCAGACGCGCCGCCGGGACTGACCGGCTCCACCGGTCGACCCGCGACGGTCAGCCCCGCACGGTGACGGTATCGACCAGGTCGGCCTCGATCTCGGCGCCGCTGAAGGCGACGTCCCGCCACTCCTTGTCCGAGAAGGCCACGGTGGCCTCCGTGTAGAGGTCGCTGGACCGGTCCTCGGTCTCACCATACGTGAGGAAGACCTGGGCCTGTGGTCCGTCGTCGGTGAACGCCAGCGCCATGAGGAACGACGTGCCGTTGTTGATCGGATAGCCCGTCTCCCCGCCGACCCGGGCCAGCGACGAACCGGGCACGAGCGTCTCGCGCTCGTTGAGCAGCAGCGTGGGGTCGAGGATCGACGATCCTCCGCCCCAACCGACGATGTTCGTGGTGCCGTCGCGGGCGTTACCGCCGTGGATGGGGATGCGCTCGCCGTCCCGCAGGGCGAACTGCACCTCGCCCAGGGTGGCCTCGACCGCCAACCCGGCGGCCTCGAGGGTCTGTACGGCACGGGCCAGGTCGGCCAGCACAGGATCCGGGGCACCGCCGGCAGGCGCCGGTGCCAGCCCGGCCGGGGTGTCCACCGGGCGGTCGGGGTCGAAGGGCTCGGCCCACAGCGCGCCGGCGCGCATCAGGTCGGCGGGTTCGACCCGGGCGAGCAGCTCCCGCCACAGCGGCGGTCCGGCCCGGTCGATGTCGTAGACGCCGTCCCATGCGGCGAGCACCCCACACGCCGGGCCCACGTCGACGCTGGCGGCCGGCAGGGGGGACGCACCGTCGTCGCCGCCCGAAGGTTCCTGCGCCTGAACGTCGACCGTCGTCGCCCCCCGGCAGCGCTCCACCACCGACTCGAGCAGCACCCGCGAGGTGTAACCACGGTTCTGCACGGTGGCGGCGGCCAGCTCGTCCAGGGTGAACGCGCCGTCCTCGCCGGACGGCCCGGCCGTGGTCGTGTCCCCCAGCACCACCGCGTTCTCCCGGGTGCGGGGCGAGCGGGCCGTGCGCTGGGCGCCGTGGAGCGGCGAGTAGTCGCCCTCGAGCATCTCGGTGGCGTGCGGCAGCCAGAACGAGTCGTTGGCGTTGAACAGGTAGTCGTCCCGCTCGACCATCGGCTGGTCGGCGGCCGGCACCAGCCCGGGGTCGCGGGCGCCATCCTCGTCGACCCACTCGTAGACGGGATCCGACCCGTCGAGCAGCACGGCTCCGTTGTCCGCCGCGATCCGCACGATCGGGTCGGACTCGAGCGACGCCTCGTAGGCGGCGATCGCCTCGTCGGACAGGTTGGGGGTGGCGGACGTGTCGGCGTACCAGGCCCGTCCGTCGTCGGACACCGCGATGGTGTTGAAGAGCGGCACGCCGTTGACCTCTTGGTGGACCTCGATGAACTCGTCGAGGTCAGCGGCCTGCAGCATGCCGAGGTACTGGTCGATGAACTCGTCGTTGTCGAGGTTGGCGTCGCGGTAGGTGATGGTGGCGGCGTCGGTCCAGCCGAAGCCGGGGAAGTCGATGATCGGCCCGTAGTGGCTGGACCACATGGTCCGGGTGACGTCGCCGAGCCGGCCGTCGTCGCCGCGCACGTCCACGGTCACGTCCTGTGACGTCATCTCCCGTTGGCCGTCGCCGTAGACGTAGGTGGTGGGTGAGCCGGGGACGAGGTCGAGCCTGTACGCCGTGAAGCGGTTGCCGGCCGAGACCGTGTGGGTCCAGCCGAAGTTCTCGGTGAAGCCGATGCCGATCCCGGGCAGCCCGGAGAGCTGCACCCCGTACGCGTCGAGCTCGTCCGGGATGGTGAGGTGCACCTCCCAGAATCGCAGCTCACCCTCCCAGGGAAAGTGCGGGTTGGCGACGAGCATGCCGCCGCCGTCGGCCGAGCGCTGGGCCCCGATCGCCCAGCCGTTGGAACCGATGGCCCCGGGTGCGGGGACGATCGGCGCCGCCGCGGCTTCGTCGGGGGACGAGGTGGTGGTCGTGGCGGCGCCCGGGGGCTGCGCGCCGGCGATGAACTGGCTCACGGCACCGCTGCTCGCCTGCAGGGCGATCGACCGGGCATACGCGTAGACCTCCACCGGCTCCAGCGGCCGGACCCATTCCTCGCCGGCGCACCACCCCGGCAGGCCGTCGGCCCCCACCTCGTCGAGCTGGGCGTTCCAGCCCGCGGTGAAGGCGGTGATGAGCTCGACCACGCCGTCCGAGGCATCCTCCCAGTCGTCGGACGCCCGTTCGAAGATGCCGATCACCTTCCAGGCGACGTCGGAGTCGACGTTGGCGTCGTCCTCGCCGGCGCCGAACCAGCGCGCCCGCTCGCCCCGGATCTTGACGACCTGATCGGCGAGGTCACAGGCGCGGTCCTCGCCGCTGGCCCAGCCCTGACCGAAGGCGAGGTCGGCCGACGAGCCGGCCGTGATGTGGGGAACGCCCGCAGAGGTGCGACGAATCGTGGCCTGATAGCTGTCGCCGGTGCCGACCACGTCGCCCACGTCCTCGCCGGCGGCATCGTCCGCGTCGTCATCCCCGCTGCACGCCCCGGCGCCCGCCGCCAGCGCGAGCGCCCCCAGCATCCCCAGGACGGTGCGCCCGCCCGATCGCCCCCCCATGTGGGTCATCGCTGGTTCTATATCAGGCGGCGGGCGCCGGCGCCGGTCGGGCGTGCGGTGGCGGCAGCCTCCGGGTGGAATACTTGTGCACGCAAGTTGTTGTCGAAGGGGATCAGGAGGAACGCCATGCCCGCCATCACCGTTGCCGATCCCCTCACGTTGCCGGCCATCGCCGATCCCGACCGCGCGACCTCGACCGAGCGGCCCGTCCGTTCGGTGACCACCGCGCCGGCGGGGTTCGAGGGCGAGGGCTTCCCGGTGCGCCGGGCGTTCGCGGGCGTGTCGAGCGCCGACCTCGATCCGTTCGTCCACATGGACCAGATGGGCGAGGTCGAGTACGCACCCGGCGAGCCCAAGGGCACACCGTGGCACCCCCACCGCGGCTTCGAAACCGTCACCTACATGATCGACGGGACGTTCCAGCACCGCGATTCGACCGGCGGTGGCGGGCTCATCACCAACGGCGACACGCAGTGGATGACCGCCGGCGCCGGCATCCTCCACATCGAGCGCCCGCCGGAAGAGCTGGTCGCCAGCGGCGGGCTGTTCCACGGCGTCCAGCTGTGGGTGAACCTGCCGGCGGCGGACAAGTTCACGCCGCCTCGCTACCAGGACATCCGTGGCGGCCAGGTCACGTTGCTGCGCTCCCCTGACGGCGGGGCCGTGCTCCGGCTGATCGCCGGCGACCTCGCCGGCCACCTCGGCCCGGGCGTCACCCACACACCGATCACGCTGGTCCACGGCACCGTGGCTCCAGGGGCCCAACTGGAGGTGCCGTGGCCGCCCGGCTTCAATGCCCTGGCGTACGTGCTCGCCGGCGGGGGGACGGTGGGCTCGGCCCGCCAGCCCATCCACAGCGGCCAGCTGGTCGTGTTCGGAACCGGCGGCCACCTGGTCCTCGGGACGCAGGACACCACGCAGGACAGCGCCGCCCCCAACCTCGAGGTGCTGCTCCTCGGCGGCCGACCCATCCGGGAGCCGGTCGCTCAGTACGGCCCCTTCGTGATGAACACCCGTGCCGAGCTGGCCCAGGCGTTCGACGACTACCAGGCGGGGCGCATGGGGCAGATCCCGGCGGAACACGTCGGCGACTGAAAGCGTGGCATCCCGCCCCTGCCCCCTTACACTGTATGGCCACCGCCGGCTCGGCACATGCCGCCTCGTGCCGGGCTGGTGGCGGCCAAGCCGGGGAACTTCCGGGCGGCGAGGGCGCCCGGAAGTTGGCTGGGCGGGGTGCACCGCCGCGCAGCCCGCTCGGCCTCAGATCCGGTCGGAGACCACCCGGCGTTCCCCTGAGGTCGCGCCACCGTGCTCGCTGCGCACGACGGCGAGGAACCGTTCGACGGCGCGGACGGTGTGATGGACGCGCACCGACGGAAGGACGTCGAAGGCGTGCTGGGCCCGGGGCAGCTCGGCGTACACGACCGGACTGCGGGACGCGGTGCGTAGGCGCCGGACGAACGACCGGGCCAGCTCGACCGGCACGAGGACATCGTTGCTGCCGTGGAGCACGAAGAACGGCGGCGCGTCGGGCCGGACGTGGCTCATGGGCGATGCCTCGTCCCAGACCGCCCGATCGTCCACCAGGGCAGACCGCATCACCTGGCGCTCGAGGAACGGCACCAGGGCCCGGCCTGCGGTCCCGTCCCGGTTGGTGAAGTCGTACACGCCGTAGAACGGGACGGCAGCGACGACGCTGGTCTCGGCGTCCTCGAAGCCGGGCTGGAAACGGCCGCTCGGGCCGGGCGTGAGTGCGGCCAGCGCCGCCAGGTGGCCCCCCGCCGATCCCCCGGTGATCACCACGAACGACGGGTCGCCGCCGTGCTCGGCGATGTTGGCCTTGGTCCAGGCGAGGGCCCGCTTCACGTCGACGATGTGGTCGGGCCACCGGGCCCCGGGGCTGAGCCGGTAGTTGATCGTCACACAGACCCAGCCCCGCTCGGCGAGGTGTGCCATCAGTGGGTGGGCCTGTCCCCGCTTCTCCCCCAACATCCAGGCACCGCCGTGCACCTGCAGCAGAACCGGCGCCCCGGCATCCGCGGCCAGGTCGGCGCGACGCCAGATGTCGAGGCGGTTGTGCCGCCCGTGGTCGCCATAGGACAGGTCACGGGCGGCGGCGTAGCGGCGGCGCACACCGAAGCCGGACAGGATCCGGGCTGATCGCCGGGTGAGGGGCACGTCGGGGCGGGGGCTGAACGGCTCGGAGATCCGCTTGCGATAGTCGACGCCCAGGCCCTCGTGCAGCGCCGCCTCGAGGACCTCGTCCGACCGGCCCGCCTCCCGCCGGAGTGCGACCAGCCCGCCGAACGATGCCGCCGTCAGCCCCAACCCCACCGCACCCCGCAGGCCCCGAGCCCCGCCGCCCCGCGCGCTCGCCAGGCCCACCGCCGCCTGCAGGCCGAGGGCGTGCAGCGGCATCTCGGACGTGGGCAGGCCCGACAGGAACTCCAGCAGCGACGCGGGACTGGCCGCCGATCGGTCGAGCGGCCGCCAGGCGGTGGCGGTCGCCGTCGCCGCCACCACGCCGGACAGGAGGAACCGATCGCGGGGATCCATCGTGCGCCGATGTTACGGGTGTCCGATGATTCCTCCGATCCCCCGGTACCGGCGCCCGCCCTGCGGGTACAGTTCCTGCACGCGGTGTGCATCCGATCGGGGGGCCTCGATGACGACGAAAGACGGGACCGTTGGGCGGTACCTCCACTGGGTCCTCGTGGCGTTCTCACTGGGGGCCGGGGTCATCCACTTCGCCCACAGCGGCGAGCACTTCGATGTCGCCTGGGCGCACGGCACGTTCTTCGCGGCGGTGGCGTGGTTCCAGCTGAGCTGGGCGGTGGGGATCATGGTCCGTCCGACCCGGACCGTCCTGGCGCTGGGTGCTGTCGTGAACGCGTTGGTGATCGGCACGTGGATCATGTCCAGGGTGTGGGGCGTGCCCATCGGTCCCGGAGCCTGGGACCCCGAGCCGATCGCGCTCGCCGACGGGCTGGCGACCGGGCTCGAGGTCGGCATCGTCGCGATCTCGCTGGCGGTCCTGGCACGACCGGCGTTGGCCCAGCAGTCGGTCCGTCCCTCCGTGGGAATGGCAGGGATCGGCGTCAGCGGGCTGGCGGTCGCCGTCGTGTCGACCCTGGCGCTGGCACCCGCCTTCGCCTCCGAGCACAACCACGGGGGCGAGGGCGAGGCGGCCGGGCACGACGGCCACGACGAGACGGCCGAGGCGGCCGGGCACGAGGGTCACGACATGGCCGACGCGGGGGCGGAGGGCGCCGACCACCATGGGTCCGGCGGCGAACAGGTCGAGGGCCACACCAACGTCGCCATTACCGCCGACGGCACGTCGGCGTGCGAGCGCTCGGGTTACGGCAACGAGGGCAACGCCGGCCACGGGCACCGGGGGCCGGTACCGTTCACGCCGGTCGATGCCGGGGACCGCTCCACGCTCGCCGCGCAGGTGCAGCAATCCAACGAGGTGGCCGCCACGTACCCGACCCCGGCCGCCGCCGAGGCGGCCGGCTGGCGCCGGATCACCCCCTACGTGCCCTGCATCGCCGCCCACTATCTCAACAGCTCGCTGCTCGATGGCACGTTCGACCCGGCGCAACCCGAGATCCTGCTCTTCGACGGCACCGACCCCGACAGCCACCTCGTCGGGCTCAGCTACCTGGCCTTCACCGATCCCAACAACCCACCGGAAGGCTTCGCCGGAGCCAACGATCCGTGGCACATCCACCGCCAGTTGTGCATCGGCGGCGGGGGCGTGGTCGGCGACGAGAGCACCACCCAACAGCAGTGCGAGGAGCGCGGCGGCCGGCTCGTCCCGCTGAACAACCTCTGGATGATGCACATGTGGAACGTGCCGGGGTGGGACAGCCGCTGGGGCCTGTTCAGCTCCGAGCATCCCGACCTCGGTGGGGCCATCGGCGACATCAACGCCGCTCCGGCCGGCTAGCCGACTGGGGAAGGCAGGGCGTCAGCTTGCCGCGGCGAGGCGGTCCTTCGCGACCTCGTCGAGCTCGGTGTACTCCTCGCCGGTGTCGACCCAGTCCTCGAACTGGATGACGCCCAGCTCCTCGAACCGACGCCGGAGCCAGGCGCCGGACGCGTCCAGCAGGCCGAGCTTCTTGCAGTTGGGGACGATCTTGGAGAACAGCAGCTGCTGGAACATGTTCTCGTTCGGCGGGATGGCCAGCATCGAGTTGACGACGGGGCGAGGGTCGATGCCCATGCGCTCCCAGACCTCCTGCTGGAGGAAGCGGTCCCGCATCCGCACCGCCGCCTCGAAGGCGAACTCCTGGCGCTCGCGCAGCTCGGCGTCGGTCAGACCGCCGTAGTACTCCTTCAGCGACAGCACGCCGAACGCCACGTGCCGCGCCTCGTCGGACATCACGTAGCGCAGGAGCTGCTTGAGCAACGGGTCCTGCGTGAGCATGTGCATGAACCCGAATGCCGCCAGCGCCAGGCCCTCGACCATGACCTGCATGCCCAGGTACGTCATGTCCCAGCGACTGTCGTTGATGATGTCGTCGAGCAGCATCTTCAGGTGGGCGTTGATCGGGTAGTGGCCCGTGAGCTTGGTGTCGAGGTACTTGGCGAACACCTCGACGTGCCGGGCCTCGTCCATCACCTGGGTGGCCGCGTAGTACTTGGCGTCGATCCAGGGCACGCTCTCGACGATCTTGGCCGTGCACAGCAGGGCGCCCTGCTCGCCGTGCATGAACTGGCTGAGGCGCCAGTTCTGCCCCTCGATGACGAGGTTGGTCCACTCGCGCTCGGTGAAGTGCTCGAACGGCGAGCCCGGAGTGTTGGCGGCCTCCCGGAACCGCTGGAGGACCGGGTTGCCACCCATCTCGCTGGCGAGCTTCTCGACATCGACCTCGGTGTCCCAGGGAAGGTCGGTCTCCCCGTTCCACTGCGAGTGCTTGGCCTTCTCGTACAGCTTGTTGAGGGCGGGCCGGGCTCCCTTCTCGTAGTCCCACGTGAAGATCGCCTCGGCGTTGTCGGCCACGGTATGGATGGCCTCGTCGACGTCGGTGTTGGCGACCGCGAGTATCGCCTCGAGGTCGTCGACGTCTCGCCGGTCGATCAGCTTCTCATTGGCGGCCACGGCTGTGCTCCTTCCCTTCGCCGGGCGTGACGGAGTCCACCAGGCGATCGATGAGTCGGCGCCATTCGGCGTCGCCCGAGTGCGGCAGCCCCACGGCCTCCATGAGCAGGAAGCCCATGCCGAGTGCCTGGCAGAACTCGGCGGCGGCATCGATATCGACGTCGGACGCCACACTGCCGTCGCGCTGCCCGACGGCGATCGCGTGGGCCATGAGGGACCGGAACTTCATCAGCCGCCTGCGCAGGAGCGCCGCCACCTCGGGATCGCGGCGGGCGGCCACCATGGCCTCCAACAGCAGCGGCCGCGTGTCGCGGCGCGCGGTCGGCAGTTCGTAGCCCGCGAAGCGCAGCCCGTCGGCGGCACCGCCGGCGAGCTCGATGGTGGCGAACAGCGAGTCGACCTGGGCGGTGCCCACGGCCGCAAGAAGCAGGTCGGCCTTGTTGCGGAAGTTGGTGTAGATGGCGCCGGTGCTGAGGCCGGCCCGGCGGACGATCTCCTGGACCCGCGCGCCCTCGTAGCCCCGCTCGGCGAAGACCTCCGCCGCCGCCGCCACCAGCCGATCGCGGACGGAGACGTCCGAAGGCGTGACGGTCGCGGTGGTCACCCAACCAGAATAACAGTTATTCGTAGACCTCCTCCCGCCCCGAGGTGTGCGCCATGCCCGGTGCCACCACCTGCATGCCCACGTGAGCCGGGCTCACTCGTCCAGGGGCCGGGCGTGACCGAGCAACCGAGCCCCTGCGGCCGCCAAGTCGGCCAGCTCGCCGTGGGTGGGCCCGCGGTACCTCACGTAGCACTCACAGCGGGGCGGTGGCTCGTCGGCAGCGGCACCCGGCTCGGCCGCGTCGCCTGCCTCGGCGTCGTGCTCACGTTCACGACCTGAGCGATCGAGGCCGCCGTAGCACATCAGCGGCTTGCGGAGCTCGTCGATGGGATCGCTCCCACGATCGAGCCGGTCGGTCGCAACCAGGAAGTCGAGGAGCTGCCACAGCGCCGCAGGCACGCCCTCGGGCCAGAGCACGCTCGCGCGGGTGCACCAGTTGGGGACGTCGATGCTGACGCAGTGGTGCACACCGGTCCGCGTCCACGAGCCCGGGGGTGCCTTGTCGAAACCGGTCTCCCGCGCCGCGAGGATCAGCGCCACCAGATCGAGATCGACCGAGCGGCCGCACGCCAGCGCCCAGGCGCCCAGCTCGGCGAGCAACGGGCGGTGCCGCTGCCGCCACGGACGCACCGCCTCCGCCACCGGGAAAAAGCTCAGCGGAGTGGCGGGGGCGTTGCGGACCGACGCGGCCTCCGCCGCCTCGATGCACCGGCGGCGGTTGGCGTCGGACTGGCGTTTGGCGACGCGATGCCTCGGGTGGCGCCGCCCGGCCGCTTCCTCGTCGTCGCGACACGCCTTCGACCACCAGCGCTCGGGCGGGAAGAACCACCATCCGTCGACCGGGAGGTACACCCGCCTCACGTAGTCGTCGCGGACGTAGAGCAGCGGTGCGAGGCTGCGATCGACGGCCATGACCTCGGCCAGGTACCCGGCTGCGACCACGATGCGATCGCAGCCGGTCGCCAGGGCGATGCCCATGCCGGGTGTTCGCTCGGCCTGGGCGAAGATCATTGCCTCGCAGGTGACACAGGCGCACAGCATGGCCCCGGGATCGAGCGGGCGGTCGGGATGCTCGTGCGCCTCCCAGAGCGGAGACGGGTCGGGCAGGGAAACGGCGTCGCCGGACATGGCGGCCTCCAGACATGGACGGGTCGTGGAGGACGCCGTTGTGCGGTCGACGTCGAACCGGGCACGATGACTGTACTGGGGGGGTGTGACACTCATGGAGCGGGTCGACGTGGTCGTCATCGGGGCCGGCGCGATGGGCTCGGCGACCGCGTGGTGGCTCGCCCGTCGGGGCCGATCGGTCGCGCTCGTCGAGCAGTTCGAGCAGGGGCACATCCGGGGCAGCAGCCACGGCGCCAGCCGCATCTTCCGCTACGCCTACGCCGACCCTCGCTACGTAGCCATGGTCCAGGACGCGCTGCCGCTGTGGCGTGCGCTCGAGGATGACGCCGAGACGACGCTCCTGGAGATCACCGGGGGGCTGGACCACGGCGTGCCGGCGTTGGTCGGGCCGATCGCGTCGGCGATCGCAGCCTGCGGCGTCGAGCACGAACGCTTGACCGCAGACGCGGCGCGCGAACGATGGCCCGGCATGCGGTTCGAGGGCGGCGTCGTCCATTGCCCGGGAGCCGGCCGCTGCCTCGCCGACGCCACCGTGCTCGCCCTGCAGCGCCGGGCCGCCGCCCTGGGAGCCGACGTGCGGTTCTCGACCGGACCGGCGACGCTCACGTGGACCGAAGTCGGCGTGGTGGTCCGAGCCGGCGAACACGAGTGGGCGGCCCCGGCCGCGGTCGTGACCGCGGGCGCCTGGCTGCCTGCGGTGCTGGGCCCGAGGCTGGCGCTGCCGCCCCTGCGGGTGAGCCGGGAGCGGATCCAACACTTCGCGCCCCGGCCGGGTGCCGGACTGGCACCGTCGGAGTGGCCGAGCTTCATCCACCATCGGCCGGATGCCTGGCGCTACGGGTTGGTCAGCCCGGGTGAGGGCGTCAAGGTTGCCGAGCACATGACCGGTCCCGTCACCGACCCAGCGGACGACCCACCCGGTGAGGCCGATCCCGTGGCCGCCGAGCGGGTGCGCCAGTACGTCGAGGACTGGCTGCCGGGGCTCGAGCCGGTGGCGCTCAGCCCGGCGACATGCCTCTACACGACCACCCCGACCGAGGACTTCCTGCTCGAACGTCGGGGACCGGTGGTGATCGGGTCCGCGTGCAGCGGCCATGGTTTCAAGTTCACGCCGCTCGTCGGCCGCATCCTCGCCGACCAGGCGATGTCAGCAGGATGAGGTCTTCGGGGGTTCAACCGGCGGATGGAGCTCGCCGGGTTCTTCGAGTAGACGGCACCCCGGCTCGCTCGCCTGTGCTTCCTCACCACGGCGTGGACCAGGACGGTCGCGCTCAACCTGTGTCGCAATCGCTGGCAACGCCTCGCCAGCCAGGAGAGCGATGGCCGGCATTCTGGGACCATGACATTCGCATCCATCGCACTCATCACCGGCGCCAACAAGGGCACCGGCTTCGAAGTGGCCCGCCAGCTCGGCGCGCTTGGCATGGCCGTGCTGGTGGGCGCCCGCGACACCGACCGTGGTGCCGCCGCCGAGCACCGTCTACGGGAGCTCGGCGTCGACGCCCGACACGTCTCGCTCGACGTCACCGACCAGGCATCGATCGATCGGGCCGCAGGGTGGATCGACTCGGAGTACGGACGCCTCGATGTGCTGGTCAACAACGCCGCGATCACCGGCGGTTCAGAGGCCGGGCTCCCGAGCCACACGCCGCTGCCGCTCCTGCGCCAGGTGTACGAGGCCAACGTCTTCGGCGTGGTCGCCGTCACCAATGCCATGTTGCCGCTGCGGCGCCGAGCGCCAGCCGCGCGGATCGTCAACGTGTCGAGCGAGGTCGGTTCGATCCAGTCGGCCCTCGACCGCGACGGGCCGCTGTGGCCGATGGCGTCGATCCCCTATGTCTCGTCGAAGACCGCACTCAACATGGTGACGGCCCAGTACGCCAAGGAGCTGTGGGACACGCCCATCAAGGTCAATGCCGCCAACCCTGGCTACTGCGCCACCGATCTCAACGACCAGAGCGGCTTCCGCAGCCCCGAGGAAGGCGCCGAGGCCATCGTCCACCTGGCCACGCTTCTCGAGGACGGACCTACCGGCAGCTTCTACGGCCACTTGTGGGTGCAGAACGTCGGACCCGACGACCCGCAGTACGGCTCGCTGCCCTGGTAGCGCCTTCTGCTAGT
>JBOGHG010000067.1:0-16903 GCA_050744525.1 Acidimicrobiales bacterium | reverse complement strand
TTCGCCGCCATCCGCAGCTACATCTCCACCAACCGCAAACAGGCCCAGGCGATCCATCAACACCTCAAGGACCTCTACACCCCGACTGGCGCCTGGCTACCCACCGCGACCGCCTGACTGGTTACGGACGGGCTGTGACTATTCGGGTCCACGGCTATGGCGGGGGTTAGTTTGAGGGCGCGGCGACCGTGAGCTACCGTGGTGGTCCGGCAAGGGACTCCCAGCCCAAACATGTTGTCTGGCAGAGCGCGTCGCCGACGGAAGGAACGCATCGTCTTGAAGCAGGTCCTGCAGGCCGTGTCGGGTCGGTACGTGCGGCCGAGGTTCCGCTGCCGCGCGGTGGGACGAAAGAGATGCTTGCGGGGCAGTGTGTCGTTGGTCGCACAGGCAAGCCTCATGGCGAAGGCCCAGGGCCGACCGGATGTCGTTCGGCAGGCGATCGGGAAGGCTCGCCAACTGGACGTGACGCCGTGGTGACGGTTCGGCAAGTTGGGCCTGGACTACTCGGCCTGCGGCGCGGTTAGAACACGGGCGAGGCTGTGAGCGGGATCGCGCTCTGGTGGCTTGTCGCGACGAGCGGCGCTGAACATGGCGAGTACCAGGCGGTGCCGCGCCTCTTACGCGCTCGTGCTCGACAGGGTGTCGGCCGAGCCGGGGCCTGCCCGCCCATTAGCTCCATCGCCCTGGACAGCCTGCGGCTCGCCGGGGCTGTCCGCGGTCGGTGCGTGTAGCTTGGCGCAACTGGGCCATCGCGGCGCCGCCTCGACTCAGTGAAGCTTGGTAGCGTCGGTTTTGGGGCGGGCGGGGTGTGGTCGAGCCCCCTTTTGACTGATGAAGAAGCGGATCGAATAATCTCGACCGCGTTGGCCCTCGGAGTGCGCTATTTCGACACGGGCCCATCGTACGGCGGCGGCTCTGCTGAGAAGCGTCTAGCTCGATCACTCGCCGGCCAGACGGACGTGATCGTGTCGACAAAGGTTGGCACGCATCTGACCGCGCGCGGGAACTTAACCAAGGACTATTCTCGAACCGCCATTCTTCGATCTCTCGACTCCAGCCTGCTTTCGCTCAAGCGGCAGACCATCGACTTGCTTCTACTACATGGCCCGACCAGGGTGGAATCGTTATCGCCCGACCTCATCGAGACAATGAAGGGCGTGCGTGACGGCGGTGCCGCGCGGGCCATCGGCGCTTCATGTGACGGCGCTGTCGCAGCCGAAGTCATCCGTACCGGAGTCTTCGACGCGGTGATGATGACCGTCAACCTATTCACAATGAGGGCATTCGACCTTGCTCAACGGGCTCACGAGGCGGAAATGGTGGTTATAGCGAAGTCTCCGCTTGCGCATGCTTGCTTTGGTCTCCGGTCGATGGTGCCGACCTCCCGACGTAGGGCTTGGGCCATAGCGCGCCAAGTACGGCACTATCGCCGGGACATGGTCAACGGTATAAGATTGGGACCAACGCTTCGCACTATCGGTTCTGACTCGGCCGCCGCCAATGCCTTGAGATATGTGCTAGGAAGTGGCGTTGTGGACACGGCTGTGGTGGGAACAACCAGTCCGGAGCACCTCGCGGAGCTGGTTAGAGCGTCGAGCAAGGGAAACCTCTCGGTCGGCGATAGAGCGCGCATCGACTCTCGGCTTGCACGGATGAAGTATGGAGCATCGTAGCGCCGTCTACGATTGGCTATCAATCCTTCGTGAGAGTGGTCCGCGACGGGTAAGAGCTGGCGCAACCTATCGACTACGGCGCGAGATCGCCTCCGCTCGGCGACTTATCCGGCTCGGGCGTCGGGATCCAGAGTTCCCGTCCCTTTCACATTGGCCGATCAAGAGTCGAAGTCGGGCTCTCGCGACCGACATTCGTGAGGACCTTGCTCAGGGCGTTCTAGACCTGAGGGGAGAGACGATAGAGATCGACGGTGCCGGGGGTTTCGGTCGGTCGGCGCTTGAGTCGGCCTCGCGGCTAGCGAATTTTGACGCTCATGGGTGGGAATGGTCATGGTACTTGTGTCAGCGACCCTCGGGAGGCACGCGCACGCTGTTCGATGCAGTTTGGAAGGCATGGATAAGGGACTGGAGGTATTCGAGAGGTGACGCCTGGCATCCCTTTGTTGTGTCGTCACGGATATGGGTCTTGCTGGATGTTTTCGGCGATCTGGTCAAAAATGGTGCGTCGGAACCGTCCGTGTTAAGACACCTCGACGAGGCAAGTCGATACCTTGACCGCACTGTCGAGTGGCATCATGGTGGGAATCATATCCTGAAGAATCTGAAGGCCCTCGTCGGTGTCGCGTTCGCGCGTGGTTCAGCGCCATTGTTGGCATCGGCGCTCTTGGCATTCGAGCGCGAAGCGTACCGGCAGATACTCGGAGATGGTGGGCATATTGAGCGGTCCCCGAGCTACCATGTCGCAGCGCTGGCGGACATGCTAGATGTCCTTGACCTTGTTCGGGCTGCCGGGACGGGTTCGGATGCGCTCGAGTCGACGGTAGAGCGAGCGCGGCGTTGGGTCGTGGCAATGCGATCGAGGGATGGGAATCTTCCGCCCTTCAACGACAGCTCTCGTGTCTCGGCGCACACGGTATCAGCGGTCGGTCTGGGTGAGGAGGAAAGGGGAGATGGGCGTTCGCTTACAGTATTGTCGGACTCGGGCTTCGTTCGCGTACGACGGTCGGATTGGGATCTAGTAATTGACGCGGGTGGCCCAGGTCCAAAATTCAACCCCGGTCACGCTCACGCTGGCGCATTGGGGTTCGAGTTGTCGTGGGGTCCCCAGGCCCTAGCCGTTGATACGGGCGTGTCTACATATTCAGGGATACGACGAAGCTACGAGCGTTCAGCCGCTGCGCATAACGTCATTGTCGTGGATGGTCAGGACCCGTTCAGGATGTGGGGTGGGTTTCGGGCGGCTCGGTTGTCGAAAACGCGAATCGTGGCGGCCAGAGACGAGGGACATGGTTGCGTGGTCGTGGCAGAGTCTGAGTTCGGCAACAATCACAGGGCATTTCTGCATAGGCGGACTTGGAATATTTCTGCGGGGCGTGTCACAGTGGAGGACGAGGTTCAGGGGTCAGGAAGGCATGGCCTGTGTTGGTGGCTTCATCTGGCGCCATTTGTCGACGCGGTCAGGCTGTCCGACCGGGCAGTCGACTTGGGTGCGGTGTGGCTTCAACTCGGTTGGGATGGAGCGATGAGGATGGTCTGTTGGGACCAGGATGTAGCGCATGGCGTCTCAGACGGTATCGGCCGGGGGGTTGTGCCTGCTGCGGCGGTTAGCTTGGAAGGTTGTGGCGACCTGCCGAGTCGTGTGAAAGCCGAGTTTGTCGCAAAGTAGGTCGTGGGGGTAAGTGTGAGTCGCGTGGCGTGGACGGTTTTTTTAACGTGGGTCAGTGATGGTTGTGGCGATTGCTTGCTCCATAGGATGGGACGGGGCGCAGGCCTTGGGCGGGTTGCCACGGGCGACGTCCCCTTAAAACTATGAGGCCTGTTGCCGGGCTGGACCGGGAGGAGGCGGACCGTTGGCAACGTTCAGATTCGGATTCGGGGCTCCCCGCCGTGATCTTGCCGACGGTGCTGGAGCACGACGATGTGTCCGCGGTGAAATGGCGACACGGGCATCAGGCCTCGGGAACCGGGAGGGGTACCTATCCGTGCCGCCGAGCTGGCCGAGACGTGGCTGTGTGACGGCCTGGATTTGAGCCGGAGCCGTGGGGACGCACCCGTGGTCGGGGCCTGGCCGTGCACACCGTTTCCCCGACTAGAGGACGGCGCGATGAGGCCAGACCCGGCGCCCTGAGGACCAAGGCCAGCCTGCCGGTTCGGTCCACGCGGTCCTGGTAGCGCGGGAGCGGTCCGGTAGCGTGGCGGTCTCGTCAGCGGCCGGCGTCGGTCGCGGTCGATCGGATCGCTTGGTGTCGGGAGGAGCGGGTCGGCGTGAAGCAGGTGGTGCAACCCCTGTCGGGTGGCGCGGTGCGGGTGATGGACGTGCCCCGGCCGGTTGCCGGCGCGACCGAGGCGCTGGTGCGCACGAGGGTGAGCCTGATCTCGGCGGGGACGGAGCGGGCGCTCGCCTCGCTGGCCCAGTCGAACCTGCTGGCCAAGGCCCGAGCCCGGCCCGACCTGGTGCGCCAGGTTGTGCGCAAGGCCCGTGCCGACGGTGTGCGGGACACGGTGGCGGCAGTGCGTGGGCGTCTGGGTGGCGACCTGCCCCTCGGCTACTCGGCCTGTGGGGTGGTCGAGGAGGTGGGGGAGGCGGTGCTCGGCGTCGCGCCCGGCTCGCTCGTGGCCACCGGGAGCGCCGGACACGCCGAGTACCAGGCCGTTCCCGGCCTCCTGTGCGCCCCCGTCCCCGAGGGGGTGGAGCCAGGTCAGGCGGCGTTCGCCACGATCGGCTCGATCGCCCTGCACGGGTTCCGGCTGGCGGGGGTCGATGCCGGTTCGACGGTGGCGGTGATCGGGCTCGGGCTCGTGGGCCAGATGGCGTCCCGATTGGCGCTTGCCGCTGGGTGCCGGGTGGTGGGCCTCGACGTGGCTCCCCTTCCCCTCGAGCGGGCCACAGCGGCGGGCGTTCTGGCCCTGCACGACGAGAGCGAGGCGACCACGGAGGCCGTGCGGCGGTGGGCTGGGCACGGGGGGGTCGACGCGGTGCTGGTGGCGGCCGGGGACCGGTCGTCGCAGATCCTGCAGCGGGCGCCGGGGCTGTGTCGGGACCGGGCCACGATCGTGGTGGTGGGCGACGTGGGCATGGACCTGTCGCGCCGGGATCTCTACGAGAAGGAGCTATCGGTGCGGGTCTCGCGCTCCTACGGACCCGGCCGCTACGAGCGCTCCTACGAGGAGTGGGGCGTGGACTACCCGGCGGGCCAGGTGCGCTGGACCGAGGGGCGCAACCAGGCGGCCGTCCTCGACCTGCTGGCCCGGGGCCGCCTGGTGGTGGACGACCTCATCACCCACCGGTTCCACATCGACGACGCTGCCGCGGCCTACCGGCTGATCGAGGAGCGCAGCGAGCCCTACCTGGGGGTGCTGGTCGAGTACCCGGCCGATGCCCGTCCCGAGGTTCCGGTCCGTCTGTCGGATTCGCGGGCCGGCTCGGGGGAGCCGGGTGTGGGGATGATCGGCGCCGGGGCCTTCGCCTCGGGGGTGCTGGTGCCGGCCCTGCGGGATGCGGGCTTCTGCCGCTTCGTGTCGGTGACCTCGGCGTCGGGGCTCACGGCCCGCAGGGTGGGGGAGCGGACGGGCTTCGAGCAGGCAGTGTCGGGAGTGGATGCGGTGATAGCCGACCCCGAGGTGGAGGTGGTGGTGATCGCCAGCACCCACAACTCCCACGGGGCCCTGGCCACCCAGGCGCTCGAGGCCGGCAAGTCAGTGTGGTGCGAGAAGCCCTTGGCCCTCAATGTCGAGGAGCTCGATGCGGTAGGGGAGGCCTTGCGGCGAGGCGGGGGAGTGCTGTTCGTGGGCTTCAACCGCCGCTTCTCCCCGGCGGTGGCCCGGGTGCGGGAGCACTTCGCCGGCGGCGCCGGCCCGCTGGTGATCACCTACCGGGTGAGCGCCGGGCCGGTCTCCGCCGGGCACTGGTACGGCGACCGCCGCCAGGGCGGGCGCCTCCTGGGCGAGGTCTGCCACTTCGTGGACACGTGCGCCGCCATCGCCGGGAACGTGGTCGACGTCGTGGCCTTCGGCTCCACCGGGGGCGAGCTGCTGCTGGCCGACGACTTCGTGGTGGCCCTGCGCCATGCCGACGGGTCGCTTTCGACCATCAGCTACGCGGCGGGCGGCGACTCCGGCGTGGAGAAGGAGCGGGTAGAGGTGCTCGGCCGGGGCCACTCGGCGGTCATCTCCGATTATCGCTCGGTAATCCTCGACGGCAAGCCCGAAAAGGGGGGGCGCCAGGACAAGGGCCACCGGGCCGCGGTGGCCGCCTTCCGGGAGGCGGTGCTGGCCGGCGACCCGTCGCGCTCGGTGGGGTTTGAGTCGTCTCGGGTGGTGCTGGCCGCGGCGGCGTCGCTCGGGCGGCGGGAGTCCGGCGACGGTGCGTAGGCGTTCTGTCCTTCTCTCTTCCTCTCGCTGCGGGGGCTGGGCGGGTTCGATCCATGTGCTGTCGCGGTGACGTGTGCCGGACCTCAGTGTGCCGGACCTCAGTTGTGGCCGCCCGTCCAGCAGGGTGGGCCTGGCGCGAGCGACTTCGCCCGCCAATCTCGGTGATCGTCGAGCTGGGTCACTACGCGTTGAGCGGCGGAACCCGACCACGGTCGCCTTTCAACTTGCCACGACCGCCGTCTCAGACCCCCGGGGATCAGCACGCCGGTCGATCGGCAGCTCGAGCTGCCGGAATTCCCACCCGCCCTAGCACGTACTGGAGGGGCTTGCCCCGGGAGCGGCGCTCGACCAGCCCTGGGCGAAGGGCGCGGCCCGGCCCGCAGAGGTCGTCCAGGTGCAGGAGCAGCTGGGCGCCGTGGTAGCCCGAGGCCCGCTCCGCGATGCGGCGGGCGTCGAGGCCGCGTTCGACTTCCGGCGCGTCGGTTCCTACGATCTTCACGTGTGCCTCCGGGCACCAGGAAGGGCCCTCCCGTCACTCGCCAGAGCAACATGGGGAGGGCCCTTGCGCGTACAGGGCTCGGCACCGTGACCCGCGACGCCAGGAAGGGGCAACCCCGAAGGCCGCTCCGCTCGCGTCCCCGCCCTGCCTGTCGCTACACGGGCCGCCCGTGTTCAGTCTTCGCGGCGCTCAACAGTCGGTCACGGCGATGCCCCGACACCATTCAGGCGCGACTCTCCCGGGGCCGGGGCGGCGGTGGAGCGCACTACGCCGGTAGCGGCTAGGGCTATGGCGCCCTCCGCCAGGTCGCAGTCCTGCCACAGCGCCACGTGTACGGCCCAGTCCGTGGGTCCCTCGTTAGGGAACTACCGGGTGCCGGGCGGCGGGTCGACGATCCACACCCTGGCCGAGAACAGGCGGCTGGGGTCGTCGACCGCCTCCTCCGAGAGCACGGCGTCGGCGGGGCGGCCCTGGCGCAGGAGCCGCAGGGTGAGCTCGTTGGAGCGCCGGTCCGCTTCATACCGGAGGTGGGACGGGCCGGCTCCGGCCAGCTCCGCGCGGACGGTGAGCTGCAGGTCCCCGACCTGGCGGGCGACGCCGGCGGCCAGCTGGTGGCCGTCCACTCAGTAGCCGCTGGCCCGGGACATGCCCGCCCCCACCGTGGGTGTGGGCGGCTTCGTCCGCCTGGATCAAGCTGCCGGTGGAGCGGCGGAGGTGGTAGTGGTCGAACAAAGCTAACGTCTCTGCCCGTGCGGGCTCTCGTCACCGGCGGCGCCGGGTTCATAGGGTCCTCGGTGGTCGACGCGCTGGTCGCCGAGGGCAAGGAGGTGCGGGTCCTCGACGATCTGTCGAGCGGCTTCGCTGAGAACGTCAACGGCGAGGCCGAGTTGATCGTGGGCGACGTGGCCGACGCCGAGGCAGTGCGAAAGGCGGTGGAAGGAGTCGAGCAGGTGTTCCACCAGGCGGCCCTCCGAGCCGTGCTGCGGTCGGTCAACGACCCTCTCGCCACCGACCGGGCGAACACCCATGGCACGCTCGTGCTGCTCAAGTGCGCGGTGGACGCCGGCGTGCGCAGGGTCATCTCCGCCTCGTCCAGCAGCGTCTACGGAGGTGCGGAGGTGCGGCCGACGCCCGAGTCGACCCCGCTCCACCCTCGCTCCCCCTACGCCGTGTCCAAGATGGCGGGTGAGCACTACTGCCGGGTGTTCTCCGAGCTGTACGACCTGGAGACCGTCTCGCTCCGCTACTTCAACGTCTACGGGCCCAGGCAGCGGCCCGACTCCGCCTACGCCGCTGTCATCCCACTGTTCCTCGAGGCCGTGCACACGGGCGCCGCCCCCAATGTCCACGGGGACGGGCTCCAGTCCCGCTCGTTCAGCTACATCACCGACGTGGCCGCCGCCAACCTGGCGGCCGCCTCCGCCCCCTCTGAGGCGGCTCGGGGGCAGGCCTACAACATCGCCGGCATGGAGACCCACAGCGTGCTCGACATCCTCCGCATGATCTCGGACCAGATGGGCAAGGAGGCGAAACCCGAGCACACGGATCCCCGGCCCGGGGACGTGCGCCACTCGTGGGGAGATCCCACCCTGGCCGCCGAGGCGCTCGGCTACACCGCCACCACCGACCTGGCCGCGGGCATGGCCCGCACCATCGAGTGGTACCTGTCCCGCTGACCAAGCGCAGCTACCTCGTCACCGGCGGCGCCGGGTTCATCGGCTCCACCTGGTAGAGGCCCTGCTGGCCCCGGGACGACCGGGTGTCGGTGCTGGACAACCGGGCGCCTGGGCAACCTCGACGCCGTCAGCTCGTCGCCCGAACTGGGCTTCAGGCAGGGCTCGCTGCTCATCGAGCTGGCTCGCTGCTCATTGAGCTGGTGGTTGACGAGCTGGTCCACGAGTGCGAGATCGTCATCCACCTCGCCGCGCCGTGTGCGTGAAGCTCATCGTCGAACACCCGCTGGGCTCGTGCGTCAGCACATCCGGGGCTCGGAGATCGTCATCGAGGCCGCCTACCGCTACCGCCGGCGGATCCTCGTCAGTAGCACGTCGGAGATCTACTAGCTCCGGTAGCTGCGCGAGCGGCTGATGTGCATCTATAAGGTCGGCGCCGGCGCCCCGCCGAGGCATGGTACAGCTAGTCGGAGATGATCATCCCTGCGCCGGCAGTCACGTTGGTGGCCTCGTCGACGAGGACGAAGCTGCCGGTGGAGCGGTTGCGCCCGTAGGCGGTCGTGCATGAGCGGTGCGGTCACCCGCAGGCGCACCCGGCCGATCTCGTTGAGGGTCGAGGGCTGTGGCGGACTCGTCGCGGTGCAGGGTGTTGATGTCGAGCCGGTAGCGAAGGTCGCCCACCACCGCTCGGGCCCACCGGGTGGTGTGCTTGATGGCGTAGCGGCCGCCCTGGCGTAGCCGCTGCGGGGCCATCCAGCACACCAGGGCCTCGATGTCCTGGCTGGTCGAGGGCTGGTTGGCGGGCCGGCAGATCATGTCGCCCCGGGAGACGTCGATGTCGTCGGCCAGGCGGACGACGACTGACATACCGGTGAAGGCCTCGGTGACCGGTCCGTCGTGGGGTGTCGATGGCGGCGATGGTGGTGGTGAGCCCCGACGGCAGGACCGTGACGTCGTCGCCGGGCTTGAGCACGCCCCCGGCCACCTGGCCGGCGTAGCCCCGGTAGTCGTGGTGGGCCTCGGACATGGGCCGGATCACGTACTGGACGGGGAATCGCACGTCGATGAGGTTGCGGTCCGAGGCGATGTAGACCTGCTCGAGGTGGCGCAGCAGGAGAAGGCCGTCGTACCAGTCCATGTGCTCGCCGGCGTCGACCATGTTGTCGCCGTGCAGGGCCGAGACCGGCACGAAGGTCAGGTCGTGGACCTCCAGGCGGGTGGCGAAGTCGGCGAACTCGCCCTGAATCTCTCGGAAGCGGTCCTCGTCCCAGTCCACCAAGTCGACCTTGTTCACGGCCACGACGAGGTGGGGAATGCGCAGCAGGGTGGCGATGAAGGCGTGGCGCCGGGACTGCTCGAGGAGGCCCTTGCGGGCGTCGATGAGGATGGGACAGCCACGTCGGCCGTCGAGGCGCCGGTGACCATGTTGCGGTGTACTGCACGTGGCCCGGGGTGTCGGCGATGATGAACTTTGCGCCGGGGGGTGGCGAAGTACCGGTAGGCGACGTCGATGGTGATGCCCTGCTCGCGCTCGGCCCGCAGCCCGTCGGTGGGCAGGGCCAGGTCGGTCTAGCCGTGGCCCCGCTGGACGCTGGCCCGCTCCACCGAGGCCAGGTGGTCCTCGACGATGGCCTTCGAGTCGTACAGCAGCCGCCACTCGCCGCCCCTCGAGCAGCGGATGGAGCTCCGCTTCGCTCGGCTCGAGGAGCGGTTCAACACCAACGAGCGCTACACCGGCATGGACCACCGCATCACGGCGGCCACCGCCGAGCTGCGGGCACCTTCGAGCGCGAGCTGCGGGCGCAGATCACCACCGTGGCATTCGGGCTGGTCAGCGTGGTCCTGACCATGGCGGCGCTGGCCTTCGCTCTGGTCCGTTTCACGTAGGGCTTCCCCGTCGCCCTCGGCCCGCCCTGGGTTAGCGTTCGGGCCGATGGTGGACGAGCAGAAGTTCCCCGCTGGAGAGGGCAGGCGGACGGCGCGTTGGACATGGCCCGTGGTGGGCGTCACCACAACTGGCGGTGCTTCTTGGCCGAGCAGGCGGCGCAGATGGCGATGAAGGCGCTCCTGCACGGCCTCGGCCGGGGACCCTGGGGCCACGATCTCGTCGACCTGGGCAATCGCCTCGCCGGAGGCGGTCGGTGGCCCCCTCGACGCCGCCTTTGCGGATGCGCTGCGCCGCCTGTCGAAGCTCTACATCCCGACCCGCTATGCCGACGCCCTGCCCGGCGGTGACCCAGCCGACAAGTTCACCGACGCCGATGCCAACGAGGCCATCGCCGACGCCGAGCTGGTCCTCGCCGAGGTGGACGACGTATGGCGCCAGGTGGTGGCCGGCCAGCAGGAGGCCGAGGGCTGAAGATCGACGCCCGCCACGTCGTCGCCCGCCGGCAGGCGGAGCGGAGGGCGCTCGTCGGCCGGGCCGAGGGCTTCGCCGCCGCGCTCGACGCGGACCTGAAGGTGCTCGCCATCGTCGTGTTCGGGTCGGTGGCTCGGGGCGACTTCAACCTGTGGAGCGACGTCGACGTCCTTGTCGTCCTCGGCGAGGTGGACGACCGGCGCGTGGGGGAGGTGCGATCGGCAGGGCGTGAGGTCGGGCTGGTCGAGCCGGTGGTGTGGAGCGCCGCCCAGCTCCGGGCCCAGCTGGCCAGGCATGACCCGATCGCCATCGAGTCGGTCGAGCGCGGGATATGGCTCGTCGGGGCCGCAGCGGACCTCGTGCGCACTCAGTAGCGCTCGGGTCGTCACAACGTCCTTTGCCTGTGGCCGACGCGGCAACCGTCGACCCCTCGGCCGAGGCCCGCCTGGTGCAGAAGGCCAAGAGCTCCTCCCTGGGCGAGCTGCGCGACGAGTGCGCCCGCACCAAGGCCGCCGCCCGCCCCGATGCCGAGGCCCGCCGGCGGGCCATCCACGCCGAGCGCTGGAGCGGCTCTAGCCCACGTGCGCGGTCGGGGGCTGCTCGTCGATCGCTGGTTGGAGAACGACCATCGCCTCGACTGGGCGAGGAGCGGTGTCGCCGTCCTCGACCTGCTCGATCGGTTGTGCTCACATCATCACGACCTCAAGAGCCTCGACGGCTGGGGCCTGGTCGAGGGCCGGAGGAAACGGGCCTTCCTCCCACCGGATGATCCGCGTCACCCTGCGCCGGGCATGGCCGCGTCGATGGGGCAGTTGCTGTGCGCCGGCACCCCGGGCAAGCGCCACGCCCTGCCGCACTCCCGGGTGCCGATGCACCAGCCCGCGCCGCCCGGGTCGTCGCCTGACAGGTCGCCCCTCAGGCTGACTTCGCTGTCAGTCGCCGGATCCCAACATCATGCCAGCGCCGACCGTGGCGTTCGTCGCCTCGTCGACCAGGATGAAGCTGCCGGTCGAGCGATTGCGACGGTAGCTGTCGTGCATGAGCGGCGCGGTCACGCGCATCCGGACCCGGCCGATCTCGTTGAGGCCGAGCGAAGTGGCCGACTCGTCCCGGTGCAGGGTGTTGATGTCCAGCCGATAGCGAAGGTCGCTCACGACGGCCCGGCACCAGCGGGTGGTGTGCTTGAGGTGGTAGCGGCCGCGCTCGCGCAGCGGCTGGTCGGTCATCCAGCACACCAGGGCCTCGATGTCCTGGCTCGTGGACGGCTGGTTGCCGGGCCGGCAGATCATGTCGCCCCTCGACACGTCGAGGTCATCCTCCAGGCGGATGGTCACCGACATGCCGGTGAAGGCCTCGTGCACCGGCCCGTCGTAGGTGTCGATGGCGGCGATCCGGGTGGTCAGCCCGGAGGGCAGCACCATCACCTCGTCGCCCGGCTTAAGCACCCCGCCGGCCACCTGTCCGGCGTAGCCCCGGTAGTCGTGGTGGGCGTCGGACATGGGCCTGATGACGTACTGGACCGGGAACCGCACGTCGATGAGGTTGCGGTCCGAGGCGATGTGGAGCAGCTCGAGGTGCTGGAGGAGGGGCAGCCCCCGGTACCAGGGCATGTGCTCCCCGGGCTCGACCACGTTGTCGCCCTGGAGAGCTGAGACGGGGATGAAGGTGAGGTCGGGGATCTCCAGGCGGGTGGCGAAGTCGGAGAACTCGTCGTGGATCTCCTGGAACCGCTCCTCGGACCAGTCGACCAGGTCCATCTTGTTCACGGCCACCACCAGGTGGGGGATGTGGAGCAGGGTGGCGATGAAGGCGTGGCGGCGGGACTGCTCGAGCAGCCCCTTGCGGGCGTCGACCAGGATCACGGCCACGTCGGCGGTGGACGCCCCGGTCACCATGTTGCGGGTGTACTGCACGTGGCCCGGGGTGTCGGCGATGATGAACTTGCGCCGGGGGGTGGCGAAGTAGCGGTAGGCCACGTCGATGGTGATCCCCTGTTCCCGCTCCGCCCGCAGACCGTCGGTGAGCAGGGCCAGGTTGGTGTACTCGTAGCCCCGCTGGGCGCTGGCCTGCTGGACGGCGGCAAGCTGGTCCTCGAAGATGGCCTTGGAGTCGTACAGCAGCCGCCCGATGAGCGTGCTCTTGCCGTCGTCGACCGATCCGGCGGTGGCGAGACGAAGCAGCTCCATGGCTAGAAGTACCCCTCCTTCTTGCGGTCCTCCATGGCGGCCTCGGAGAACCGGTCGTCGGCCCGGGTGGCGCCCCGTTCGGTGATCCTCGTGGCCGCCAGCTCCACGATGATGGCGGGCACGGTCGACGCCGCCGATTCGATGGCGCCGGTGCAGCTCATGTCGCCCACCGTGCGGTAGCGCACGGTGGCCTCCTCGGCCTCCTCGCCGGGGCGGGGCTGCACCCACTCGCTGACCGCCAGCAGCATGCCGTCGCGCAGGACGACGGGGCGCCGGTGGGCGAAGTACATGGGGGGGATCTCCAGCCCTTCGCGCTCGATGTACTGCCAGACGTCGAGCTCGGTCCAGTTGGAGATGGGGAAGGCCCGGATGTGCTCGCCCTTGTGGATGCGGCCGTTGTAGAGCGACCACAGCTCGGGGCGCTGGAGCTTGGGGTCCCACTGGCCGAAGTCGTCACGGAAGGAGAACACCCGCTCCTTGGCCCGGGCCTTCTCCTCGTCGCGGCGACCGCCGCCGAAGCAGGCGTCGAAGCCGTGTTCGGCGATGGCGTCGAGCAGGGTGACGGTCTGGAGCCGGTTGCGGCTGGCGCCGAAGCCGGGATCGGCCACCCGGCCGGTGTCGATCGACTCCTGCACGGAGGCCACGATCAGCCGCTCGCCCAGCTCGGCGATCCTGCGGTCCCGGAACTCGATCACCTCGGGGAAGTTGTGGCCGGTGTCGACGTGCATGATCGGGAAGGCGAAGGCCGCCGGCCGGAACGCCTTCTCGGCCAGCCGCAGGAGCACGAGGGAGTCCTTGCCTCCGCTGAACAGCAGGACCGCCCGCTCCAGCTCGGCCGCCACCTCGCGGAAGATGAACACCGCCTCGGCCTCGAGCGCGTCGAGGTGGCTCAGCTCGTAGCGGCCAAGCCGGGTGGTGGTGGGAGCCTTCATGACAAGCCTTTCACGGGTTCAGACGACGTTCATCAGCTTCAGGCCACTGGTGAGCAGCACGGCGAACAGCGTAGGTCGGAGGATGCGGTCGGGCGCCTTGGAGGACACCCGGGCGCCGAAGTAGGCGCCCGGCAGGGCGCCGAGCAGCAGCGACACCGTGAGGTCGAGCTGGACCTCGCCGAACAGCATATGGCCGAGGGCCGCCGCGGCGACCAGGGGGATGGCCTGGACCAGGTCGGTCCCCACCAGCTGGGCGGCCCGGAGACCCGGGTAGGCGAACAGCAGCATGACGATGATCAGGGAGCCCGAGCCGACCGAGGTGAGGCCGACCATGACGCCGCCGATCGCCCCGATGACCACGGTGAGCGCCGGCCGGAGGAGGACCGGCCCGCCCGTGATTCCCTGCTGCTCCCGCCGGCGCTGGAGGGCGGCCTTGGCCAGCATGCTCATCGCCGCCAGGAGCAGCACCACGCCCAGGAGCGGCTTGAGGAAGTCCCCGGTGTTCTCGCCGCCCAGGGCCCGCAGCAGCAGCACGCCGGCGAAGGCCGAGGGCACCGACCCAAGGGCCAGCCAGCCGACCATGCCCTTGTTGACCGTCCCCCGCTTGAGGTGCACTCCGCCGCCGATGGGCTTCATGACGAGGGAGACGACGAGGTCGCTGCTGACCGCCACCAACGGGTCGACCTTGAACAGCAGGATCATGATGGGCGTCATCAGCGCCCCGCCGCCCATGCCGGTCATGCCGACGGTGAAGCCGACCAGGAGCCCGGCCAGGGCGATCGCCGGATCGATGCCCACCGTCAGCTGTTGGCCCTGGTGATGGAAAGGATCGGCTCCGCGAGCTCCGGACGGCAGATCAGAAGGTCTGGAAGCCAGGGGTTGGGCTGGTTGTAGCGGAGAGGGATCCCGTCGACGCGGGACGCATGGAGGCCTGCTGCGGTGGCTACTGCTACTGGCGCGGCTGAGTCCCACTCGTACTGGCCGCCGGCGTGGATGTAGGCGTCGGCCTCGCCGAGGATGACGGCTCCGGCTTTTGCTCCCGCCGAACCCATGGGGATGAGCTCGGCTCCCAGGGCGTCCGCCACCGCCTCTGCCACTGTGGGAGGGCGGGTGCGGCTGACGACAATCCGGAGTCGGCCGTTGTTCGGTGGGGGAGACGGCGGGGCAGTCCCGGTGCTCAGGACACAGTCGAGGCCGGGGAGCGCCACCGCGCCGGCCACGGGTCGCCCGTCGACGACCAGGGCGACATGGACGGCCCAGTCGTCACGGACCTCGCCGTACTCCCGGCTGCCGTCGAGCGGATCGACGATCCAGACCCGCTCGGCCGTCAGGCGACCATCGTCGCTCGCCGCCTCTTCCGAGAGCACCGCGTCGTCCGGGTGGGTTGCCGCGAGCTCCTGGAGAATGAGGTCGTGCGACCGCCGGTCGCCTTCGGCGCCGCGATCCCGGGGGGACGCGTCGGCCATTTCCTGTTGCAGGGCCAGGAGCACCCGGCCCGCCCGGTCCGCTACCGAGCGGGCGGTCTCGTGGTCGCGCGCCGTCGTCGTGATGGTCAATTCAGTCCAGTCCTGGGATCCGCCGTGAGAGCCGCTCGCCAACCTGACCTATTCAATCACGTATGTGGGAATCAGACCGGAGGTCAGCCGTTGTAGCGTCTGACGACGTGCGGGTGTTGTGCGTGGTCGGGGCGAGGCCCAACTTCATGAAGATCAAGCCCGTCATGGGCGCGTTGGAACGGCGGGGTGTCGACGTCGTGCTGGTCCACACCGGGCAGCACTACGACCGCTCGATGAGTGCGGTCTTCTTCGACGAGCTCGGCATCCGGCCGCCCGACCGCTGGCTCGAGGTGGGCTCGGGCAGCCATGCCGAGCAGACGGCCCGCGTCATGACCGCCCTCGAACCGGTCATGGTCGAGCTGCGACCCGACGTCGTCGTCGTCGTGGGCGACGTGAACTCGACGATGGCCGCATCGCTGGTGGCGGCCAAGTCGCCCGCCCGGCTGGCCCACGTCGAGGCCGGACTTCGCAGCCGGGACTGGACGATGCCGGAGGAGGTCAACCGGCTGGTCACCGACTCGGTGTGTGACGACCTGCTCGCCCCTTCCGCCGATGCGGTGGAGAACCTCCTGGCCGAGGGGCACCCCCAGGAGCGCATCCACCTCGTCGGCAACGTCATGATCGACACACTGTTCTCGAACCTGGACCGGGCCCGCGGAGGGGCTGTGCTGGAGCGGCTGGGGGTGGAGCCGGGCGGCTTCGGCTTGGTCACGCTGCACCGCCCTGCGAACGTCGACGAGCCCGGCATGCTCAAGAGCCTCCTCGGTGCGTTGGGGGAGATCGCGTTCCATTGCCCGCTCGTCCTTCCCGCCCATCCGCGGGTGGCGCCTCAACTGGACGCAGTCGGTGTTCCGGCCGGCGTGCGGGTCATCGAGCCCCTCGGCTATCTGGACTTCATCGCCGCCCAGGCCGCTGCTCGGATCGTGCTCACCGACTCAGGAGGGGTGCAGGAGGAAACCACCGCCTTGGGCGTCCCATGCCTGACGCTGCGTGAGACGACCGAGCGCCCGATCACCATCACCCAGGGGACGAACGTCCTCGTCGGCCGGGATCCGGCTCGCATCGTCGCCGAGGCGCTCAGGGTGCTCGACGCGGGTGTGGCTCCCCGTCGCCCCGAGTTGTGGGATGGCCGGGCCGGGGAGCGGATCGCCGACGTCCTCCTCGACGAGACCCGATCCCGCCGCTAGGACAACGCGGCCGTTGGAGATGTCCCGCAGAAGCGCGGGTATCGTTGACCGACGAATGTGCGTTCGACTAGGATGCCGGGCATCGCCCTCGCGAGCGGGCGCAGTGCGCTCTCCGTCTGTTGCCAGATCTCCCGCCGGAGGCGAACATGGTTGTCGATGAGCGATCCCGCCACGCGCTCTACCGCCGGCTCGAGGAAGTGCTCGGTCCCGAGGCGGCGACCACGCTGATCGAGCACCTGCCACCGGTCGGATGGGCCGACGTCGCCACCCGCCACGACGTCGCCGGCCTCGAACAGCGGATGGAGCTTCGCTTCGCCCGCATCGAGGAACGGTTCAACGCCATGGACCACCGTTTGACCGCCGTCACCTCAGACGTTCGAGCGGACTTCGAGCGTGAGCTGCGGGCCCAGACCACCACCTTCGAGCGCGAGCTCCGGTCCCAGTCCACCGCGTTCCAGGACGGCCTG
>JBOGHG010000066.1:0-16910 GCA_050744525.1 Acidimicrobiales bacterium | reverse complement strand
GGGTGCGTCCTGAGCGGCGCCGTGGTGGCGGTCGTGCTCATCGGGCCTCCTCCGGCCTCGCGCGCTCAGGCGCGGAGCGCCGCGCTCTGCTCGTCGATGTGGGCCATGAGGTCGTTCCAGGAGTCCATGTAGCCCTGCGCCGCATCCGACTGGAGCGTGGACGCGAGCGCGTCGAGGCCGACTCCGGCCTCGGTGAACTCGGTGAAGAAGAGCGGATCCCACCAGATCGTCCGGCTCATTGCGGCAACCACGGATCGTGCCAGTCGTAGTACCCCCGAACGAGGGCGTCCGCAGCCTTCGGCCCCCATGAGCCTTTCGATGCCGTGCGACACGTGGGGGACGGTATGCCAGCCGCCGGGGTCTCACATCGTCCGGTCGGGATGAACTTGGGCGGGTCGTGACCCGCGCCCCGACCAGGTCAGCGCGGACGTTGTTCCTTCCCCTCTTAGGCCCGCTCCCGGCGAATCGGGCGCTTGCAGGGCACGGGGCCGAGCAGCACGATCGTGTCGCCGTCCGCAGGCGCAGGCCTCGTGGTCACCGTGACGGGCTCGAGCCGACGGTCGTCACGCAGGACGAACAGCACCTCCGCCCCCTCCGGAAGGCGATCATCCGCCCTCCTCGTGACGATCTCGGCTCCCTCGTGATGTCGGCGGGCGATCTCGACGCCGGTCAGGGGCCCGCCGAACAGGATCTCGCCTCGGGTGAAGGGCGCCACCACGCCGACGTCCTGGCTGGGTGCTGCGATCCGGTAGATCCCGTCGTCGAGCATCCCCTCCAGAGCCACCGCCGCGAGCGCGTTGAAGTCGTCCTCGTCGGTCAGCAGCAGCACCATGGTGATGCCCTCGAGCTCGGCGCCGCGACCGGTGGCGTCGGCCAGCAGGCGGCCGGGAGCCAGCGCCAGGCCCGCCTGCTGGATCCGCCGTCGCTGCCGGTGCGCCCCCGCCCACATGAGGACGTCGAGGCCCCGCGCCCGGAGCGCGCGGGCCAAGGCCACCACCCACTCGCTGCCACCCACGATCAGGGGAAGCGACGCGGTCGGGCGGATGACCCCAAGCCGCCTCGCCACCGGAACGGCGCTGAGCCCGTAGACCGTCACCGTGCCCACGATCACCAGGAACGTCGCCGGCAGGATCTTCGAGGCTCCGCCGACACCCTCGTCGACGAGACCCGTCGCGAAGGTCGAGGCGATCGCCGCCGCCACGATGCCGCGTGGGGCGATCCATCCGACGAACGCCCGCTCGCCCCTCGACAGGTCGGTTCGGAGGGTGGCGGCAAACGCGACGAACGGGCGGGCCACGAGCACCAGCACCGCGATGAGCCCCAGCGCCGGCCACAAGACGTCCCGGACCGACTCGGGCGTGACGATCGCAGAGATCGAGATGAACAGGATGCCGATGACGAGCTGAACCACCGTTTCGAAGAACGGGCGCCGGGCGGGGATGTCGAAGCCGCGCATGTTGGCGATGGCGATGCCCATGAGGATCGCGGCGAAGAGCCCCGTGTCGTCGCGGACGATGTCGCACGCCGCCGCCACGGCGATCACCGTCGCCAGTGTCCCCGAGGTGCCGAGCACCTCCGCGAAGCCGAAGCATCGGAGCAGCAGCCACAGCACGGCGACGCCGACCAGGCCTCCGGCGAGGCCCACTGCGACGCTCGCGAAGAACGGTCCCACCTGGTCGCTGCTGGCCACGATGGCATGAAAGGTCAGCGCGCCCAGGATGGCCCCGATCGGGTCGATGACAGAGCCCTCCCAGCCGAGGATCGTCCGCAGACGCCCGTGGGGACGGACGAACGACAGCAGCGGCCCGACGACCGTGGGGCCGGAGACGACCAGGATGGCACCGGTCATGGCGGCGGCCCCGTTCGACATGCCGAGGAGAAGCGCCGCGGCGACCGCAGCGACAGCCCATGTGATCGCCACCCCGAGAACGATCAGCCGGGTCACCACCCGGCGGGCGTCCCCGGTGAACTGCCGCAGATCGAGCTCGACCCCGCTGTCGAAGAGGACGACGGCGACCGCTAGCGAGACAAGTGGCTGGAAGGCCGAACCGACGATGTTGGTGGGGACGACGTCGTCCGTCAGCGCGCCCGCTGTGAACCCGACCGGGAGCAGCACGACGATGGCAGGGATCCGCAGCCTGTTGGCCACGATCTGGGACCCGACCGCCAGAGCGATCGTCAGCCCCACACCCATGAGGATCTGGTCGCTGCTCATGGCCCGTTCACGCACCCGACCAGCGGTAGGGGCTCAGTGAGGCTCCACCACGGGTCCTCCCACAGGGACACCGGTACGGGCTCCTAGATGCCGCTCCCGTTGGCCTCAGCCCGTCGGGGCTTGCTCCGGCGATGGCACGGGTTGCGGTGCGCGTCGGTGAAGGCGGCGACCGGGCCACCACATGGCATCGCCGCCGAGCCGCATCATGGCCGGGAGCGCCGTCATGCGGGTCACGAACGCGTCGAGCAGGATCGCTGCCGCCATCCCGAACCCGAACTGCTTGACCGGTGCGCCGGGTTGGAACACATACGACATGAAGACGAAGACCATGATCAGCGCGGCGGCGATGACGATGCGCCCGCCGCCACCCAGGCCCCGTCGCACCGCTTCGGTGGCGTCGGCGCCGCGGTCTCGTTCCTCGTGCATGCGTGAGACGAGGTAGACCTCGTAGTCGTTCGACAATCCGAACAGCACCGCGAAGAACACCGGTGCGAGCAGCGACAGCACAGGGATGTCGTTGGGGATCCCGACCCAGCTGCGCCCCCAGCCGAAGGTGAGGAACGCGACGAGCACGCCGTAGGTGGCCAGGATCGTGATCACGTTGAAGGCGGCGGCCTTGACGGGGATCGCGAGCGACCGGAAGACGGCACCGAGGATCACCAAGGCGACGAGGACCACCAAGCCGATGAACAGCGGGAGCCGGTCCGCGATCCGATCGTCGAGGTCCACGAACACGGCGTTCCGGCCCGTCACGAAAGCGGTCAGGTCGGTGCCTTCTGTTGCCTTCGGCAGCGTGTCGGTGCGGAGGCGGGTCACCAGGTCGGCCGTTGCCTCCGCTTGCGCGCCGGTACTCGGGATCACCTCGAAGACGGCCATGGAGTTGTCGGAGTTGAGCCGGGGTGGGGTCGCGAGTGTCACACCAGACGTCTGTTGGACGTCTTGGACGAGCGTCGTGAGCTGTGATTGGGCGGAGCTGTCGTCCGAGGGGATCTGCACCACGACGAGGAACGGATCGGTCGACCCGGCGCCGAAGGCCTCGGTCTGGAGCTCCCATGCCCGGTATTGGGTCGAGTCGGTCGGGAAGAGGGAGTTGTCGAGCGGGCCGAGGCGGAGGTCGCCCTTGAAAACCGGGATGGCGAGAACGAGCAGGACCACGACGGCGGCCGCGAGCGCCGCCGGGGCCACGCGGGTGACCGCGCCGGCCCAGCGTCGCATCATTGTCAGGTGCGAGCGGTCAGCCGCCCTCCCGCGAGCCCAGGGGACCCGGGAGGTGGCGACCCGAGCACCGACAGCCCCGACGATGGCGGGCTGGAGCGTGAGCGCCGACAGGACGACCGAGCTGACCACGACCACGACGGCGTAGGCCATGGCGCTGACCGCGGGCACCTCGAACACGAGCAGCGCCACGAGCGCGACGACCACGGTCGTGCCGGCGGTGAGCACCGCACGCCCGATCGTCCCGACGGCATGCCCCGCGGCCTCGATCGGCTCCTCGCCCTCCTCGACATAGTCCTTCGCTCGGCCCATGACGAACAGGCCGTAGTCGATGCCGACGCCGAGCCCGATCATCACCGCGGTGGTCTCCGAGATGGTCGGAACGTCGATGAAGTTCTCGAGGATCCGCACGAGCCCGACCCCCAACCCCACACCGGCAAGCGCGCCCACGACCGGCCACGCGAACGACCACCAGGTCGCCAGGGCGACGGCGAGGATGATGAGCGCGGCGATCAGGCCGTAGAGGACGAGGATGGGCTCGACGTCGATCGGCTGCCCTCCCGGAAGAGAACCGCCCAGCTCGATCTCGAGGTCCGAGCTCCGGTACTGGGACACCGAGTCGTCGAGCGCGTCGAACGCGTCGACACCGTTGTCCGGGAGGTCCTGGAACGGCGCCGAATAGACCACGTTCGCGAGCGCGGTTGAGCCATCGGACGAGAACAGGGCGTCGTTGTTCCGGAACGGGCCCACCACCGACGCCACACCGTCGAGCTGCGAGAGATCGGAGAGGCTGGACACGAGCGTCGACTGCGCCGATGTGTCCGAGCTCATGTCGGCCCCGGTCGTGCTGTGGTACACGACCGTGGCGCTGGTTCCCGCCGCGGCGGGGAAGTCCTCCTCCAGCAGGTCGAGTGCCTCCTGCGACGATGCGCCCGGCAGCCGGAAATCGTTGCTGGCCTCTCCGCCCAGCCCGACGCTGAGGCCCCACACGCCCCCGACGAGAACCACCCACGCCGCCACGACCACCCAGTGATGATCGGCCGCGAAGCGGCCCCACCGTTGAAGCACCGTCTGCCACCTCCGCTTCGATGTTTCCTGCGAGCGGACCACCGCATCCCGTGACAGTCATCGTCCCGAGGGGATGAATTCCGTCCACCTCGGTAGCCGTCCGCTCGTCCATGACCCGCCTCTCTCGCCGTTCAGGCCGTGGGATCGCCCGGACCGTCAGCAGGACACACCGCCGTGGCGATGTTATGGGTCGGCGACGGCACGAACCGGTCCCCTGGTGTCGCCCGCACCGGGGTCGTCGAGGGTCTCGAGTGCCAGCTCGATGTCGTAGCCCAGGGCAAGCGCCAGCCCGGGCGCAGCGGAGACGATGTGGGGAAGCCCGACGATGCGCGCCACGACCCTCAACGTGTCGACCACCTCGTCGATGCTCGCCCCGGCGGCCAGGGCGACATCGACGCCCCGCCGGTACGACTCGGGCGCGGCCCGCAGCGCCACCAACGCGGCCAGTCGAGCCAGCGCGGCGGTCCTCGCGTCCAAGCCACGGAGGTCCACGCTGTGGGCCTTGCTGTGGGCCTCGCCGACCGGGGGCCCGGTGATGCCCGCCTCGTCGTCGGGGAGGTGCAGGAGCCGGTCGCTGTGGTGTGCCGAGCCCCCGGTCTGACGAAGCAGCCCTGTTGGCGCTGGTCGCGGCGCGGTCACCCATCCATGCGACGCCGCGGGCGGGCCGGTCGCATCCCCCCGACGGGATGAAATCCACGGTACTGCTTACCTGCCGAGCAGGCCGATCGCCTCCACACGCTCGATCGCCTCGCTTCGGGATGCGACCCCGAGCTTGCGGTAGACGGAGATCGCCTGGGTCTTCACCGTGTGCCGCGAGACGTGGAGCCGCTCCCCGATCTCGCGGAATGAGAGGTGTGTAGACAGCAGCGGAACCAACCGCAGCTCCGCGTTCGTGAGCGACGACGCTCCCACGGCTCCGACCCTGAGCGTGTCGAGCGTCGACTGGAGCTCGTCAGCCTCCTGCCCGAGGATGCCGAGGTCCGGGCGAAGACGCAGGAAGTCACGGGCCTCCCGCAGGACGACCCTCGCGCCCGCCGCGTCAGCGAGCGCGAGATAGGTGCGCGCCAGCTCGAGCAGCGTCTGGACCGAGAAGAACGGCAGCGTGTAGCTGAGCTGCGGTCGGAGGCGGGTGGCGTCGGCGACGCTCTGGCGCGCCCGAGGCAGATCGCCCCCGTGCGCCGCGGTCCGAGCCGCGAGGGCATAGACGAGGGCGCTAGGCGCATAGTCGTCGAGATGTCCACCTTGCACGATGGCGAGACCGCGCTCCGCCAGGGTCTCGGCGTGGTGCCACTCCTCCCGCCGGGTCGCGATGGTGGCGCGCGTGGCCAGCGCGGCTGCCGTCATCGGCCCAGCCCCGATCTCCTGTCCGATCTCCACGGCGTGCGCCAGGATCGCATCGCCCCGATCGCGTTCGCCCTCCAGCAGCCACGAGGTGCCCTCCAGTGTCAGCGCCGCGGGACGCCACCGACTCCCTGGCGCCAGACCGTCACGGGCGATCTCGGCGTCGCGCTGCATCTGGCCCACGCCACTGCGGCACATGGCGGCACGCAGCAGTGCCCGCCAGCTCTCCATCGTGCTGCCGTCGGGGGCCGTGCCCTCGACCGGCGTCCGCTCGGCGGCCGCCGCCCAGCGCTCGGCGGCGGCCGCGTCGCCTACGAGCGCCCACACCACGGCGCCGAGCACCGCGATAGCCGGATAGCGCTCGATCAGCCCGCGGTCGTCGAACCACTGACACCATCGACGCACCGTCTCGAGGCGGCCACCCGCATACGTGGGGAGCAGATGGGTGGCGACCAGTCGGGCAACCTGGTCGGCATTACCAGCGGCCTGAGCGTGGTCGATGGCCATGTCCGGTATGCCGTTCGCCTCGCACCACGCGGCCGCGCGGGAATGGAGCTGAGCGACGAGCTCGCCCTCGCGCTGACCGAGCTCGAAACGCAGCAGCTGTCGGAACAGGTGGTGGTAGCGATACCACTCGCGGTGGCGGTCGAGCGGAACCAGCAGCAGGTTGGACCCCTCCAACACCTCCAGGAGTCGGCCCGAGCGCGTCCGGCCCAGCACCGCGTCGCAAAGGGGGCCGGACATCCGCTCGAGCACCGACGTACGGGTCAGGAACGACACGCGCCCACGCGGGACGCGATCCAGCAGCTCCGTCCGCAGGTAATCGGCGATCAGGCGATCGTCGCCGGTGGGGGCAAACCCGGTCGTCCTGTGTCGTCCCCCGGCCTTGAGCGAGAGGGCGGCCAGGTACAGGCCGACCGGCCACCCCTCCGTGTGCCGGACGAGCTCGGTCAGCTCGGCGTCGGCCAGCGAGACGCCTGCACCTTCGAGCAGCACGCGCGCCTCCCGCTCGTCCATCGCCAGGTCGTCGGCACCGAGCTCCACGACAGCACCACGGGAGCGGAGGGTCGCCAGGGGGATCGGGGGCGGGCCCCGCGACGCGACCACGAGGCGTGCCGTCTTGGGGAGGTGCATCGCCAGTTCGGCGATGGCATCGCGGCACTGGCGGTTGTGGAGGATCTCCGTGTGATCGAGGACGAGGGCGACAGGCCCGACCATCGAAGACAGCGTGGCGGCGATGCGACGAGCGACGAGCGCCGCCACCGACGTGCCCGGGGGCGCCCGGGTGCGGAGGACGTCGGTGTCGATCGGTTCGAGCCGATCCAGCGCGGCGGCGATGTATGCCAGGAGGACCGCGGGGTCATTGTCCTCACGCTCGAGGGAGAGCCAGGCCACGTGGTCTGGTGCCGCTTCGGCCCACTGGCGAAGGAGCGCCGTCTTGCCGTAGCCGGGTGGGGCGGCGACGGACAGGACCGGGACGGTCGACAATGCCCGTAGCCGATCGAGAAGGGCGGTTCGGCTCACCATTCCCGGGCGCGGTGGTGGTGGGTCGAGCTTCGACTGCTCGAGCAGGAACGATGGCCCGAACCAGCCGGCCGGATCGGATTCCGCCGTCGGTCCAGACGTGGCTGCGCTAGCGCCCTCTGTGACGCCCACCGCCGTTCAGGCTACGTCCAGGCCGAGCAGGGTCGCAACGCGCAGCAGTCGTCGCACCACCCCGAGCGTTCACAGTGTTCACCGATCGTCCGGGAGGCCGATGTCGCAGCCGATGGCCAACGCGACGTCGGGGGCGGCCGCGTTCACCCGCACCGTGCCGGCGATGGGCGCCAGGGCGACCAACACCCCGACGATCTCGCCGTCGGTGGCCCCGGCCGCCAGGGCGGCCGCCACGCTCCACTGGTACGAGGCAGGGGCGGCCTCGAGCGCGACGAGCCCCGCCAGCCGAACCAGGGCCAGCGTCTTCGCATCGAGCCCCGACAGCTCGGCGTCGGCCAACGCGGTGCCGAGCAGCGACTCGAGGGCGTCCTCGTCGTTGAGGGCCAGCCTTCGCAGGAGGTCCTCGTGCTCCGGTTCCACGGTCTACCTCGTCCCGCCCGGGCCGCATCGCCTTTGGTCAGGCAGAGGACGAGCAGTTGACCGCGTCGAGCACATCCGTCCACGCCACCCGCTACAAGGCCGTCTGCGGTACGGAACTGGCAGCCGCCATCAGGACCAGGAGGCTCACGAGGGCCCCCTCGGGTGACGACCCACGGCCATCTCGCTCTCCTCTCGCCACATCGTCCTTCAGGTGTCAGTCAGAACCGGTCGCCGGACCCGTGCATCGCCCACAGGGGATGATTCGCCCAGCGCGCCACGGCCGGCGGGGCATCACCGCCGCGGCGGCAGCAGGATCACCACTGGACCGGGTCACATCGATGCTGCGCCCCTCGCATCCTTGGCCAGTCCTGCCCCTACCCGACTGGTGACGTGTCCTCCCACGCCGTTCCCGTCCCACGCTGTTCGTCAGCCTGACCGCGGTGCGGGACGCGTCCCTCGTCGCTTCGGAGGTGGCGCGGGAGCTCGGCGTGCCCGACCAGTCCGGTGGGGAATCGACGGCCTGCCGCTCGCCATCGCCCGACGACCGCCCGCTCGCCGTCCCCCGGCAGCGCCGGGCCAGAGCCTCACCGCTCTCGCTCAACCACAGTCTGCGCCGGGCAAGATGCGCAGGATGACGTCGTCTGACCGGTGCAAGCTGCGCAGGGTGACGTGGTCGGCGCAGCGGCGCGAGGTGACCCGCGCGCCGGTGACCTCCACCGTGTAGCCGTCGGGGTACTGGAGCTGCGGCACCGAGATGACGCTGACCTGGTTGGACCGGTAGCGCTGGCCGCTCGGTCCTCGGGTGGAATAGGCCAGCTCGTAGGTGCGGGTGGCCGGGTCGAAGTGGGCAGTCGTCGGAGTGCCGGTGAGCGCCACAGGGTAGGGCCGCGCCAGCGACCGAAACGCGTCGAGGCTGCGCACGTTGTCCAGGTCGGCCGGCACGTTCCGGGGGAGGATGTCCTCCTGATAGTGCCAGAACATCCAGCTGATCAGGCCGTCGTCGAGCTGTCCGGTGATTCGTTGCAGGGTGGGCACATCGAGGGTGGCGCCGAACTCGGTGGCCACCGGCGGCACCCGGTCGCGCTCGGCGGCGGCTAGGGCGTTCGCCACCACGCCCTCCTCGCCGGCCACGTCGAGGGCGTAGGAGTGGAACGACAGCACGTTGTCGCTCTCGGCGCCGGGCCCGGGGATCGACGTCGCCGACTGCCCGAAGTTGAACAGCACGAACGGCTCGACGTACACCTGCTGGCTCGGGGTCACCGCTCTGATCGCGGCCGTCGCCTTCCGGTAGAACGGCACCAGCAGCGACTGCTCCAGGTCGACGCAGCCCGCCGGGTCGAGGACACAGGGCTGCCAGGTCGCACCCGGCCACGGCTCGTTCATCAGCTCGTAGCCGAGTACGTAGGGATGGCGTGCGAACCGTTCGGCCACCGCGGTCAGGGCCCTGATGTAGTTGTCCTGGATCCCCACGCCGTCGGGCCCGGTCCGGTTGGCCCAGAAGCTCTCGAAGGCCCGCTGCATCGCCGGGTTCTGGATGTAATAGAGCGGGAACACCGCGTCAGGTGGGTTGGGCAGGCCGTCGTCGATCGCCATCCAGTCGGGCAGGCCGTTGCCGTTGTACTTGGGGCTGAACCCGTCCTGGTGGAAGTCGAGCAGCACGAAGATGTGCTCGCGGGCCAGCGCCCGCACCGATCCGGCCAGCGCCTCGATGTAGTCGTGGTCGATCTGGCCGGGCTCGGGCATGACGCCCTGCATCACGACCCCCAGTCGCACCACGGTGAAGCCGTGCTCGGCCAGGAACCGGGTGTCGTCGGCGTCGAAGCCGGCTGCGGCCGGGTAGTAGGGCGCAGCCTTCTCGACTTCGTTGACGCCGTGGAGGGTCACGACCCGGCCGGTGGCGTCGGTCAGCCAGCGCCCGTCGCTCGACAGCGGGGCCACCGGTCCCTCGGCGGCCCGGCGATCGTGGCCACCCCCAGCTCCGCCCCCGTGACCGGGCCGCATTCCCCCGACGGGCGGCACGCACGCGGTGCCAACCAAGGCCAGCAGCGATCCGACCCCGAGCGCGAGCCTGAGCCTGAACGACATACCTGTCCCCCTCAGCGGCGGTTGCCATCGACCGTAGCCATCGACCGTAGCCATCGACCGGCCGGCGCCGGAATGCGCATCGTGGCGATGACCGGGGCTTGATGGACAACGACGCAGGAGACGGGCCCACGTGACGGCGTACGACGCTACGTACATAGCGCTCGCGGAAGTTCTCGAATGTGAGCTTCTCACCGGCGACCAGCGCCTCGCGAAGGCTCCGGGAACCCGATGCAACATACGCGTCCTGCCCTGACAGCCCCGGTGGGAGCGCGAGCTCTACAGGGTCGCCACCTGCGCGGCATCGATGATGCGTTCGTCGTTGGTCAGGACGGTGGCACCGAGGACCTTGGCGGTAGCAATGATGATGCGGTCGGCGGGGTCTCGGTGGATGCTTGCGGGTAGGGCGGCGACCTCGGTGGCGATCGCCGGTGTGATGCCCATCCGGATGACGAGCGGCGGTGCGGTCGCCCGCTCCAGCCATTCCCGGACCGACAGGTCGAGGCGGATGCGTCCGAGCTCGTGGAGGGTCGCAATCTCCCAGAGTGTGATGTCGGCGACGACCAGGGGGTTGCCGGGGTCCGCTGCCGCGAGGGCGCGCCTCTGCGCTCGAGACAGGGAGCGGTCGCCGTTGACACACAGACAGACAAGGTGCTCGAGCTGGTCGTGTTTCCCTCAGGGAGGGCGCGCCAGGCGACGAGCTCGTCGCCACCTACCCCGCCGTCGCGGACTGGATCAGGCAGCAGCCCGGTTTTCCTGTCGTGCGAGATGAGCCATTCCGAAGACAACGACAAGTGGGTGTTCCCCGCCCATTGGAAGACCATGCAGGAAGCGAAAGCCGCGGCGGAGGCCGCTGAGACGGCGGAGGCGAACACGCCGATGCTCAGCCTGATCGACATGGAGAACATGGTCTTCCTCCATGCCGAACCCGCCGTGACCCCGGTGTCGGTGTGAGCGCCGATCAGGACCTCGACGAGCTGACCGACCTGGCGCTCGAGGCCCAGGACGGCGACCGGGAGGCCCTGGAAGCGCTGTGCCGGGCCATGCAGGAACCCTTGTATCGCCTGGCGCTGCGCTTCAGCGGCAACCCGGCGGATGCCGAGGACGGCGCCCAGGAGGTGATGATCCGCCTGGTCACCAACCTGGGCTCGTTCGAGTTCGGCGCGTTCCTCGATCTACACGCCACCGATCCGGCCTACGACCCGGTCAGCCAAGCCGAGTACGAGGAGCTCTGCGCCGATGTCCGGCTGTCCTGCACCTACGGGATGCTGCTGTGCCTGTCGCGGGACCAGCGGGTCGTCTACCTGGTCGGCGATCTCTTCGGCTTCAGCGACCGCGAGGGGGCCGAGATCTGCGGCATCACCCGGGCCGCGTTCCGTCAGCGCCTGGCGCGGGCCCGGGCGGTGATGCGCGGGCTCATGGGCGAACGCTGCGGCCTGGTGCGGGCGGGCAACCCGTGCCGCTGCAGGCGGCTCGTCAATGCCAGCATCGAAGCCGGGATCCTGGAGCCGGACGACCCCCGCTGGGCCCGCCACCGCGGCGTCACCCTCCCCATCGAGACCACCACAATCGACTCCGCCGCCAGCGAGCTCGACGTTGCGGCGGCCGTCGCCGAGGTGTACCGGTCCGATCCGTCCTTCGCCGCGCCGGCGGTGGTGTGGCAGGGGCTGGTCCGTGCGCTGCCGACCCTCCTCCGGCCACACGGCCGGGATGACGTCTGATCGCTGCGGGGCGTGAACCCCGCCAACAGCGGCAAGGTGACCTCCGGCTGGTCGATACCGGCGCGGGCGACGTAGTAGCCACACGGCACGGTCATCCAGCCGGTGAACGACGACGAGTAGCGCGCATAGACCTCGGCCGCGGTGGCGAAGTCGACCGGGAGGGACTCCACCAGGCGGTCGGTGAGCAGCTCGACCCGCCCCATGAGGGCACGCGGGGCGAGTGCGTCAGCGAGCCCCGTGGTGAACCGTCTCCGGACGAACTCCGGCCACACGAGGCCCAGCTCCCGAGCCAGGTGCCCGGCGAGCTCGACGGAGATCTCGTCCCTGACGTCACCCACCGGCCACGTCGACGATCTCGCCTCGTCCGACCTGCTCCGCGTCTTCGAGGTGCGCGTGCATCATGGTCACGGCGTCGAAGTGCTCGGCGTGCTGCATCAGACGCTCATCGCCGTCCGGAGCGCTCCAGCGCAGCACGTGGAGCCAGGAGCCGTCGTCGAGACGGACCAGGTCAGCACCCAGCAGTTCGGGGCACAGGCGCCGCGCTTCGGCGATCGCCGCCTGATGGATCTCCAACAGCGGCGTCACGCTGTCCTCGGGAACCCGCGCCCGCCAGACCTGCAGGTACACACTCATCGGACCTCTCCTCATCCTTGTCGCGCGGCGCACCTCGCCGTCCTGGAGATGAGAGACACGCACGAGTCGAAGTGTGACACCCCGGACGCCTCTGGTTAGATGCGGGGCATGGTGGCCCGCGTGAGATCCGGAGACGAGCTCGCGAAGCTCTTCGTGGGGATGCTCAACGAACACGATCCCGACATGGTCGATGAGTTCATCGCGACCGACTATCGGAACCACAACGCCTACGTGGCCGACGGCCGGGAGGCCAACCGGGACTTCTGGCGCTCGTTCCTCGCCGCCCTCCCTGACCTCACGGCCACGATGGAGGATCTCGTCGTCTCCGGTGACCGCGTCGTGGGCCGCTTCGTCTATCGCGGGACGCATCGGGGCACGCTCTTCGGGTTCCCGGCGACCGGCCGAACGTTGGAAATGCGCTCGATCGACATCTGGAGGGTCGACGAGGGGTACTTCGTCGAGCACTGGGACGAGCTGAACATTCTCGACATGCTCCGCCAGATCGGGCCCGTGGGCTTCCTGAAGGCGGGGCTCATCTGGCCCGTTCGCCAGCTTGGCAAACTCCGGGGTGCGCGTCGCCAGGTCGCGTGAAGGGGCCCGCGATCACGGCCGTGTGCGACGAGCGCTGCTCGCCGCCGGCCAAGTGCGGAAGACGGGACTAGCGCGCTCTGGTAATGGTGATGCGGGCGGCGGGCTCGGGCCAGTCGTAGACGGCGGGGTCGAGGTCGCCGACGCCGGAGATGCCGTCGTGGGGGCGGATCAGGGCGCCTTCGGGGTCGCGCACGAACGGGTTGTTGCAGCACGGCCCTGGGATGAACCCGGTCAGCTCGTTGTTGCGCTCGCTGCCGGCGTCGTAGGCCATGGTCTCGACGACGCCACCCCGGCCGCGGACGCGCCACGAGTCGAGGCCGGTGAACGCATCGTTGGTGTTGACCAGCATGGTGAGCAACGTCAGCCGGTCGAAGCGGCCCCGGGTCTCGACGTCGAAGCTGCGGGACTCGCCAGGTGGTATCGGTCCGCCCGGCACGGTGAACACGCCGGCGACACCGCGGACATCGGACAGGACCTCCTCCAACGGAGCGTTGTTGGCGTCCTCTGCGATTGCCGCCAACCCGTGGTTGGCGATCGTACCCACGCTCCAGACGTCGGCCCGGTGTGAGTGCACCACCACCAGCGGCGGCGACAGCGGCTGGGATCCGGGCGGGGTGAGGTTCTCGACGGTCACCTGCCAGGCTCGTGCCCCGCCGTGCCGGGGGGCGGCGCCGGCGGGTACCGCGATCACCCCCGCGAGCAGGAGAACGATCAATCCGAACAGGAAGCGCTTCATCGCCCCTCCTCCTACGGTCGGTGTGGCCACGGGTCCCTTGTCCGTGACCCGGCGAACGTAAGCAGCCGATCGGTCGGCACGTCCACGGCGGACGGCCGGAGTTCACCGAGTCCTAAGAACCCATTGCGGTCGGCACGGCGGGTCCGGGCACACTGGGCGGGCCGGCGGACGGCAGCGTCGACCAGGTGCTGACCACGTGGGGAAGCTCCGGGGGTTGTCAACGGGTTTCCCCACCATGGACGGATCGGGGGCAGCACGCGGCCGGGCGTGGCGTGGGCTCGGTTGGGCGATGGCCGTGTCGTTGGTCGCCGCCGCCTGCGGGGGCGACGACGGTGGCAGCGCCGCCGACCGGCCGGCCAGCCAGCAGTCGGAGGGTGTGGTCGAGGGCGGTGGCGATCTCCCGTCGAGTGAGGTCGAGATGTCCGACGGCACGACGGTGGCGCTCACCGACGCCCTCGACGGCCGGCCCCTCGTCCTGAACTTCTTTGCGTCCTGGTGCGCGCCGTGCCGGGCCGAGATGTCGGGCTTCGCGGCGGTGCACCGGGACGTGTCCGACCGGGTGAGCTTCCTCGGGCTCGCCATGCAGGACACCAGGGACGCCGGTGCGGAGATCGTGGACGAGACCGGGGTCGAGTATCCGTGGGGCCTCGACTCGACCGGCGAGATCTTCGCCGCGCTCGGAGGGTTCGCCATGCCCACGACCGTCTACGTCGCCGCCGACGGTCGGATCGTCGGCACCGACAGCGGCGCCATCGACGAGGCGGGCTTGCGCGACCGGCTGGCGGACCAGTTCGGGGTACCGGCTTGACCATGCGCCGCGGTCCGGGGCTGGTCGCAGGCGGTGGCTGACGTCCCCGTCGCCTTCGCGTTCGCGGCCGGCCTCGTCGCCACGGTGAACCCGTGCGGCTTCGCCATGCTGCCCGCGTACCTGTCGTACTTCATGGGCCTGGACGACGACCGGGTCGGCGGGCGGGGCACGGGCGTCGCCCGCGGGCTCGCGGTCGGCGCGGTCGTGTCGGCCGGCTTCTTGGCGGTGTTCGGGGTGAGCGGAACGCTGGTCAACGCCGGGTTCCGCTCGATCATCGACTACGTGCCCAGGGTCGCCCTGGTGATCGGTGTGGCGCTCACCGCCCTGGGTGTCGCGATGCTCGTCTTCGGTGTCCAGCTCAACGTGGCGTTGCCGCACCTCGAGCGGGGCGCCTCGAGCCGGCGCTATCGCTCGATGTTCCTCTTCGGGGTCTCCTACGCCGTGGCGTCGCTGTCGTGCGCGTTGCCGGTCTTCCTCGCGGTCACCGGAGCGGCGAGCGCGACGCCGACCTTCCTGTCCGGGGTGCTCACCTACGTCGTGTACGGCCTGGGCATGTCGATGCTGCTCATGGTGCTGACGATCGCCCTGTCGGTCGCCAAGGGGGCCGTCGTGGGGCGCCTGCGGCGCGTCCTCCCGCACGTCGGGCGGCTCTCGGGGGCGATCCTGGTGCTGTCGGGCGTCTACATCGCCGCCTACTGGGCCACGAACCTGCGCGATCCCCTGGCCGCCCGGGGCGCGACCTTTCGCACCGTCGAACGGTTCCAGACCTGGCTCACCGACCAGCTCGGCAGCCGCCCCGGGATGTGGGCCACGGTGCTCGGCCTGGCCCTCGCCGCCGCCGGCGGGTATGTCGTGTGGTCCCGCCGGGTGACCGTCCGCCGGCCGAGCATCCGCGCCGGAACCCGCGAGGCGGCGTCGTCGCGCGGTGGTGGGTGAGGACCTTGGTCGTCACCGCGGCCACGGGATCTGCTGGGCTTGCAGAGGTAGGTGATGACCGGAGGCACATGGTGACTGCTGCATCGACGACGCCGACGCGTGTGGATCGTGACGAGGTGTTCCTCGAGTACACGAAGAGCATCTGCCCGGTGTGCAAGGTGGTGGTGGACGCGGAGATCAACGTCCGCGACAACAAGGTGTACCTGCGGAAACGCTGCCGCGCGCACGGGAGCTTCGAGGCGGTGATCTACGGCGACGCCGAGATGTATGCGGCATCGCTGCGGTTCAACAAGCCGGGGACGCTGCCGTTGCGGACCCAGACCGAGGTCCATGACGGCTGTCCCCTGGACTGCGGCTTGTGCCCGGACCACAAGCAGCACGCGTGCGTCGGGCTGATCGAGGTCAACACCGCCTGCAACCTCGACTGCCCGGTGTGCTTCGCCGACTCCGGGCACCACCCCGACGGCTTCTCGTTGACGCGTGAGCAGGTCGAGGCCGGGCTGGACGCCTTCGTCGCCGCGGAGGGTGAGCCGGAGGTGGTCATGTTCTCGGGCGGGGAGCCGTCGATCCACCCGCAGATCCTGGAGTTCTGCGCCACGGCCCGCGCCAAGGGCGTCCGCAACGTCGTCCTCAACACCAACGGCATCCGCCTGGCGCACGACCGGGGCTTCGGCCCCGCCCTCGCCGAGCTGGGGGTGCGGATCTACCTGCAGTTCGACGGGTTGGAGCCCTCGACGCACCTGGCGCTCCGGGGCCGGGACCTCCGGGCCGCGAAGGCCAAGGCGCTGGACAGCTGCGCGGACGCCGGCCTGGCGGTGCTGCTGGTGGCCGCGGTCGAGGCGGGCGTCAACGATCACGAGCTCGGCGCCGTCGTCCGCCACGGCATCGACCACGCCGCCGTGCGAGGCGTGGTGTTCCAACCGATCACCCACGCCGGCCGGCACGTCTCCTTCGACCCCCGCCAGCGGCTCACCAACCCCGACGTGATCCACGGCCTGGTCGACCAGTGCCCGGACTGGTTCCGGGCGTCGGACTTCTTCCCGGTGCCGTGTTGCTTCCCGACCTGCCGGTCGGTCACCTACCTGCTGGCCGACGGCGAGGACGTGGTGCCCATCCCCCGGCTGCTGCCCGTGGAGAACTACCTCGACTACATCAGCAACCGGGCGCTGCCGGACCCCTCGACCCGCGTCGCGCTTGAGGGGCTGTGGAGCGCCTCGGCGATCCCCGGCTCCGACACGATGACCGAGCGGTTGACGACCGCGTTGGCGTCGCTGGGCTTGCCCGATGAGCTCGACCAGATCGCCGGTGCCGCCATGGAGATGTGCGTGAGCTGCGGGATCGACTTCCCCGACGCCCTCGCGGAGCTGGCCGCGAAGGCGTTCATGATCGTGATCCAGGACTTCCAGGACCCCTACACCCTCAACGTGCGCCAGCTCATGAAGTGCTGCGTCGAGGAGATCACCCCCGACGGCCGGCTCATCCCCTTCT
>JBOGHG010000065.1:0-17012 GCA_050744525.1 Acidimicrobiales bacterium | reverse complement strand
GGACCCGACTGGGCACGAGGACGCGGACGGCGGCCGGGCTCGGGGCGCCGGGTGCGGCCTGCGCCTGCCTGCGGGCGCGGGCGGGCACGCGCGTCGAACGAACGGGTGTCTTGGATCGGTCCTCCAGCCATTCCGAGACCAGAAGACTACCGGGGCCGACCCGGGCCGGCCATGTCACCCAACGATGCCGGGCTACCCGCCGCCGACCTGGAAGACCCGCGTCAGGTGGTTCCACGCGCAGTCGGGGCACACCTCGACCACGTAGCAGGTGAAGGTGGCCGGGCCCCGGGAGAGCTTGGCCATCTCCCGCGCCGTCGTGATGCAGCGCCCACCTGCCGGCAGCCGCGGACCGAAGGCGTAGGTCACGAGCACGACCTGGGACTCCTCGCAGATCGGGCACGCCTCGTTGGTCGGCCGGCTGGCCATGGTCGCCGCCCGGCGCAGCTCGGGATGGGCGTCGCACACGTCCAGGCGGGACAGGCGACCCTTGCGGTACTGCTGCACCACCGACTGCCGCGTCAGGCGGTAGTCGACGACGGCACCGTTGCTGCTCGCACCGCGGATGGCCTCCGGTCGGAAGCTCATGTTTCGCCACGCTAGCGGCGCGCTCCGGCCGGCGCCCCGACGTGGAGCCCGCCGCCGGTCCGGTGTCCGCCGTCACCCGCACCTCGGCGGAGCCCGCGAGATCCGATCGCCGCAGGTTGACGTTCCGGCCGCCTGCCGGCAAACTGCTTGTCGTTATATCGATTCGATATAACGTTTCGACCTCCTCCTGGCACGGAAAGAAGATGTTCGACCTCGCCATCCTCGGGCTTCTCGACGAGACCGACCTGCACGGTTACGAGCTGCGCAAGCGGCTCGGCGACATGCTGGGCATGGGCCTGGCCGTGTCGTTCGGATCGCTGTACCCGGCGCTCGGACGGCTCGAGAAGGCGGGCCATCTCAAGGCCGTCACCAGCCGGCCGGTCGCATCCGTGCCCACCGCGCCGATGAGCGGGTCGCTGGTCGGCGAGCTGGCGGCCTTCAAGGCCCAGCTCCGCCAAGCCGGCACCGCCGTGCGAGAAGCCGGCCGCGGCTCCCGGGGCAAGAAGGTCTACGGCATCACCGACGCAGGGCGAAAGCGCCTCCACGAGCTGCTCGTCGACCCCGACGTCGCCGACGACCGGACCTTCGCCTTGCGGGTGGCATTCTGCCGCAACCTCAGCCCCGCCGAGCGGCTGGAGCTGTTCGAGCGGAGGCGCAGCGAGCTAGTCCGCCGCCGTGACCAGCGGCGGAACCCGGCCCGGGCCGACGGCCGGGTCAACACCTACCTGCGCTCGCTGGTCGAGCGCGACACCGCCGCCATCGCCGCCGACCTGGCCTGGCTAGATCGCCTCATCGCCGAGGAGCGGGCAACGGTGCCCGCGGCCGGGACCGGCGCCGACACCGAACCCGGAGGAAACCCATGAGCAAGATCCGTCTCGCCATCGCCGGCGTGGGCAACTGCGCCAGCTCGTTGGTGCAGGGCATCGAGTACTACAACGACGCCGATCCCGCCGACCAGGTGCCGGGCCTGATGCACGTCGACCTCGGCGGCTATCACGTCCGTGACATCGAGGTCGTGGCTGCATTCGACGTCGACGCCGACAAGGTGGGTGTGGACGTCTCCAAGGCCATGTTCGCCGGGCGCAACAACACGATCCGCTTCGCCGACGTGCACTACCTGGGCGTGCCGGTCCTGCGCGGCCCGACGCTCGACGGGTTCGGCGAGTTCTACCGACAGGAGTGCGAGGAATCGCCGGCGCAGCCCGTCGACGTCGCCCGGGCCCTGCGCGAGGCGCGCGCCGACGTGCTGGTCTCGTACCTCCCGGTCGGCTCCGAGCAGGCACAGAAGCACTACGCGCAGGCGTGCCTCGACACCGGCGTGGCCTTCGTGAACGCCATCCCGGTCTTCATCGCCTCCGATCCCGACTGGGCCGCCCGCTTCCGCGATGCCGGGGTGCCCATCGTGGGCGACGACATCAAGTCCCAGGTGGGCGCCACGATAGTCCACCGGACCCTGGCCCGGCTGTTCGAGGATCGGGGCACCACGATCGACCACACGTACCAGCTGAACTTCGGCGGCAACATGGACTTCATGAACATGCTGGAGCGGTCCCGGCTGAAGTCGAAGAAGGTGTCCAAGACCCAGTCGGTCACGAGCCAGATCGAGGCCGGCATCAGCGACAACGACGTGCACATCGGTCCCTCGGACCACGTGCCGTGGCTCGAGGACCGCAAGTGGGCGTTCATTCGCCTCGAGGGTCGCAACTTCGGGGACGTGCCCCTGACGGTCGAGCTCAAGCTCGAGGTCCACGACTCGCCCAACTCGGCGGGCGTCATCATCGACGCCGTGCGCTGCGCCAAGCTGGCGCTGGACCGGGGCATCGGCGGACCGGTGCTTCCCGCCTGCCAGTACTTCATGAAGTCGCCACCCTCCCAGGTGCACGACGACGTGGCCCGCGACTCGCTCGAGAACTTCATCGCGCAGGCCTGAGCGATCCCGAACCACCCGGCCGACCGGACGACCCCGCCACGATGGCGGGGTCGTCTTCTTTTTTTCGCCGAACATGCATCCGCGCGCCTCCTCGGCTCCGAACAACGCACACAGGGTGCTGTCGGGCGCTGATGTGCGGGATCAAGGGCCGCGGCAGCACCCACCAACGAACCCATGTCCCTCTCCCCCCTGTCCCGGGGCCGGTCCTCCCGCTGTCCAGGCAACCCGGCCCCGGGACGGTCGCGCTCGGTGTCGAAGCCACGCGAACGGTGGCTGCCCGGGTACGGTTTCGGCGCCGGGGAGGAGACGCGTGTACGAGAGCATCTCCCAATCGAGCGATGCGAGCCTCGTCATCGCCGTGGGCCGCCGCAGCATGGCGGCGTTGGAGGAGCTATTCCGGCGGCACGGTGGCGCCGTGCTGGCCCTGGCCCGGCGGGTGACCCGGGACCCCCACCGCGCCGAAGAGGTCTGCCAGACGGTGTTCACCGATCTGTGGCGGGCGCCGGAGCGCTACGACCCCGAACGCGGCGGCCTGCGCCCGTGGCTGCTCGCGCTGGCCCATCGGCGGGGCGTCGACCTGGTCCGCTCCGAGTCCGCCCGGCGCCGGCGGCAGGACCACGAGGCGGCGCTGTCGCCCATGGCGATCGACGAGGTCGAGTCGGTGGTGCACACCGCAGCGCTGGCCGACGAAGTGCGCCGGGCGGTGCATCGCCTGCCCGCGCCCGAACGGGAGCCGATCCTGCTCGCGTACTTCGGTGATCGCTCCTACCGGGACACCGCCCAGATGTTGGGCCTGCCCGAAGGGACCGTGAAGAGCCGCATCCGCTCCGGCCTGGCGAGCCTGCGCCGGGCCCTTGACGTCGAGGGGGTGCGGCCGTGAGCAACATCGAAGAGCAGCACCCGTTCGACGAGATCGCGGTGTACGCGCTCGACGGCCTGGAGCCGGACGAGCAGGCCGCCGTCGAGGCCCACCTCGCGGGATGCTTCGTGTGCCAGGCGGAGCTGGACGGCCAGCTTGCCACCCTCGCCCGCCTCACGCCCGACGAGCCGGCCCCGCCGGCCCTGTGGGCCCGCATCACCGAGTCGATCGCCGCCGAGTCGGGTGGGGCCCTGGAACAACTGGGGCTCGAGGCGGTCCCGTTCCCCGGCGCTCCACCGACGGCCGAGCCGCTCCGTCGCGCCGCAGGCCGCCGCGCCCCGGGTGCGCCCGGAGCCGGCCCCCGGCACCTCGCCCGACGGCGCCGACCCTGGGAGAGGATCGCAGGGCTGGCCGCCGCGGCCGTGGTCCTGGTGGTGGCCGCGCTCGGGATCGGCTACCTGCTCGGCGACCGCGGCGAGGAGCAGCCCGACCTCGCCGACCAGGCCGAGGAGGCGATCGACGCCGGTGACCCGGTGGCCACGCTGGCCACCCCCGACGGCGCTGCCGTCGCCCGGGTGGTGGTCACGGACACCGGCACCGGCTACTTCCTCGCTGACGACCTGCCCATGCTGGAGGCGGGGCGCACGTACCAGCTCTGGCAGCTCGACGGCGACCAGCCCATCTCGCTGGGCACCGTGGGTGACGGCACGACCCTCATCACGTCGGTGGCCGTGCCCGCCGGCACCACCACGATGGCCGTCTCGGCCGAGGTGGCGGGTGGGGCGGTCGCGCCGACGCCCGACCAGATCATCGCTTCGGGCCAGGCCGCCTGACGATCATCCGTGACCGCCCCCGGCTCCGAATCCGGGGCATGCGAGTGGACGTCGACCGCTACCGCGACCGAGCCGCACCCGTCGACCTCGCCGGCATCGACTTCGACGCCTTCCGCGATCGGCCGTTGCCCGCCGGGGCGATCCGCTGCCTCCGCTACATGCACGACATCGAGCACCACACGGTCTGCTACCTGCGCGACCTGCTCGTCACCCCGGCGCACCGAGATCCCGACATCACCACCTTCCTCACCGTGTGGAGCTACGAGGAGATGTGGCACGGGCAGGCGTTGGGGCGCGTGCTCGCCGCCCACGGCGAGGCCCACGGTGCCGGGCGGATCGCCGAGCTGCGGCGGCGTCTCGGCGTCCGCGACCGCCTGTCGCCGATGCTGCACGCCCTGGGGTCGACCGTGGCCGGCGACACCTTCCCGGCCGTGCACATGGCCTGGGGCGCGATCAACGAGTGGACGACCCAGGCCGGCTACGCCCGCCTGATCGACCGGGCACGCCACCCCGTGCTCACCGACCTGTTGTCGCGCATCATGCGCCAGGAGGGACGGCACATCGCCTTCTACGCCGCCGAGGCCGAGCGCCGCCTGGCGGGCAGCCGCCGCGCGCAGCGCCTGTGCCGGGCCGCGCTGCGGCGGCTGTGGCGACCGGTGGGTGCCGGCGTGATGCCGCGCAGCGAGGTTGCGTTCATGGTGCGCGAGCTGTTCGGCGACGGCGGCGGGCGGGCCATCGCCCGGCGGATCGACGGCCGCGTCGACGGCCTCCCCGGCCTCGACGGGCTGTGCCTGGTCGAGCGGGCGGTCGACCACTACACCGGCGCTGCGACGGGCACTGCGGGGCCCGCGCCGGCTACGTCGGCACGGCTCGCAGCGTGAGGACGGCCATGTCGTCGGTGGGGTCGTCATCGACGAATGCCATCGCCTCGGACTCGATGAGCCTGGCGAGCTCGGGCGCGGGCAGGCCCTTGCCCTGGTAGACCGCCTTCACCACGCCCTCCTCACCGAACGCTCGCGAGCGACCCCGCCGGCGATCGATGAGCCCGTCGGTGTAACAGACCAGCGCCTCGCCGGGATCGAGGTGGACCACCGTGTCGGTGAGGCTGACCTCATCGGTCACCCCCAGCAGTGTGCCGGGCACGCCCACGGGCTCGACCCGGCCGACGGCCCGGCCGACGAGGGGGAGTGGGTGACCCCCCGAGCACAGGATGAGGTCGACGCCGCGCGATGTCGGCTGGGCGGTGCCCACCAGCACCGTGCAGAACCGCGGGCTGACGGGCACGTGGTCGGCATCGGTGCCAGCCCATTCAGCGGTGTGGCGCAGCAGCATCTGGTTGAGGCGGGCCAGGATCGCCGAGGGCATGACGCCGGCCATGGCCGACGAGCGGATCGTGTGCCGCACGAGCCCGGTCGTCGCCGCCGCTTCGACGCCGTGCCCGCACACATCGCCGACGGCGAAGATCCACCAGTTGGCATCGGCCTGGAAGGCGTCGTAGAAGTCGCCGCCGACGTCGAGTCCCCGTCCCGCCGCCCGGTACCGGGCGCCGAGCTCGATCCCCGGGATCTCGGGCAGGCTCCCCGGCAGCAGGCTGTCCTGCAGGGCACGGGCCACCACCGACTGCTCGTCGAACAAGCGGGCGTTGTCGACGATCACGGCCGCGCGCACCGCCACCGCCTCCGCGAGCTCGAGGTCGTCGCCGTCGAACACACGGCCGGCCCGGTTGCCGAACCCGATGGCTCCCAGCAGGCGGCCCCGGGCCTGCAGGGGGAAGATCGCCAAGCCGTCGACGCCCACGTCATCCAGTGCCCGGCGGCCGTCGCCGTCGGCGAACAGCGGCCGCAGCACCTCCACGGCCTGCGACCCGCGGATCAGGGGCCGGCCGGCCCGGAGCGCCTCGCCCACCTGCCCGGCCCGTTCGATGTCCCGGGGGATCCGCTCGGCGAGCCGGCGCAGGGCGCCCACCCGTGCGGGATCGACGTGGGCGGCGCCCACGATGGGCCGCGGGTTGGTGGTCGACTCGACCAAGCGGACCACGCACCAGTCGGCGATGCGCGGAACCGCCAGGCCCGCCAGCTCCATGAGCGTGGCGTCCAACCCCAGGGTGCTCGACAGGGCCCCCCTCAGTCGATCGAGGAACCGCAGCCGCTGCTGGTCGCGCTCGGCCGCCACAGCCAGGCGGGCCCGATCGAGCGCCAGCGCGCACTGCGCGGCGACGCCCTGGAGCAGCTGGGGGTCATTGCTCAGCAGGCCGCGTTCGTCCTCGAAGCCCACCCCCAGTGCCCCGAACGGGCGCCCTGCCACGTCGCTCAACGGGACGACCGTGAAGGCGTCGGGGTAGACGACCTCGGGCTCGTCGAGCTGGGGATAGCGGCGGCGGCGCTCGGCGGGACTCGTGACGGTGACCGGCCGGCCGGTCCGCAACACCTCGGCGACGGGCCGCGGCGAACCGCGGGCGATGCGGCCGAAGCGCGCGTGCGCGGCGTCGTCGGCGACGCCCGAGGTGCCCGCGACCACCAGCTCGTCGTCGGACAGCACGTACACCACGCCCGTGGTTCCCCCGAGCAGCGGGATGCCCTCGTCGAGCATCGCCCGCACGATGTCGTCGGGATGGCGCAGGCGATTGAACCCTTCGAGCAGCCGGGCCGTCCGGGCCGCGGTACCGACGGACCGGGTGGCGTCGACCAGCACCCCCGACGCGCCCGCGACGCCCTGCGCCCCGCCGATGGCCTCGACCCGCAGCACGGCCCAGCGCTCGCCGGTCCGCAGCCGCACCGGTTCCTCGCGGTCCCCTCCCCAGGCCTCCCCGGACAGCACCGTGCGCACCGCCTCGGCGGCGGTGGCCCGGTCGTCGGGATGGACCAGCTCGAGCCACCCGTCGGCAAGGAGCGCCGCCTCGGCGGCCTTGGCGCGGGACGCACCGTCGAGTCGCGCCCTCCGGCACTGGCCGTCACCGTCCCACGTGAGCAACGCCGCCCGCGCTCCGGAAGGCAGCCTGGCGCTCTCACCATCGGCAACCCTCCCCGTCGTGGGCCCGGCGACCGCGTCGGTCGCCAGACCGACGCCATCACGCGGCGACAAGCGGGGTTCGGGCCTGACGGTCATGCGGTCTTCGAAGTCTCCCACCAATGGGCAAGTCGCCGCACCAGGCGTCGCGTCATGCACCGATGGCGGCAAGCGAGACCGCGATGGGTGCGACAGACTTGGTCGCATGGCCCCGACGCGCTCCTCGCCCGGGGGATCGGACCGCACGGCAGCGACGTCCGATGTCCTCCAGTACGGCCCCGGTCTGCCCCCCGAGAGCGAGCTCAAGCTGCTCGGCCATGTCGACGGACGGCGGATCCTCGACCTCGGGTGCGGCGCCGGCGCCGGCGCCGTGGCCCTGGCCAAGGCGGGTGCCCGTGTGATCGCCGTCGACGAGGACGTCGCCAACGTGGGCGCCGCCAGGGACAACGCCGACCACGAGGGTGTGAAGATCGAGACCCACCACGGGCCGCTGCCCGAGCTGGCCTTCGTGCGGGCCGACACGATCGACGCCGCCGTGTCGGTCTACGGCCTGGCCACCGCCGACGACCTCGACCGGGTGTTCCGGCAGGTGCACCGCGTGCTCAAGGCCGAACGGCCCTTCGTGTTCTCGCTGCCCCATCCGGCGTTCACCCTCCTCGAGCCCGACGGCGGCGAACCCGTCCTCCGCCGAACCTGGTGGGACTCGAGCCCGGTGGCCTGGCCGGTGGGCGCCGGCGGGTCGTCGGCGCGTGCCTGGCCCGCTCCTGCGGCCGCTCGAATCGGGCCCGGCCGGCCCCACACGCTCAGCGGCCTGTTCGCGAGCCTCGGGCGAGCCAACTTCCGGGTGGACGCGCTGGCCGAGCCCGAGCCCGACCGGGCCGCGGCCGGCGACAGCTGGTCGGACACCATGCGCTGGGTACCCCCGACGCTGATCGTCCGGGCCCGCAAGGTCGCGTAGCGAGCGAGTCAGGATGGCTCGGACCGGCGCCGGCGCTGTTCCCACCAGGACAGCAACCGGCGTTCCGCCTCGGCCTGACCCAGCGGGCCCTCGTCGAGGCGGGCCTCGAGCAGCATCGCCAGGGCCTCTCCCACGACGGGGCCCGGCTTGATGCCGAGCAGCTCCATGACCCGGTTGCCGTCGATGTCGGGCCGGATGCGCTCGAGCTCCTCGCGCTCCCGCAGCTCGGCGATGCGGGCCTCGAGGTCGTCCATGCGCTTGGCCAGCATGCGGGCACGGCGTTCGTTGCGCGTGGTGCAGTCGCAACGGGTCAGCTCGTTGAGGTCGTCGACCAGCGGTCCGGCGTCGCGGGCGTAGCGCCGCACCGCGGCGTCGGTCCACACGTCGTCGCGGTAGCCGTGGAACCGCAGATGCAGGAACACCAACCGCGCCACGTCCTCGACCAGCTCGTTGGAGAACCGCAGCGCCCGCAGGCGGTCGCGCGCCATCCGGGCGCCGACCACCTCGTGGTGGTGGAAGCTGACGCCCCGCGGACCGATCGAGCGGGTCTTGGGCTTGCCGATGTCGTGGAGGAGAGCCGCGAGGCGCACGACGAGCCGGGGCGGGGTCTTGGCCACGACCGCGATCGTGTGCGTCAGCACGTCCTTGTGGCGGTGGATCGGATCCTGCTCCAGCCGGAGTGCCCGGAGCTCGGGAAGGAACTCGTCGGCCAGCTCGGTGTCGACGAGGAACCACAGGCCCGCGCTCGGATCGGTGACCACCAGCAGCTTCGACAGCTCGTCACGCACCCGCTCGGCCGACACGATCTCCAGCCGGTGACTCAGCTTGCGGACGGCGGACACCAGCGCGGCGTCGGGCGCCAGCCCGTACCCGGCGATGAACCGGCCGGCACGCATCATCCGCAGCGGATCGTCGGAGAAGGACACCTCGGGAGCCAGCGGCGTGCGCAGGACGCCCTCCGCCAGATCGGCCACGCCCCCGAAGGGATCGATCAGCTCGACATCGGGCAGACGCAGCGCCATGGCGTTGACGGTGAAGTCGCGCCGGGACAGGTCGTGCGCTATGTCGTCGGCGTAGACGACGTGCGGCTTGCGAGAGTCCTCGCGGTAGGCCTCGGCGCGGTGCGTGGTGACCTCGAACGTCACGCCCCCCTTGCGGGCGCCGATCGTGCCGAACGCCCGGCCCTGCGTCCAGGTCGAGTCGGCCCAGCCGTCGAGGAGCGCCAGCGTCTGCTCCGGGCGGGCGTCGGTCGTGAGATCGAGGTCGGCACCGTCGTGGACATGGCCGAGGACCAGGTCGCGGACGATCCCGCCAACGAGGTAGATGTGGTGGCCCGCAGCGGCGAATCGCTCGGCAAGTGGCCGGACGTCGTCGAGGATGGGCTGCAGCCGCTCGGGGATCACGTGGCGCGAGGGTAGGCGGTGCTACCTGGCGTCGACCTCGTGTTGCCGCGCCCGCGCTTGGACGAGCGCGGCGGCGTCGACCACGTCGCGCCCGGGCCCACCCGACGTCGCCGCCTCCGGGTGCAGCCGATCGCCGGCGAGCGCCACGAGCACCGCCGCGGTCGAGTCGCGCAGCGCCTCCAGGTCGTAGCCGCCCTCGAGGAACACCAGCCGGCGGCCCGCAGGCACGAGCGCCAGCAGGTCGGCGGTGACGTCGGCGTAGTCCCCGGACGTCAGTGCCAGGTTGGTGAGCGGGTCCGCCCGGTGGGCATCGAAGCCGGCGGACACCAGCAGCCAGGTCGGGCGGAAATCCTCGGCCAGCGGCACCACCACGTGGGCCACCGCGGCCCTGAAGACGTCGCCGGTGGCGCCCGGCGGCACCGGCACGTTGGCGGTGGTGCCCTGCCCCTCGCCGGCCCCGGTCTCCAGCACCGAACCGGTCCCCGGATAGAGCGGGTGCTGATGGACCGAGACGTAGGCGACGCGGGGGTCGTCGTAGAACGTCGCCTCGGTGCCGTTGCCGTGGTGGGCGTCGTAGTCGACGAGGAGGACGCGCTCGCCCCGCCCGGCCAGGGCCGCCGCCGCCACGGCGACGTTGTTGAACAGGCAGAAGCCCATGGCGCGGTTCGCGAGCGCATGGTGGCCCGGCGGGCGTACCGCGCAGAACGCCGCCGTGAACTCGCCGGCGGCGAGGCGGTCGACGACGCTGAGCCCGGCGCCGGCGGCGAGCAGCGCCGCATCCCAAGAGGCGGCACCGGCGCAGGTGTCCGGGTCGAGCCGCCCTCCCCCGCTGCGACAGAACCGCTCGAGCGCCTCGACGTAGCCGCCGTCGTGCACGAGCTCGACCTCGGCCTTGGTGGCCGGCCGCGGGGCGACGGGCACCAGCTCGTCGTCGAGCCCGGCGCGGGTCACGCCGTCGTGCACGGCCCGCAGGCGCTCCGGCCGCTCGGGGTGGCCGAAGCCGGCATCGTGGGCCAGGTACCGAGGATGGGTGACGAACGCGATCGGCATCCGCCGATGACGGTAACGGGTATCGCCGGGTTGCCTACCCTTTGGGACGTATGAGTGTCTTGCGGGCACCCGCGATCGGTGTGGCGCGGCTCCGGGTCCGACCCTGGCACGCCGACGACCAGGTTGCCCACATCACGCCCGCCGCCGACGCGCCCGGTCCCCTCACCACCGACGAGGTCCGGCGCTGCGTCGCCGCGCTCCGGCGCGACGGCTACCGGGGCGCGGTCACCGCCGCGATCGGGCGGGCCGACCAGGCGCCGTTCCTCGAGGCCGGCTTCGTGCGCGCCGAGCGCCTCCACCTCCTCCTCCATCGCCTCGACGAGCTCCCGAACCCGCGGCTGGCGGCACCGGTCCACATCCGTCGGGGCCGCAGGCGCGAGCTGGTGGACCTGCTGGCGGTCGATCACGCCGCGTTCAACGGGACCTGGCGGCTGGACCGAACCGGGCTCGACGTAGCCCTGAGCGCCACCCCGACCGTCCACCTGCGGGTCGCCCGCGACGCCGGCGCGACGATCGGCTACGCCATCTGCGGGCGCGCTGCGCACCGCGGCTACGTCCAGCGCCTGGCCGTGCATCCCCGCGCCCAGGGCCAAGGGGTCGGCGGCACGCTCCTCCTCGACGGCCTGCGCTGGCTGCGGCGCTGGGGCGCCGGCGACGCGCTGGTCAACACGCAGGAGGGCAACGACCGATCGCTGCGCCTCTACCTGCGGGTGGGGTTCGTCCTGCAACCCGACGGGCTGACCGTCCTCCGGCTCGATCTCGGTGACGTCCCGTGATCCGGTTTCGCCTGTCGACACTTCGCTCTGTCGCGGCGCTGGCTCTCGCAGCCTTCGTCGCTCTCTCCCTTGTCGGGAGCACACCGGTGGCCGCCGCGCCAGGGCAGGCAGTCCCGTCGATCGAGCTCGTGGACCAAACCACCTGGGTGCACTCCGGCGAGAGGTTCGAGGTGAACCTGCGCGTCAGCGGTGCGCCCGCGGGTGCCGCCCTGCAGCCGGTGGTGCACGACCGACTCGAGTCACGTTCGGGCTTCCAGGACACGCTCGATGGCGACCTGGGAGGCACTGAGGCCACGCTGGACCCGGAACCGCTGGCGTCGTCGGGCTCTGCGACCGGGACTGTCACGATCGGTTTCGTCGTCGGCGGCGAGGGCCAGGGCCTCGACGGTCGCGGCGTGTACCCGGTCGAGGTGCGGCTGGTCGACGCCCGGGGCGCAATCCTCGGCACCCCGTTGGTCACCTACCTCACCTATCTGTTCGAGCCCGACGTCACCTGGCCCGAACCGCTGGCGGTCGCCGTGATGATCGACGTCGGCGGGCCGCCAATCTTGCAGCCCGACGGGAAGCTCCGACCAGCACCCACGACGATCCGGCGAGCCCAACAGCGGGCGGACCTGCTGGCCGCCGCCCCGACCGTGCCGCTCACGCTGACACCCCGACCCGAGACGCTCGACGGCCTTGTCGAGAGCGGCGGACCCGGCGCGGCTGCGGTGGCGGCGCTGGTGGACGCCACGGACGACCGTCCGGTCCTGGCCCGGCCGTACACCGACGTCGACCTGGAGGCGCTGCAGGAGAGCGGGCTGCTGGCCGAGGCCAACGAGCAGGCCGGGGCCGGCGCCAACGTGGTGCGTCAGCTCTTCGGACGCGAGCCGGTCCCGGGCATCTGGCTGTCGGGCCCCACCCTCGGTGACGACGCCGCGAACCAGGCGGTCGACCTCGGCATCGACCGGGCAGTCGTCCCTCCCAGCGCGGTCGAGGAGCAGTCGTCGCCGACGGCCGGCGCCGTTCCGGACGCGCCGGTCACTCTGGGCGACGGTGGGCCCCGGGCCATGGTCAGCGACCGGGAGCTGGCCACGCACCTGGAGGGCGACGACGGCGTCATCGATGCCCAGCGCTTCCTGGCCGAGCTGGCGAGCATGTGGTTCGAGCGGCCCGCCATCCCCCGGGCCGTCGCCGTCCACGTCCAGGGTGATGCCGACATCGACCCCGGGACGGCGGCCCGGGCGCTCGACGGGCTGTCGGACGGCCAGGCCGTCCAGGCGGTGCCGCTCCATCGGGTCTTCGACGTGGCGCCCGATCCCACCGGTGCCAGCACGGTCTCACTGGCGTCGCACGAGGTCACCGCCCACCTCGGCGGCATAGCCGGTCCGCTCCGGCGGGCCCGCACCGGGGTAAGCGGCGTTGCCGCCACGGCCAATGCGGCCGACGGCGGTTCGCTGACCCGCTCGCTGCTCCTGGCGACCGGGACGGCAACCCCCGATGACCAGCGTCCGGCCTACGTCGAGCGCGTCAACGGCGAGCTGGGCTCGCTGCGCGGCGCCGTGGACCTGCCGGACCAGTTCCGCATCACCCTCACGTCCCGGACCAGCACGATCCCGGTCAACATCACCAACAACTCGGACCGGCCGCTGACCGTGCAGGTCGAGTTCGACAGCGGCCAGCTGGAGTTCCTCGACGGCGACGTCATCACCAGCGAGCTCCCGCCCGGGGTCACCCACCTGGAGGTCCGCGTTCGGGCCCTGACCTCGGGTGCGTTCCCGATGGGCATCAGGGTGATGAGCCCGGGCCGTGCGATCGAGTTGGACCGGACCACGTTCGACATCCGGTCCACGGCAGTCACCGGCGTCGGCTTCGTCCTGTCCATCGGTGCCGGACTGTTCCTGGCCGTGTGGTGGGCCCGCAACTGGCGCAGCTCCCGGCGATCGCGCCACCTGGTGCCGACCGGCTCGGTGCCGTCATCACCGGCCGCCGACGGCGCCGGCCCGGCCCGGCCGGAACAGCCAGACGGCCCCGGCGACCACCGGCCTGCCCATCTGGCCGGCGGCCGACCCCGCCGCAACTGACGTGACGCCGGGGCGGATGCCGCTTCCGCGCGTTAGGGTCGCCAGCCGTGCCTGTTCGTATCGTCACCGACTCGGCCGCCGACCTGGAGGCCGCCGAGGCGAAGGAGCTCGGGGTCGAGGTCGTGCCGTTGTCGATCCGTTTCGGATCGGTCGAGTACACCGACGGCGTCGACCTCTCCGTCGAGCAGTTCTACGACAAGTTGGGGTCGTCGAGCGAGCTGCCCGAGACGGCTGCCCCGTCGCCCGGGGCGTTCGAGGCTGCGTTCCGGCGCCAGGCCGAGGCGGGCGCCGACGCCGTCGTGTGCATCAACCTGTCCTCCGGCCTGTCGGCGACCATGCAGGCCGCGCAGAACGGCGCCGAGGCGATGGAGGGCGGCATCGACGTGCGGGTCGTCGATTCCCGTTCGATCACCTCCGGCCTCGCCGCCCAGGTGCGCCGGGCCGCACAGGCGGCGGCCGATGGGGCCGACGCCGCTGCGGTCGAGGCGCTGGTCCGCGACCTCTCCACCCGCACCCACGTCATCGGGGCCCTCGACACGCTCGACAACCTCCGCAAGGGGGGTCGCATCGGCGGCGCCCAGGCGCTGCTCGGATCGCTGCTGGCGATCAAGCCGCTGCTCGACATCTCCACCGGCGAGGTCGCCGAGGCGGGCAGGGCCCGCACCCGACGCAAGGCGTTGCAGGTGCTGCGCGACAAAGTCTTCGAGCGTCAGGCCGTGGAGGAGCTCACCCTCGCCCATGGCATGGCCCCCGATGTCGACGAGATGCGCGAACTGCTCAGCCCCCGCTATCCGGCCGCCCGGATCCGGGTGACCGTGATCGGTGCCACCATCGGCACGCACGCGGGCCCCCGCGTCATGGGCATCACCTGGCTCGATCCCGCCTGATGGAGGCCTTGGTGTGTGCGTCACCGGTCTTCATGTGGGCGGCTCGCTGACACTCCGGCCCCACCAAGTCGCGCCGTCCGGGCGACGCGGCTGCAAGGGACCTCCTTGACTACGGTGGACGCACCGTGGCACTGACTCCTCCCCCGACCGGCCCCTCGCCGGCCGCCGGCCTGGTGGCCGGTGCCCTTCTGGGTGGCCGCTACCGGCTGGACGAGCAGCTCGCGTCGGGCGGCATGGCACAGGTGTGGCTGGGGACCGACGAGGTGCTGCGGCGCGCCATCGCCGTGAAGGTCCTGCACCAGCACCTGGCCGACGACGAGACGTTCGTGGCCCGGTTCCGCCACGAGGCGATAGCCGTGGCCCGCCTGTCGCACCCCGCCATCGTCAGCGTCTACGACACCTGCAGCGACAACGGCGTCGAGGCCATCGTCATGGAGCTCGTGCGGGGGCGCACCCTCCGTCAACGTCTCGACGAAGGGCCGGTCGATCCCTGGCTGGCCGCCAACATCGCCGCGCAGGTGTGTGGTGCGCTGGCCGTAGCCCACGCCGCCGGCCTCGTGCACCGGGACATCAAGCCCGCCAACATCCTGCTGTCCGAGGACGGTCGGGTGAAGGTCGGCGACTTCGGCATCGCCAAGGCCGCCGAGTCGGCCGACCTCACCCAGGAGGGCTCGTTCCTGGGGACCGCCAAGTACCTGGCACCCGAACAGGTCGAGGCCGGACCCGTCGATGGCCGGACCGACCTCTACGGCCTCGGGGTGGTGCTCTACGAGATGTTGTGCGGACGGGTCCCGTTCGAGGGCGATTCCTCGTCTTCCACCGCGCTCGCCCGACTGCACAGCGACCCGCAACGGCCTCGCCTGGTGAAGCCCGGCATCCCCCGCGAGCTCGAGGCCATCACGTTGCAGCTGCTGGCGCGTTCTCCCGACCACCGCTATCCCTCAGCCACCGAGGCGCGGGCTGCGCTCCTGGGGGCGGGGGCCGATGATGGCCCCACGACCGGCGACGCCACGGTCGTCGAGCCGGCGCCGGCGGGGATCAGGGCGCGGTCGGTCGCGACCGCGGGCGCCGCCGGCCACCTTCCCCCACCGCCCGTGGCCCCACCCACACCCCCGGGGACGCCCACCGTCGGGGGCCCGGGCGCGCCGGTGCGTTTCGCGGAGTCCGAGCGCCGCTGGTTGGTCCCCACGCTGCTGGTCGTGCTGGTGGCCGTGGCGTTGGGCGTTGCGGGCCTGCTCATCCAGGGGTCGGGCACCAACCTGTTCGGCGATCCGGACGACGAGCCCGACACCAGCGAGGCGCCGTCCGCGGCCGACGAGTCGATCCCCATCGACCGAACGATCGACTTCGATCCCGCCGGCGGCGACGGCGAGCACGCGTCCGAGGCGCAACGGGGGGACGCCTTCGACGGCGACCAGAACACGTCGTGGAGCACCGAGAACTACACGACCCCTGACTGGGGCGGCTTCGACAAGCCGGGTGTCGGCCTGATCCTCGAGCTGGAACGGTCGAGCGAGATCCACGCCCTCGGGTTCGACACGCCGTCGGTGGGATGGCGGGCCCAGGTGTACGTGGCCCAGAGCGACCCGGGCAACCTCGAGGGCTGGGGCGAGCCGGCGGCCACGTTCCCCGACGGCGCCAGCGGCACGAACCGCGTGACGTTCGACGAGACCGGTGGCGCCGTGCTGCTGTGGTTCACACGTGCCGGTGACAACGGACAGGTCACGGTCACCGAGGTGCGCCTGCAGCGCTGATCTACTGTTCCGGGCATCGCCCGAAACCCTTCCGACGCCGACGATCGGTCGCTCGTGGCGGCCGCCCAGGCGGGAGACCGCGACGCCCTCGAGGCCCTGCTGCGCCGCCACCACGATCGGCTGTGGGCGCTCTGCCGGCGGCTCACCGGTAACCATGCCGACGCCGAGGACGCGCTGCAGGACGCCCTGATCGCGATCGCCCGGGGCATCCGCCGGTACGACGGCCGAGCGGCGTTCACCACGTGGTCGTACCGCGTGGCCACCAACGCCTGCCTCGACGAGCTGCGGCGCCGCCGGCGGCGTCCGCTCCCCGACCCTCCGGAGAGCGTGGGTGCCGGGAGCCCGTCGGACGGCCCCGGCGACGCCGTGCCGGCACCCCGGGCGCCGGCTGCGGTCGAGGCCGTCGCCGATCGCCTGGACATCGATGCGGCCCTCGCACTGCTGCCGCCGGATTTCCGCGCCGCGGTCGTGCTCCGCGACCTGTGTGACCTCGACTACGCCGAGATCGCGCGTGTGCTGGGCATCCCGCCGGGCACGGTCAGGTCGCGCATCGCCCGCGGCCGCAGCCAACTCGCCGACCTGCTCGGGAACCCGGCCGACGCGCCGGACCGTCCAAGCACGAGACCATGACGGCTCCCCGCGACCCCGACGACCTGGCGTCCGCACTGCTCGACGGCCTCCTCAGCGACGACGAGGCCGCGACGGCCCGGCGGGATCCCGCGGTGGCGGCTCGGCTGGCAGGGCTGGCGGCGGTACGCGAGGCGCTGGGTCGGCCGCCCGCGAGCCCCGATCCGGCCGCCCGCGAGCGAGGCTTGGCCGCCGCGCTCGCCGCCTTCGGCGCCGCGGACCATGACGACGAGCGCCGTGGGACCGACGAGCCCGTCGGGGCGGCGGTGAGCCCGCTGGGC
>JBOGHG010000064.1:0-17274 GCA_050744525.1 Acidimicrobiales bacterium | reverse complement strand
AGACCCAACAGGCCTCCCCCAGAGCCAATCTCGACGCCACCCCCCGGACCAGCCGGGATGACCATGCAACCCTGGGACCCCAGCCCCGTGGTGGATCCACGGGTGCCGATGTCCCTTACATGAGCCGGTCACGTTCTCCTCGACGAGGGCGATGTCGTCCTTGCTCCACAGGCCCATCGTGGGCCGGGACACCGGCGGCACCTCGAGCGCAGGCTCGACCAGTGCCGCCGCGGGGAGGTTGGCTCGGTACCAGTTGAGGCTCGCGGTCAGCGCGCCGGGTCGGGACAGCTCGGCGATCACCGCGTCGGCGTCCGGGTGCCGGGACCACGACCTGAGGTTGGCGTAGTCGTCGTCCGAGAGCCAGCGCTCGGCGATGCCCTCGAACAGGAACAGCAGCATGTACCAGGACTTCTCGCGTTGGGGGAGACCGGCGGCGCGGTATGCCGAGGGGTGACCGACCGACAGCGCCACGAGGTGATCGACGCGATCGGGGAAGAGCGCCGCCAACGCCCAGGCCAACGCCGCGCCCCAGTCGTGCCCCACCACGTGGGCACGGTCGACGCCCAGATGGTCGAGGACCCCGACCACGTCGCCGAGGATGTGGGCAAGGCCGTAGGCCTCGACGTCGTCCGGCCGGTCGGAGGCGCCGTAGCCCCGGAGGTCGGGCGCGACGGCACGAAAGCCGGCGGCCGTGAGGGCGGGCACCTGGTGCCGCCAGAGCCGATGGGAGTCGGGCCAGCCGTGGAGCAGCAGGACAGCCGGGGCCTCGGCGTGATCCGCCGGGTCCTCGACCTGGACTTCGAGCTCGATGGCGTTGACGCCGATGCGCATGCTCACGATGCTCCTACGACCGACTCCCGGCCGACCAGTCCGACGAGCTCGTCACGGCTCGGTCCCGGGGGCGGCTCGGGAGGGTCGAGCGACATGACCTTCTCGGCCAGCCCGGGCCGGGCGAGCACGTCCGCGCTCCGATCGAGCAGCGAGCGGATCGTCACCATGGCCCGCAGGAGGTCGGGATCGCTGGCGGCGTTGCGCCGCAGCGCTTCGCCGAGCAGCCAGGCGGGATCGTCGGTCTCGTAGGGAACGCCGGCGATCTGCGCCTCGATCTCCGCCAGCCGGTGCCGGTCGAACGCCACCGTGTCTCGGTACCACGGTTCGACGACCTCCCTGGTCACCTCGTCCCAGCGCCGCACCAGCTCCACGCGGTCGCTGGCCGGCACCGCCCTCAACAGGTTGCGCAGGCACAGCGCGTGCAGCAGGCCGATGGAGGCGCCACGACCCACGGACGGGTTGGTGCAGGCCCACGCATCGCCCAGCGCGATCAGCCCCGTGGCCACCGGGGCGCAGGCCGACCACAGCCGGCGGTGGCGGTCCTCGAGCTTGGCCATGACCTCGACGCCGTCCGAGATCACCTCGCCCTCGAGCCAGTGGGCGGCGAGCGGGTAGCTCTTGACGATCCGCTCCCAGACGTCAACGTGTCGAGCGGCCCGCAGCACGGTGTCGCGTGCGCTCGTTACGAGGCCGACGCCCCACGTGCCGTTGTCGGCCGGGAGCAGCACGATCGACACCGAGTCGTAGGGCTGGAGCGGCGGGCCGAACGCGGGCGGGACGGATCCGTCCTGGGAGCGGAAGTGGCGGCCGTAGTAGACGAAGCCGGAATCCTCCCGTTCCTCCTCGGGTGGGCGGGCTCCGATGACCCGGAGCCACTCCGGCAGGGGTGAACGCCGCCCGCTGACGTCGACCACCAGGTCGGCGCGCAGCTCCTCGCCGGCGTCCGTGACGACGCCGACCACCCGGGGGATCCCGGGCAGCCGGGGCTCGATGCCGGTGACGAGACCGCGCACTGCGGCACCGCGCCGGATCTCGAGCCCCGGTTCACGGCCCGCCAGCCGCGAGATCGCGGCCTCGACGACCGGGCGGCGGCCGGTGAGCGCGGTGAACCGCTCGTCCCCGGGCCGGGTGCCGCCTGTGATCTGCGCGGGGAGGCTGCCGATGACGTTTGTTCGCAGCGCTCCGGCGTCGCCGATTGCCCCCGCGACGTCGGGGAGCTCGGCTTCGAGGATCTCGCGGAAGCGGGGCAGGAAGGAGTGGAGCATGCGGAACTGGTTGACGCCGCGCCGTTCCCAACCGGTCCAGGCGTCGTCGGGCGACGACGGCGGTGGCGCCGGGTCACGCTCGAGCAGCCTGACCCGGTGGCCATCACGCGCCAACAACAGCCCCCCGCAGAGGCCAACGACGCCTCCACCCACCACGACCACGTCCGCCATGTCGCCTCTCCCTGCCTGCCGCGGCCGTCTGTGACCGCTGTCATACATACGGACTGTATGTATATGCCGCGGGAGTGGCATTGTCAAGGACCGGGCGACGCATGATCGAGTTTGCCGCTTAGTTACCGAATCGCAATCGATAGTCATCCAAACACATAAAAATCTAATACAAGCCTTGTAAAGGTCCGACGAGTGGCGTAGAGTCGTACGCGTGTTCGTAGGTGTCGAGGTGCGGCAAGTCAGAGACCTCGAGGCGGCGTTGCGCCTGCAGGTCGGGCGTCTGGTGCCGGGCGATGTGCCGTTGAGGGACGCTGCGGCCATGTGGCAGGCGTATGACGCCATCGAGCGGTTGGCGGGCGCCGCCAAGACGTTGCTGGCCGCCCGGGTCGACGAGTCCGGCGTGGCGCAACGGGCGGGTGACCGGGGCACGGCCGAGTACCTGGCGCGCAAGTCGGGTTCGTCTCTGGGCAGCGTACGCACCGCGTTGGAGACGTCGACGAAGGTCGCCGAGTTGCCCCACACCGGGACCGCGATGCGTCGCGGTGAGTTGTCGCGTTGCCAGGCCGAGGCGATCGCCGGGGCCGCGGCCGCCAACCGGGCGCCGAAGGGTCGCTGCTCGGCAAGGCGGCCAGCTCCAGCCTGTCCGAGCTGCGCGAGGCCTGCGCCCGCACGAAAGCCCAGGCCGACCCCGACCCCGAGGCCACCCACCGGCGGATCCACCGTGACCGGCGCCTGCGCCGCTGGACCGACGGCGAGGGCGCGTGGAACCTGGCCGCCCGCGGCACCCCCGACGCCGGCTCCCGGTTCAACGCCGCGCTCGATCCCATCATCGACGAGCTGTTCCACGCCGCCAGGAAGCAGGGCCGCCACGAACCCCGCCAGGCCTATGGGTTCGACGCCCTCATCGAGCTCGCGCGGCGTCGCCACACCCCCAGCACCACGGCTTCCCGGGCCGACGCCGCTGAGCCGGCGACCGGCCCTGCCCGCCGCGGCGGCGACGACGCCCCCGATGGCCCGGTCGACCCAAGCGCAGCGACCGCCGCTACCCGCCACCCGCCGCGCCACGCCCGAGGCCGGTCGACCCCACCCACCTCGCGCTGTTACGCGTCGATCTCGAAGCGCTGCTGCGGGGCCACACCCACGGCGCCGAGCTGTGCGAGATCGCCGGCGTCGGCCCCCTACCCGTCGGCGCCGCCCGCCTGTTGCTCGGCGAATCGATACTCCAGCTCGTCATCACCAACGGTGTCGCCGTCGCCAACGTCACCCACCTCGGCCGTGCGCCCAGCGCCGCGCAGCGCATCGCCCTGCTCTGGAACTCACCCGCCTGCACCGTGCTCGGCTGCCCACGACTCCACCACCGGGGCATCCAGCACGACCACCGAACACCCTGGACCGCCGTCCACGAGACCACCCTCGACAACATCGACCGCCTCTGCGACCACCACCACCACCTCAAAACACGGCGCGGCTGGGCGCTCGTGCCCGGCACCGGTCGCCGCCCCATGGTCCCACCCGACGACCCCCGCCACCCCGACCACCAACCAACCGGCCCACCAGGCGACGACCACCCGCCACCGGTGGCACCAAGACCCGACGAACCCAGCCCGTTCAACGACGCCGCCTGACCCACGAGCAGCATCCCCGATCAGGACACCTCGCGCCTCACGTCCCGCAGCGGCTCGCCGCCCGTCCGGCCGTCCTCGTCAGCCGGTGGTCAGGCTCCAGAGCACGGGCTGGCCGTTATCGGCAATGGCTTCCCAGCGGCTCCGGGCGGCCGCCAGCGTGGTGGGGTGGGTCAGGACCCAGAAGCGGCCGGTGCGGATGGCATCGACCACCTGGGCGGCGACGTCGTCGGGGTCCATGCCGCCGTCGATCAGGCCCTGGATCAAGGCGCGCACCATTTCGGGGTCGACGTCGATGCCGGACACCAGCCCGGACTCGCCCGGGGCCACGTCGTTCGGCCGGTTGCGCTCGCTGTCGGCGATGTTGGTGCGCACCCACTCCGGGCACAGGACGGACACCCCGACGGTGCCGCCGGTGAGCTGGAGGTCGAAGTACAGCGACTCCGACAGCGCCACCACCGCATGCTTGGTGGCGAAGTACGGCGCCATCGCCGGGCCGGTCAGGATGCCGGCGGCCGACGCCGTGTTGACGACGTGTCCTTCGCCCTGCTCGATCATCCGGGGCACGAACGCCCGGATGCCGCGCGCGACCCCCAGCAGGTTCACCTCGACGGCCCAGCGCCAGCGGTCGGCCGGCACCGTCCAGGTGAGCCCACCGACGCCGACGCCGGCGTTGTTGCACAGCACGTGGACGGTGCCGAACCGCTCGAACGCGGCCGCGGCCAGGGCGTCAACCGCCTCGTCGTCCCGCACGTCGGTGAGGACGCCGACGACGTTGTCGGCGCCGAACTCGTCGGCCAGTCCGGCTGTCGCCGTGTCGAGCGCGCCGCGTTCGACGTCGGCCAGCACCACCCGCATGCGCTCGCCCGCGAAGCGCCGGGCCAAGCCCAGGCCGATGCCCGACGCGCCCCCGGTGACCACCGCCACCTTGCCTTCCAGGTCCTCCATCGCCGTGACGCTAGTGAGGTCCAGGGTCACGGGAGTAGCGGGCGCCAGGGTGGACTAGACGCCGAGCAGCTCGAAGGACACGGCCAAACGCCCACCGAACCGCTCGGCTGTGGCCTCGGCCCACTGGCGGAGGAACACCCCCGGGTCGGGGTCGCCCAACCCCGCCAGGTAGGCGGCGTGGCGCCGCAGCGAGTCGACGCCGACGTCGAAGGTGGTGGTCACGTCGACGGCGTGCGTGGGCTGGGGTGACGCGAGGACCGCCAGGTGGCGCACACCCGACCAGGGCTCCAGCCCGTCGTCGCGGAGCTCGGGGAACACCCAGCGGTTGGCGGCATCGCGCACGGCGTCGATGGTGCCGAGCCCCACGGCCCGGTGGTCGGCCATGTTGACATAAGTCCCGCCATAGCTCTCGCGGTGGTTGACGCCGATGACCAGTTCCGGCCGGTGGCGGCGGATCGCCGCAGCCAGGTCCCGCCGCAGCGGCAGCCCGTACTCGATGGTGCCATCGGGATGGTCCAGGAACTCGACCTCGGTCACGCCCACCACCGCAGCGCTGTCGCGTTGCTCGCTCATGCGGACCCGCGCGGCTTCCGCGGGATCCATCGAATCGATGCCAGCTTCGCCCTTGCTGGCCAGCACGTAGGCGATGCGCTTGCCCTGCCCGGTCCAGCGGGCGATGGCGGCGGCGCCCCCGTACTCGAGATCGTCGGGATGGGCCACGACGGCCAGTGCCCGCTCCCAGTCCTCGGGGAACTCGGCGAGCTGGGGTCTGGCGGTGTCCGGCACCTATCGCCCCGCCGACTCCACCAAGCGGCGGGCGATGACCTTGAGGCAGAGGGTCTCGTCGGCGCCCTCGAAGATGGACAGGACGCGCGCGTCCACGAAGTAGCGGCTGACGGCGTACTCCTCGGCGTAGCCGTAGCCGCCGTGGATCTGCATTGCCTCCCGGGTGACCCACTCGGCGGCCTTGCACACGTACGCCTTGACCATCGCCGCCTCCATCGCCCCCTCGCCCTTGGCCATCAGGCGGGCCACGGCGTAGGCGAACTGGCGGGCGGCCTGGATGGTAACCGCCATGCGGGCCAGCTTGGCCCTGGTGAGCTCGTAGTCGGCGATGGGCTGGCCGAAGACCGAGCGGTCGAGCGCGTATTGCCGGGCATCCTCGTACGCGGCCTGCATCAGGCCGATGGCCCGGGCCGCGGTCTGCAGCCGGCCGTTCTCGAAGCCGGCCATCTGCAGGTAGAAGCCCCTGCCCAGGCCGTCGTCGCCCCCGACCAGGCCGGCGTCGGCCACGAACCAGTCGTCGAAGGCGATCTCGTAGGAGTGCATGCCGCGGTAGCCGATGGTGTCGATCGGCCGGCCCTCCATGCGGCCGCCACCGGGGGCGCCATCGTTCCCCGCGTCCTGCGTGAACTGGAAGCCGTGCCCCTCGCCCCGTGGCTTGGGGACCACGAATAGCGACAGGCCGCGGTGCGCCCGCGAGCGATCCGGATCGGTGCGGGCCAGCAGCATCAGGACGTCGGCCCGGGCGCCGAACGTGCACCAGGTCTTCACGCCGCCGATGAGCCAGCCGCCGTCGGTGGGCGTGCCCATGGTGGTGATGGCCGCCACATCGGAGCCGTAGTCGGGCTCGGTGACCGCCACCGCCGCCATGACCTCGGCGCTGGCCAGCCGGGGCAGCCAGTGCCGCTTCTGGTCCTCGGTGCCGCCCTTGACGAGGGCCCGGGTGAGGATCTCGGGCCGGGTAATCAGCGATCCGCCCACGCCCAGCGAGCCCCGCGACAGCTCCTCGGTGGCGACGACCATGCCCATGTAGTCAGTCTCGCCGCCGGCCGCGAACCCGCCGTAGCGCTCGGGCACCGACAGGCCGAAGGCGCCGAGCTCGGCCAGCCCCGAGATGATGTCCTCGGGGATGTCGGCGTTGTGCCGGTGGACCCGCTCGGCGACCGGGCGGATTTTGTCGTCGGCGAAGCGACGGAACGTGTCCCGTACCAGCTCGAAGTCGTCGTCGAGGTGGCCGGGGCCGGGCCCGTCGATGGAGGCCATGAAGGCCGGATCGCGGTGGGCGGCCACGAACGCCCGGGCATCGTCCAGGGCGGTGGCGTCCAGGCCCCAGGCGGCCTCCCGGCCGTAGAGCCGGGTGGCCACGTCGGCGATCGCCTCGGCGGCGAAGGCGCAGGTGATGGCCGCCTCTTCGTCGCCGTGGGCGCCGTAGTCGAGCAGGGTCCGCGCGGTCTCGACGGCCGCGGCGGCGTGGGCGAGGTCGTAGGCCACGACCTGGTCGTCGTCGACCGAGCCGGTGGCGCCCAGATGGCCGAGCGCGCGGTGCACGACGTCGCGGGCGGTCTCGACGGCGGACGCGGCGGCGTCGATGTCGGGCAAAGTCATGGCTGGGGACGGTATTCGGCAATTGCCGAAGACGCAGAACTCAGCCGTCGTCGCCGCGGGGAATCACAACAGCGCGGCCGGACTCCAACATCTGGCGGTAGGCATCGGTGACGTCGACGGCGTCGGTGGGGAACTCGATGCCGATCGACTCGTCGCCGTAGTCGAACAGGTCGAGCGTGTAGTCGACGTCGGCCGGGAACGATGACATCGACACCGTGGCGCCGTCGCGCCCGAGCGCCTCAGCCACGTCGTCGCGACGGAATCCGAAGTTCACCCGCCGAACCAGGCCGTCGCGGTCGACCCAGACCTCGATCGGCACCGTGATGTGGTTCATGACCTCGATGCCTCCGGAGGCAGTGCCCTGCGCGCCGAGCAGATTTGCGAAGGGGACCTCGGCGGCCAGGCCGTCGACCGCGACGCCGCGGATCTTGTCTTGGCCCAACTCCCGGACATCTTGCGCCCTCGTGACCACGTCGACGAAGAGCCGCGGGACATGCGTCCCCATCGTGCTACTGCTGTCCTGCAGACCGGGCATCACGTCGGCCAGCTCGGTGAGGTCGACGCGCCCCCAACCGGTCCCCAACTGGTCGATGAGGTCGCCGAACGGGCTGATGGCGAACCCGGACGTCAGGTCTTCGAGGGTGGCGAACACGGGCATCCGCAGGTACAGGGTGGAGCCGTCGCCTGCGGTCTCGATCGCGAGATCAGCGTCGGCGTCGGCCGGAAGGAGCGGCCCGAACTGCGCGGCCAGGTCCTGACGGACATGGAAGCGCTCGCCGTCCTGCTCGCCCGTCTCGACCACGACCTCGTCGCCCCCCGGTGGCGTCCACACGGACGTCTGGTCCTGCACGCCCATGGTCCCCCTCCCTCGCCGTGCTGGCCCGACCCTACTCCGCTCCCTAGCGTTGGCGGCCATGGCAACGATCGACCGCCCGTTCGGCCGCCATCTCGAGGACTTCGAGGTCGGCGACGTCTACCGGCACTGGCCCGGCAAGACGATCACCGAGTACGACGACCACCTCTTCTGCATGATCACCATGAACCACCACCCGCTGCACACCAACGAGTGGTTCGCCGAGAACGAAACCATGCAGGGCCGCAACGTGGTCGTCGGGAACCTCGTCTACTCGCTGGTGCTGGGCATGTCGGTCCCCGACGTCAGCGGTGCGGCCGTGGCCAACCTCGAGGTCGAGGCGCTCAAGCACCCCAAGCCCACGTTCCACGGCGACACCATCTACGCCGTGACCCGTGTGCTCGACAAGAAGGAGACGTCCGACGGCAAGCGCGGCATCGTCACGGTCGAGACCAAGGGTTTCAACCAGCGCCAGGAAGAGATCTGCACCTTCACCCGGCGGCTGATGGTGTGGAAGCGGGAACATGCTCCGGTCCGCCACTACCCCTACGGCGACGAGGTCTTCGCCGAGTAGGGCCAAGATGAGCGACCGGCTGAAGGATGCGGTGCTCGGGTTCGACGGCAACGCCGCCGCCTACGAGCGGGCCCGGCCGTCGTACCCCGCGGAGGCGGTCGCCCACGTCGTGGGGCACGGCGCCATCGGCCCCGGTCGCCGGGTGGTCGACCTGGCGGCGGGCACCGGCAAGCTGACCCGGCTGCTCGTGCCCACCGGTGCCGACGTGGTGGCGGTCGAGCCGGTCGCCGGGATGCGAGCCCAGCTGGCGGCGGCGCTGCCGGGGATCGAGGTGCTCGACGGCACCGCCGAGGACCTGCCGCTGCCCGACGACTCGACGGACACCGTCACGGTGGCGCAGGCGTTCCACTGGTTCGACGCGCCGGTGGCGCTGGCCGAGATCCGCCGGGTGCTGCGCCCGGGTGGCCACCTGTTCCTCCTGTGGAACGCCCGCGACCGGGGCCACGACTGGGTCCGGGCCTTCGGCGACCTGCTGGTCGACGGACCCCACCTGGAGCGGCCCTACGAGTGGTACTACGACGTCGACTACGCCGAGGTGGTCGTCGGCGCCGGCGGGTTCACGCCCGTCGAGGTGTGGACCCACCCGTGGGAGCAGCCCTGCGACCCCGACATGCTGGTGGCCCGGGCCGAGTCCGTCAGCGTGGTCGGCGCCCTCGCCGAGGACGAGCGGGCCCGGGTGCTCGAGCGTGTCCGCGACCTGGCCCGCACCCACCCCGACCTCGCCGGGAGGCCCACGTTCGGGTTCCCCTACGTCACCAGCGTCTACCGCAGCCAGCGGACGCGATGATGCGGCCATGACCGATCCCCGGATCGCGCCCAACGCCAGTCGGTTCGGCGACGTGGCCGAGGCCTACGAAAGCGTCCGCCCGCTCTACCCGGATGCGGCGCTGGCCGAGCTGGCGGCACGGTGCGGGTTGCGCGCCGGTACGGCTGTCGCCGATCTCGGTGCCGGCACGGGCAAGCTCACACGCCAGCTCGCGGCGCTCGGCGCAGACGTCGTCGCAGTCGAGCCGTTGCCGGGCATGCGTGCCGCGCTGGAGGCGGCGGTTCCCGGGGTGCGTGTCCTCGATGGCACGGCGGAGGACATCCCGCTGCCCGACGCGTCGGTGGAGATCGTCACCGCGGCACAGGCGTTCCACTGGTTCGAGACACGCCGGGCGCTGGACGAGATCGCGCGGGTGCTCCGCCCCGGCGGCTGGCTGGCGTTGCTCTGGAACGAGCGTCCCGAGTCCGGCTGGGCGGCCGCGCTCGTCGACCTGTCGCACGAGTTGACGGGGTTCACCCGCTCGTATCCCGGGAACGGCTGGGAGTATGTGCTGGCCGACGACGGGCGGTTCGGCCCTCGGAGCGTCACGCGATTCCAGGTCGACGTGACAACCACACCCGATCGCGAGCTGGCCGACAGCGAGTCGCGCAGCCACGTCCACGTGCTGGACGAGGACCGACGGCGGCGGGTGCTCGAAGCCTTGCGGCGATTCCTCGCCACCCATCCCGAGACGGCCGGCCGCCCCGAGCTGACGTACAGCCATCCGTGCACGCTGCACGTCAGCCAGCGCCTGCGGTGAGCCGGGGCCGCCAGCGAGCCGTGCTCGCCTGGGGTGAGGCGCACCTGCGTGACCTGCCTTGGCGCCGCACGCGCGACGCGTGGGCGGTCCTCGTTTCCGAGGTCATGGCGCAGCAGACCGCCCTCGACCGGGTCGTCCCCTACTACGAGCGCTTCCTGGCCAGCTTCCCGACGCCGGCGGCGTGCGCGGCGGCACCCCTCGGCGAGGTGCTGCGGCTGTGGACCGGGCTCGGCTACAACCGGCGGGCCGTCAACCTGCACCGCTGCGCCCGGGCCGTGATCGACCGCCACGGCGGGGCCCTGCCGGCGGACCTGTCGGCCCTGACGGCGCTGCCGGGCGTCGGTCCCTACACGGCTCGGGCGGTGCTGGCGTTCGCGTTCGAGCACGACGTGGGGGTGGTCGACACCAACGTCGGCCGGGTGCTGGCCCGCTGGGAGGGGCGGCCGCTCCGAGCCGCCGAGGCGCAGGCACTGGCCGACGACCTGGTGCCGCCACGCGGCGCCTGGGCCTGGAACCAGGCGGTGATGGAGCTGGGCGGCACCGTGTGCCTCCGTCGGCGACCTCGATGCGCGTCGTGCCCGGTGCGGGGATCCTGCGCCTGGGCCGGGGCGGGGCTGGCGCCGCCCGACCCGGCCGACGGATCGGCCGCGGTCGGCACCGGCCAACCCCGGTTCGAGGGTTCCGACCGCCAGGGCGGGGGACGGTTGGTCGAGGCGCTGTGTCGCGGCCCGGTGGCGGTTGCCGATCTGCCGGTGGTGATGGGTTGGCCCGACGACCCGACCCGCGCCGACCGGGTTGCCGTGGGCCTGCTCGACCACGGCCTCGCGGTGCGTGAGGGTGCGGTCCTGCGCCTGCCCTGACGGCCGAGGGCCCGGGGCGCGCGGTCAGCGCTCGGCCAGGAACTCGGCGATCAGCCCGTTGACCACGTCGGGGCGCTCGAGGTGCAGGAAGTGGCCGGCGTCGTCGACGATCTCCGCCCGCGACCCGGGGGCCGTCAGCGCCGCACCCGCCTGCTCGGCCAGGTCGGCACCCATGCACCCGTCGGTCCGTCCGTGCAGGTACAGGGTGGGCAGCGGGGGCGGCCCGGCCGAGGCGTCCTGCAGCGCCTGGACCTCCGGGTCGGGGTCCCGCCCGATGCCGCCGAGCGTGGCCCGGTAGTAGCCGATGGCGGCGTTCAGGTTGGCGGCGTCGCGCAGGGCGTCCTTGACGTGGGGCAGATCGGCGGTGGCGTCGTAGCCCGGCGACCAGTCCGCCCACAGGCGCTCGATGAAGGCCAGGTCGTCCATGGGCAAGGCCAGCTCGGCCAGCGGGTGCTGGAAGAAGAACATGTACCACGACCGCCGCAGCTGGTCGTAGGAGAGGAAGCCGCCGGTGATCGTCGCGGGCGGCGGCACCGCCAGCGTCACCACGCGCCGCCACGGCGTCGTGTGGTGCACCGCGGCGTACGCCGCGAACGCACCCCAGTCGTGGCCGATCAGGACGGCATCGTCGCCCCCACCCAGGGCACCGTGCAGCGCGCAGGCGTCGAGGCCCAGCACCGCGGACTGGTAGCGGCCGTCGGAGGGTACCGTCGTGGGTGCGTAGCCCCGCAGCCACGGGGCTACCGCCCGGTAGCCGCCGCCGGCGAGGAAGGGGAGCAGATGCCGCCACGTCCACGCCGAATCGGGGAAGCCATGGAGGCACAGCGCCAGCGGCGCGGCCGGGTCACCGGCGGCGAGGTAGGCGAAGGTGAGGCCGTTGGCCTCGACGTTGTGCTGCGTGATGGCGTTCGTCCCGGGACGCTCGCTCGTTGCACCCCGCTCTTGGCCTTCGGCCGGGCCGCTCGGGCTGTCGACGCTATGTCCCCCGCTCCCACGGCCGCTCGGGCCGGGCTCGCTCTCTCGCCCTGCGGGACGCTCGCTCATGGCCGCGGACGCTAACCGAACCCCGCCCGTGGTCGCCCGGAGGTCGCTGTTCGTGATTGTGGTCACACTCAGCGGTGTTGGCGGACACCGTTGGATAACGTCCCGGGACCGCCGCGAATCGGGGATCCCTTGCTGAACGTGTCATTCTTCGGAGTCAGGGGTTCGACCCCGTGCCCGTGCGACGAGAATCGTCGCTACGGGGGGAACACGTCTTGTGTGTTGCTGGACGCGCCGGGCCACGACCCGATCGTCCTCGACCTGGGCACCGGGCTGCGCCTGCTCGGCCAGACGCTGCCCACCGACGGGTCCTTCGAGGGCTCGGCGCTCGTCACCCACCTGCACTGGGACCACGTGCAGGGCCTGCCCTTCTTCGGCCCGATCCTGGCACCTGGCGCCCGGCTCGACGTCTACGGCCCGTCGCAGGAGGCGGGCTCGCTGGAGGATGCGTTCCGCCAGTTCGTGCGGCCGCCGTTCTTCCCGGTCACGGTCGAGGAGCTGTACGGGCACATCGCGTTCCACGACGTGGCCGACGCCGACATCGAGATCGACGGGGCCAAGGTGCGGGTGCGTCCTGTCCCCCACGTCGGCGCCAACAACGGGTACCGGGTGGAGACCGGCGGCGCAGTGGTCGCCTACCTCGCGGACCACCAGATGCCGCACGACGGCAGCCACAGCGTGACCGACGCCGTGCTCGAGCTCTGCGACGGAGCCGACCTGGTCATCCACGACGCCCAGTACACCCCCGACGAGTTCACCCAGAAGTACTACTGGGGCCACTGCACGGTGGACTACGCCGTGTTCGTGGCGCACGAGGCCGGCGCCAAGCGCTTGGCGCTGTTCCACCACGATCCGGCGCACGACGACGCCGCCGTCGACGGGCTCCTGGCCCACGCGTGCGATGCCGCCGAGACCACGTCGCTGTCCGAGGTCATCGCCGCGTACGAGGGACTCACCGTCTCGTTCGGCGGCTGAGCCCCGGCTCCCCCGGGATATCGGGCGGCGCAGGCAAGGATCGCTAGGGTGCCGGCCAATGAATGCCGAGCGACCCGCCGCGTCGTCCGCCGTCGACGGTCCGCGGTTCCGGCAGGTGCTCGGGCACTTCCCGACCGGCGTCACGGTGGTCACGGCCAGCACCGAGGCGGGCCCCGTCGGGCTGTGCGTCGGTTCGTTCACTTCGGTGTCGCTCCACCCTCCGCTGGTAGCGTTCTGCGCCGGGAACTCATCGACCACCTATCCCGGGATCGAGGCCGCCGGCCACTACTGCGTCAACGTCCTGGCCGAGGACCAGGAGGAGATCGCCCGGGTCTTCGCCGACAAGGGCGACCAAAAGTTCGCGGGCATCGGCTGGCGACCCTCGGTGGTCACCGGTGCACCGGTCATCAACGACGTGCTGGCGTGGATCGACTGCCGGATCGACGCCATCCACGAGGCCGGAGACCACTGGATCGTGGTCGGCCGTGTCCTCGACCTCGAGATCGGCCACGAGGGTGGCCCGCTGGTGTTCTTCCGGGGTGGCTTCGGTCGCTACAGCTCCTAGCAGCTCCTAGCCGGAAGCGAGGAACTCCAGCGACGCCACCGGGAGGTTGCGGGCGACGGTGAAGGCGACCACGAGCGCCACGATCCCGATCGTCGCCCAGCGGGGGACCGTCAAGGTCTGGGCGCGACGGCCAACGAGGGGTAGGAGCCACAGGGCCAACACGACACCGAGCACCGCGAGGAACCCGGGCAGGAGCAGGTTGTGGTCCAGTGCCTGCCCGACGTCGCCCCTCAACAGCTCGTGCGTGCCGCGTAGGCCGCCGCAGGCGGGGCAGTCGGTGCCGAACAACAGGCGGCTGGGGCACGGCGGGTAGACCCCGCCGCGCGATGGGTCGACCAGGCCGACATGGGCGGTGGCCCCCGCGACGCCGGCAAGGGTCGCCCAGCGTGCTCGCGTGCCGCGTCCACTGCTCATCGGCGGCCAAAGTAGCGTCGGCTCCCATGGACGTCGGGCGCGTCGGCATCTGGACCGCCCAGCTCGACCTGCAGCCGGCGGCGCGGGCCCGCGAGGTGGCTGCGGAGCTGGACGAGCTGGGCTTCGGTGCATTGTGGATACCCGAGGCCGTGGGTCGGGAGCCGATCTCCCACGCCGCGGTGCTGCTCGACGCCACGGAACGGCTCGTCGTCGCCTGCGGTGTGGCCAACATCTTCAATCGCGTTCCCGGCGTCGCCGCGTCCGCCCAGCGGCTGCTGGCCGACGACTCGGGCGGGCGGTTCCTGCTCGGCCTCGGGGTCAGCCACGCCCCCATGGTCGAGGGGATGCTGGGTCAGGCCTGGGACAAGCCGCTGGCCCGCATGCGGGACTACCTCGACGCCATGGACGACGCGTTCACGGTGTCCCCCGCCCCGGCCGACGATCCGCCCCGGGTGCTCGCCGCACTGGGCCCGAAGATGCTCGAGCTGGCGGCGACCCGGGCGTGGGGGGCGCTCACCTATTTCGTCCCCGTCGAGCACACCGCGGCGGCGCGCCGGCATCTGGGTGACGGGCCGATGCTGCTGGTCGAGCAGGCGGTCGTGTTGACGAGCGACGCCGAGGTCGCTCGCGCCGCCGCGCGCAAGCACATGGCGATCTACCTGACGCTGCCGAACTACGTGAACAACCTTCGTCGTTTGGGATGGGGCGACGACGACCTCACCCCCGAAGGCAGCGACGCGCTGGTCGACGCCCTGGTCGCCTGGGGTGACGTCGACGCCATCGCCGCTCGGGTGGTGGCCCACCACGAGGCCGGCGCCGACCACGTGTGCCTCCAGGTGCTCGACCCCGACGTCACCGCGCTCCCGCTCGACCGGTGGCGAGCGCTGGCGCCGGCGCTGCTCGCCGGCTGAACCTGCCGGGGCCGGGGCATCGCCTGCGGCCGCGCTCGTGAAATGGCCTTGTCGGCGAGCGGGCCCACCCCGATAGCGTTGACCCGCGGGTCAAGGCCGAGGGGACGATGGCGCAAGGGGCGCAGACGACGACAAGCGAGACAAGGACCAATGGCCGGACGGGTTGGCGCCTGATCCTGCGTTCGGTCCGGGCCCGCCGGGCCGGCCTGATCCTCGCGGTTTCGACGGGCCTGGCCTGGACGGCGGCCAAGGTGTCCACCGGGCTGATCGTCAAGACCGCCGTCGACCGCGGCATCGAGGCCGATGACACGGGCGCTCTGGTCCGCTGGTCCGTCACGCTGGGCATCGTCGCCGTGTTCTCGGCCACGTTCACCGGCCTCCGCCGCTACATGGCCTTCCGCGAGGCCCGCTGGATCGAGGCCGACCTGCGCGACCGCCTCTTCGCCCACCTCCAACGGCTCCACTTCGCGTTCCACGACCAGTCCCAGACCGGCCAGCTCATGAGCCGGGCCAACACCGACCTGCAGCAGGTGCAGTCGTTCGTGGTGATGATCCCGATCACCATCTCCAACGCCGTGACCGTGCTGGCGGTCACCGTGATCCTGGCCCTCATCGATCCGCTGCTGACGCTGCTGGCGCTGGGCTCGCTGCCGTTCATGAACGTGCTCGCCACCCGCTTCTCCCGCCGGCTCTACCCGAGCGTCATGGGGATCCAGCGGGAGTCCGCCGAGCTGGCGGCGGTGGTGGAGGAGTCGGTGGCCGGCGTGCGGGTGATCAAGGGGCTGGGGGCGGAACGCGTGCAGGCGGCGCGACTCAAGGGCGAGGCCGAGGACGTCTACGACGAGTCGATGGCCGCGGCACGCACCCGGGCCAGCTTCCTGCCCGGGCTCGAGCTGCTCCCCAACATCGGGCTGATAGCGGTGCTCGCCTATGGCGGTCACCAGGTGCTGGACGGCGACCTGAGCCTCGGCTCTCTGATCGCGTTCAACGTCTACATCGCCATGCTCGTGTGGCCGCTGCGCATGCTGGGCATGATCGTCGCGCAGGCGCAGCGGGCCGTGGTGTCGGCCGAGCGGGTCGACGAGGTGCTGGCCACCGCCCCACTGGTGGCGGATGCGCCGCGCCCGGTGGCGCTGCCATCCGCCCGCCCGAGACAGGACGTCCGCTCCCACGGGCGCTCGGGCCGGGGGAGCGGAGAGCCTGTCGGCGCGGTGGCGTTCGACGGAGTGCGCTTCTCCTACGGTGGACGAACCCCGGTGCTCGACGGCTTCGACCTGCGCGTGACACCGGGCGAGTCGGTGGCGCTGGTGGGAGCGACCGGGTCGGGCAAGACAACCGTGGCGCGGCTCATCCCCCGGTTCTACGACGTCGAGGCCGGACGCATCACGCTCGACGGCGTCGACGTGCGGGACCTGCGGGTGCGTGACCTCCGCCGGGCCATCGGCATCGTGTTCGAGGACACGTTCCTGTTCAGTGACACCATCGCCGCCAACATCGCCTTCGCCGATCCCGACGCCCCCCACGCCGCCATCGAGCGGGCGGCCCGGCTCGCGGGGGTGCACGAGTTCGTGAGCGAGTTGAGTGACGGCTATGCCACCCGCATCGGCGAGCGGGGCTACTCGCTGTCGGGCGGGCAGCGCCAACGGATCGCCATCGCCCGCGCCATCCTGGCCGACCCCCGGGTGCTGATCCTCGACGACGCCACCTCGGCGGTCGATCCCACCAAGGAGCACGAGATACGCGACGCGCTGACCGGGGTCATGCACGGTCGCACGACGATCGTGATCGCCCACCGGCCGGCGACCATCGCGCTGGCCGACCGGGTGGTGCTCATCGACTCCGGGCGGGTCGCCGCCGAGGGTACGCACGAGTCGCTGCTCGCCACCGACGGCCGCTACCGCCAGGTCCTGGCCGCCGCCGCCGCCCGGGAAACCCGCCAGGCGGCCACGGTCGCCGCCGGCAACGGCGACGGCGCCCGCCAGGCCGAGGAGGTGCGGCGCTGATGTGGATGACCTCGGGCGTCAGCGAGGACGACAAGCTCGACCGCGTCGCCGCCGGCCGGGTCATGCGCCGGACGGCCCGGCTGCTGCGGCCCCAGGCGGCCCGGGTGGCGGGGGCGTTGGCCATGGTCGTCGTGTGGACCGGCACCGTCCTGGCCGGTCCGTACCTCGTGCGCTACGGCATCGACCACGGCATCAACGAGGGCGACGCCGGGGCGCTGAACGCCGCCGCGATCGGCTACGTGGTGGTCGCGGTTCTCGCCTACATCACCCACCGCATCCAGATCACGC
>JBOGHG010000063.1:0-17468 GCA_050744525.1 Acidimicrobiales bacterium | reverse complement strand
GCTCGAGCTGCACGGTGTCGGACCGGTCGTCGCCGCCTACATCCTCGGCCACGTCGGCAACCCGGGCCGCTTCGCGACACCGGAACGGTTCGCTTCCTACAACGGCACCGCCCCCATCGAGGCGTCCAGCGGACCCCGCAAGCAACACCGGCTCAACCCGCGAGGCAACCGCAAACTCAACCACGCCATGCATCTCATCGCGGTCACCCAAATCCGCAACGACACCCCCGGCCGCGTCTACTTCCAACGCAAGCTGGACCAGGGCAAGTCACCCAAGGAAGCCCTCCGCGCCCTTAAGCGGCGCATCAGCGACGCCGTCTGGCGCCAACTCCAAGTCGACCTCAAGCTCCGCTGACCAGCGGGCCCGGGAGGACAATCAGGGGCGACTCTGAATCCGGCGCGGCCGGCTTGCACCCTGACACCGGCACTTCGGATCAGTCACTCCCGGACCCAACAACGACCCTACGCCCGCCGCCCACGGGCCGCTTCAACGCGCCCAAGGAACCGGCCCTTGACACAAAGAGGCTTCGATCGCGCGCCTCGGCGTTCTGTACCGAGGACTCGATGGCCAGCGGCCGCCTGCAGCGGGCAATACGGGTTACCTCGGCCCGTTGGCCGCCGCGCCGCGGACCTGTGCCGATGTGCGATCCGCGTTGCGACGACGCGCCGGGCTAGACGTCCTCGGCAATCGAGTGCGCCTCCTGCAGGACTGCGCTCGCGGATGTCAGTCCGCCTGTCTCCTCGTCGAAGCACAGCCCATCGCAGGCGACCGCCAGCGCTGAAGCCGCATACATCGCGCACCGAAGTTCCCGTAGATCGCTGTGTGTCACGAGGTTGATGACATAGTCGCGACCATTCAAACCATCGGGTGGTGGCGCACCGAAAGCGTCTGGAATCGATCCGCAGAGGTACTCGAAACCGGAGTCGTGATCGCCGAGGAGCGCCGGCCAGTACCCGGAGTGAACGCTCGGGTCGAGCGTGGGGTTGAGCTGGAGATCGATGCCAAGTTGATCGAGTGCCGCCTGCCACCGTGAGGTGGACGGCATGTCCGCCTTGCGTAGGAACACGAACTGATCGACCGACACGCGGTGACCATAGGTCGTCGCTTCGACGGAGGTGTGCGGCGCGACAGAACTGATGCCGATCTCGCGCACCCCGCGACTACGCGGAACGCACCAGAACGCGAGCGCAGATCATCGGCAACAGAACGTCGCGCCGTGGCGCGGCGGGGCTGCGCACTGAACCGCGAAGTTGGCGCAGCGTTGCGACCCCGTGACCGGCGGTCAGGCGACGGTGGCGGGGTGAGCATCGGCGTAGGCGTGAGCGTCGCGATACGCGTGTCCCCAACATCGGCCCAAAGCCCGCGGCGGCCATGGCCGACTCGCGGTGGCGGCGTGGCCCGCGCGCCCGCAGCGGACGGTGCGCTCGTCCGGCGGTCACAGTCCGGGGAGGTCGATGCCGAGATCGCGTTCGGCCGCGCGGGCGGGTGCGCGTAGCGTCAGGTCGTCGAGGCGCTGCTGGATGCTGGCGACCGTAGCGTCGTGGTGGGCCTCCTGGAGGCGTACGTCGGCGGCGTTGAGGGCCCGCAGGTACGGGGCAGCGACCTTTTCGGCGTCCTCGAGCCGTGCCTCCGCGGCGGTGAACCGTTGGGATGCCCGGGCCACGAGATCGTGGGCGCCGCGGCGACGCCAGGGAGCCGCACGCTCGAGCTCGTGCCGCTGCGCCCGGAGGTCGGCCTCGGCCGCTTGCACGTCCTGCTGGGCCTGGTCGAGCACCTCGAGGTAGGGGCCGGCTCGGCGCTCGATCTCGCGCAATGCGCGGCGGGCGGTAGCGACGGGATCGTTGGCGGGCCGAGCCCGGGCCGCCTGGCCCGCCAGGTTGCGACGCTGGGCGACGGCCGGGATGTCGGTTCGGTTGTTGGTGAGGACCTGTTCGAGGACGTCTCTGGCGTGGTCGAGGTCCTCGGCGACCACGAGCAGACGATTGTCTTGGCGGCCGCGGGTGAGGCCGACGTACAGGGCGCGGAGGCTGGTGGCCTCGGTGGCGACACCGAGGCTCACGTCGACGGTGTCGCCCTCGTAGCCATGGACGGTGGCGGCGTAGCCCAGCCGGACATGCGCCCGCACGTAGTCGACGGGCAGGGTGATCTGGCCGTGTCCGTCGAGGTGCGACACGGTGAGGCTGCCGTCCACGCCGACGCCGGCGACGGTCCAGAGGTCGCGGTTGCGCACCGGTTCGCCCCGGTCGGTGCGGACTGTCCGGTCGTTGCGGCGGGTCGCCACCACGTCGCCGAGCGCCGCCGTCTCGCCGGCGGCGACTGCGACCATCCGATGGCCGAGCTGGCGCCGGTGCAGGCGTGCTTGTTGGATTGCGGCGTTGAGCGCGTCGACGTGCTCGTTGGTCTCCGCCGCGACGGCGACGCGGCGACCGGCGGCGGTGAGCTCGAGCCACTGGCGGGCTGCTTCGGCGGCGAGCTCGTCGACGGTCCCGGCGGTGACACGGCCGTGGTCGAGGTAGGCGTCGAGCGCGGCGGGGTCGCCGCGTCGCAGCTGGAGGGACGCCGTCGCTTCCCACCGGTGGCGGAAGCGGTGGATGGTGGCGAGCTGGTGGGTGCGCCCGGTGCGGCACAGCTCGTCGAGCATGCCGCCCCGGCCGACCGCCTGGAGCTGGCGCGGGTCACCGACCAGCGCCAGCCGCCAGTGCTGGGCAACGGCGAGCCCGACGAGCTCGTCGAGCGCACCCGTTCCACACATGCCGGCTTCGTCGACCACGACCGTGCCGCCCGGTGGCAGCCGGAAGCTCTCGAGCGGCCGGACGCGGCGCCACTCGTGTAGCAGCTTGGCGAGGGTGTCGGCCTCCATCCCGGTCTCGTCGCGCAGCACCTTCGCGGCCTTGGCGGTCGGTGCGACGCCGAACACGGGCCGGCCGTGGTGGGACAGGTCGGCGACGGCCCTGCGCAGCGCGGTGGTCTTGCCGGTGCCGGCCGGGCCGACCACCAGCACGAGCCGGTCGTTGCCGGCGACCGCCGCTGCCGCGTCGGCCTGGAACACGTCGAGGCCGTCGCGGTCGAGCGTGGTCGACGGTTGGGCGGGTCGGTCGTGCGCGTCGAGCGCGAAGGACAGGATGCGTTCTTCCTGCGCCAGGATCCGCTCGTGGGTGACGTACGGGTCGCTCGGCGGCAACCAGATCGAGCGGCCATCCGACGCCCGCACTGGCGCTCGGGCTTCGGGTGGGTCGAGGCGCGTGCACCCGGCGATGACCCGGTCGCAGGCCCGCTCGACCGCCCGCGCCCAATCACGACCCGACCTCTGCGGCACGGGCGGCGCGAGATCGCAGACCGCCTTCAGCACGTCGGCGCGGGTCCATGTCGAACCTGTCGCCGAGAGCAGCTCCAGCACCTCGGCCACGGCGACGGTGGGCTCTCGGACCGGGGCTTGCTGCGCCGCGATTCGCATGGCCGCCACCAGACGATCCGGTGTCCAGCCCAGCGCCGTCGCCTCATCGCGCCACCGCGCCGACAGATCCGCGGTCGACGCGTGAGTCTTGGTTGCCCGGGTGTCGCCGGCGGCCTCGCGGGTGAGCGCGGCGCGCTCCCAGCGCGACGGGTCCCGGCCCTCCCGGTCGCAGAACTCGTCGATCTTGTCGGCGAGCGCGGCGTCGACCTGGGCGGTCCGCTTCGAGAACACGTCGAGCAGCTCGCGACGCGCGCCGGCGATCTCGGCCTGACCGTCATTGATCGGCCCCCACGCGACGCCGTAGCGGTGCGAGAGCTCGGCCCGCAGCACCGACTGGTACAACCCACCCAACGCGCGCTGGTGACGCTTCAGGTAGCGGGCATCCAGCGCCATCCCTCGGCCGTCTGGACCTTGGCCGAGACGACCACATGGGTGTGCAGCTGCGGGTCGTCCTCCCGCGAGGTCGCCTGCCGGAATGCCGCCATGGTGAGACCCCGGGTGTCGGGGTGCTGGCGGTTGCCGTTGACCCGTACCCGGGTCGTGGCGCCGTAGCGCTCGAGGTGCTCGAGCACCGCCCGCACGGCGAGATCGTGGGCCTCGAGCAGACCGGGGTCGCCGGTGAGCCCCCACCACACGGACAGCGACTTCGGCGCCGAGAAGGTCGCGTCGAATCCCGCCACCGCTCGGTGAGCTTGCCCCTGGGGGTGACGCGGTCCACGAGCGGGATGCCGAGCCGTGTCCCTGTCGTGGGGTCATGGCCCGACAGCAGCGCCTCCAGATCCTCGGTCGACACCGTCCCGGACAGGCCGAGACCCTCGGCTTGGCGGCCGAGCCACTGGCCCTCGCTGTCCGGGCCGTCCTCCGCGAGGTAGCGGGTGTAATAGCGGGCCGACGCGCCAGCGGTGTTGGCGTGGATGGTCGTGACCCGCAGCATCACGCACGGTCCCGGTTGCGTTCCCGGCCGCCGGCGGGCACCTGTCTGTCGTGATAATCGGTTCGCCGGGTGTCGAGTCGCGACACCGGCGTCAGCCGGCGAGCGGGAGCGTGGCCCGGCAGCGTCGCTCGGGCGGCCGGTTCGGCGCAGCAGGCGGCACGTCGAGCGGGTCGGTGCGGCGGGGCGGCGGGGGCTTGCGGGGGCGACTGTCGGCTCATGGGGTCCTTGTACGGATCCCCGACCGCCCGGGGGCGGACCCATCTTCAGTCAGTATCTGTAGTTTTCATACAACGTCGCACACTTGGCTCGTGTCAACGTGTGCCGTCGGTTGCCGATCGATGCCGCGCAGTACGCCACAGTCCGCCACCTGTGAAATGCGTCACTCCCGCTCGCGGGCCAGGGAGCGCGGGCAGGCTGCGCGCGGGCCCCTGACGACGCTGCTCAGCCGGCGCGCGGCTGGGGCTCTCGGTCTGCCGGTTCCAGATCTCCGTGAAGCACGACCGGATCGAGGTCCACGCCATTGGGCCACGAGACGGTGCCGTGCTCGACCGTGACCCGAGCGAAGAACTCGGGATCCCGCAGGGGCTCGAACATCGGCCCCCACAGCTCATCGCCCAGGTCGACCTCCCGCTCGAGGCCGTCGTCGAACACGAGGCGGAGCCCGTAGGGAGGCAACACCTCGACGGTCGTCACCTTGGGGATCGTCCTGGGTGTCGTCATGGCAGTGGCTCGATGCTACCCGGGTCCTCCCGACGGACGGCCCGATCCCATGCCTCGCGGAGCTCGTCCGCGTGCAGCCGATGCCACTCCCGGACCAGCCGCAGCGCGCGCGGCGGGAGGGAGCCGGCGAAGACGCGCCCGTCCTCGATGACGATCAGCGCCTCGCGGTCGCCGTACTCCGCGTGGAAATGCGGCGGGCCATGGTCACGCCAGTACATGTAGATGACGATGCCGTAGAACGCACAGAGCCGAGGCATGGGCTGACGCTACGTAGGGTCACTGACTGCGAGACCGAGCGGCTCGCGCGACGCGCCCACGCCGGCGGCACCGGCGCGGCCGAGCAGGCGGTCCCACGCCTCGATGGCGTGCGGCAACGACGGGCGGACGGCGTGCCGGTAGCCCTGGGTCGTGCGGGTGTTGGCATGGCCGACCAGGTCCGCGACCTTCACGAGGTCGTCGAGCTGGTCGGCCACCAACGACACGAACGAATGGCGCAGCTCGTACGTCGTCCACTCCTCTCCCACGAGGCCGGCCCGGTCGCACAGCTGCTGGAACGCCCGCCGCAGGTTCGACACCGACATCGCAGTGCCGTTGCGGGTGCAGAACACGAAGCCCTCCGGGTCGTACAGCCCGAGCAGGCGCATCTCGTCGCGGTGGCGGCGCAGCGCGGCCACCACCAACGGGTGCAGCCCGATCCGGCCCCGGCGCGCCGTCTTGGGCTTCGCCTGGCCGGCGTAGCGGTCGGCCACCTCGCTCGCGCGCTCGACCACGTCGATGCTCGGTTCGCCCCCGTCGACGTCGACGAACGGCCATCGCAGCCCCGCCAGCTCGCCCGGTCGCAACCCGCACATCAGACCCGTCAGCCACATCGCCGGGCGGGCGTCCTGCGGGATGGCTTCGACCACCAACCGCTCGAGCTCCTCGATCGTGAACGACTTGCGGGCCTTCGGCGGTCGGGCCTCGGGCAGCAGGACATCGGCCGCCGGGTTGAGCCTCGTCCGCCGTTGCCGGATGGCGTGGAGGCAGGCCTGGTTCAGGTACAGCCACGCGTGATGGATCGTGCTGGTGGCGTAACCCGCTGCCGCCATCTTCTGGAACACGCGCTCGAGGCGGTCGGTCGTGGTCCGGTCGACCCACAGGTTGCCGAGCTCGGGCCGCACGTGGCCGTCGAGCAGGTAGCGGACGTTCGCGACCGTGTTCGGTGACTTGGTCCGGGCGTGGCGACCACGGCTGCTCGGCGCCGCCGTCGGACAGCCCTCGCCCACCCATGCGTCGATCACCTCGCCGAACGTCGCGAGACGCCGGCGGCGCGGCCCCGGCAACTCGGCCGACGCGCGAAGCGCCAGCAGCTCGTCGAGGTCGTGCTGGGCGTCCGCCTTGCTGACCCGCTCGACCTTGCGGCGGGACCCGTCCGGGAAGCGCACCCACGCCATCCACCGCTGGGCGCTCTCGCTCCAGCGGAGGCTCGGCCCTCGCTGTGCCACCGCGAACCTCCCCGACGTAGCCGCTGGCGAAAAGGCTTCGCTCGATCTGGCTACGTCTGGGGGATGCGCGACGAAGCCCCGGCCAAAATAAGTTCTGACCAGGGCTTTTCGGGTGGGCCGTGAGGGACTCGAACCCCCGACCCCTTGCGCGTCATGCAAGTGCTCTAGCCAACTGAGCTAACGGCCCGGCGGAACGAGCAAACTACCACACGGGTAGCGCCGGCCCACCTGCCCGCGGGCTGTGTGCCATCTCCGTGGGCGGGTCGCGGATCCGGCCGATAGCCTCTGTGAACCCGTCCGAACCAGGAGACTCCCCCGCTGGCCGAGACCACCCCCGATCCGCTCCCCGCCGAGCTCGCACCGTTCGTGGCGCAGGCTCGTACCCGACTCGAACAGGCGACCGACGGCCTCGACCACGCAGCCGCCGTCCAGCACCTCGAGGCGACCGTGGCGCGTGCCGCCATCGAGGCATCACGGCTCGGGTTCAGCTTTCCTTCGTCCGACTCCCCGGCCGAGCCGCTGGCGCTGGGCGACGGTGACGGATCGATCGTGGTGGTCCAGCGGCTCACCGGGCCCGATCAGCCCGACTGACCCCCAGGATTCGCGCGCGCCGGGAGGCCGCCCACCCGGGCCGCGACCCGCCGGGTCAGAGGTTGCCGCGGGCGGCCTGGGCCCGCTCGATGGCCTCGAACAGCGCCTTGAAGTTGCCGGCGCCGAAGCCCGTCGCGCCCTCCCGCTGGATGATCTCGAAGAACACCGTGGGCCGGTCGCAGATCGTCTCGGTGAAGATCTGCAGCAGGTGGCCGTCCTCGTCGCGGTCGACCATGATCCCCTGGTCGGCCAGGTCGTCCCACGGCAGGTCGATCCCGGCCAGCCGCGAGCGGGCATCGTCGTAGTACTCGGGCGGGACGTCGAGGAAGCGCACGCCCCGATCCCGCATCGTGCCGACCGCGTGCACGATGTCCGGCGTGTGCAGCGCCAGGTGCTGGACTCCCGGCGACCGGTAGTAGTCGAGGTACTCCTCGATCTGGCTCTTGCGGCGGCCCTCGGCGGGCTCGTTGATGGGCAGCACCACCTTGTCGTGGTTCCACACCACCGTCGACATGAGCGCCGAGTACTCGGTCGAGATCTGGTCGTCGCCGAAGTGCACCAGCAGGTCGAAGCCCAGGACGTCCCGGTAGTAGTCGACCCACCGGTCGAGGTGACCGAGCTCGACGTTGCCGACGATGTGGTCGAAGCGGGTCAGGCCCACCGGCTCCCCGGCGGGGGTCGGCAGCACCGGGGGACCGAACTGCGGCGCGAACGGACCGGTGTAGGCCGACCGATCGAGGAAGGTGTGCACGGTCTCGCCGTAGGTGCGGATGGCGGCCTGGTGGATGGCGCCCAGCTCGTCGGTATCGACCTTCGGCTCCCGTTCCGGCACGGCGCCCCGGGCAACCGCCGCCGCGAACGCAGCCTCGGCGTCGTCGACCAGGAAGCAGACGTCCTTCACACCGTCGCCGTGGCTGCGGACGTGCTCGGCGATCGGGGACTCGGGCCCGAGCGCGCCGCTGACGATGAACCGGATGCGACCCTGCTGCAGCAGGTGGGACACCCGGTCGCGGCGCCCGGTCTCGGGACCGGCGTAGGCCACCTCCTCGAACCCGAACGACGACGTGAGCAGGCCCGCGAAGGCGCGGGCGTTGCCCACCCACCACTCGACGTGATCGATGCCGCCGATAGCGGGTGGTGCCACCGGCTTTCCCTGACGATCATGGTGGAGCGCGGTCGTGGCCATCTTCACCCCTCGGTGGGACAACCTCGGGGCTGCCCCACGTGGTCGAACTGCACGACCCAGGAAACGCGTGGGGGATCAAGACGTCAACCCAACGGTCACATGCTGGACAATTCAGCCAGTGAGCAGCCGAGTGTGTTAGACACATTGCTCATGTTGCCCACCGGGATGGACGGCCTCGACGCCCGCTTGATCCGGGCCATGTGCGACACGCCCCGCGCCGGCGTGATGGAGCTGGCCCGCCAGCTCGGCGTCGCCCGCGGGACCGTACAGGCCCGGCTCGACAAGCTCCAGCAGCGCGGCGTCATCTCCGGGTTCGACCCTGACCTCGACCTGCGCGCGATGGGCTACGAGGTGCTGGCGTTCGTGAGCCTGGAGATCGCCCAGGGCCGGCTCGAGGACGTCACCGAGCACCTGCGTGAGGTCCCCGAGGTCCTCGAGATCCACTCGGTCACGGGGCCGGGCGACCTCCATTGCCGTGTCGTGGCCCGCACCAACGACCACCTGCAGCACGTGATCAGCCGCATCCTCGAGGTCCAGGGCATCGATCGCAGCACCACGCAGATCGCCCTGACCGAGCAGCTCCGCCACCGCGTCCTGCCGCTCGTCGACCTCGTGATCGACGACGAGGACCAGGCTCAGCAGGACACCGGGTGACCCGGCCGGTCACGCCGTTTCGGGTGTGAAGCCCTGGCGCAGCGTGTTCTCGGTGATGACCCGGGGGTCCAGGAACTGATGCAGGTAGTCGGGCCCGCCCGCCTTGGATCCCACGCCGGACATGCCGAACCCCCCGAAGGGCTGGCGGCCCACGATCGCGCCCGTAATGTGCCGGTTGATGTAGACGTTCCCGGCCCGCAGCCCGGCGGCCGCCCGCGCGATGTTGGCCGGTGAGCGCGAGTAGATGCCCGCGGTGAGCGCGTACTCGGACCGGTTGGCGATCGCGATGGCGGCGTCGAGGTCGTCGGCCCGCAGGACGGTCAGCACCGGGCCGAAGATCTCATCGCGGGCGATCGGGGCGTCGGGATCGTCCACCTCGACCACCGTCGGGGCGACGAAGTAGCCCTCCTCGGGCACGCCGTCGTGCTGGACGAGGATGCGGCCCTGCTGGGGCGCCTCCTCCACCCAGCGCAGGACCCGCTTGTGCGCCTCCTCGTCGATGACCGGTCCCACCTGCACCTCCGGGCGGGACGGATGGCCGACCAGCAGCTCACGGGTGGCTCCGACCACCCGCTCGACCAGCCGGTCGTAGATCGAGCCGACGACGATCAGCCGGCTGGCCGCCGAGCACTTCTGCCCCGCGTAGCCGAACGCCGACACCACGGCCGCGGGCACGGCCTGGTCGGGGTCGGCGTCGTCGTCGACGATCAGCGCGTTCTTGCCCCCCATCTCGGCGATGACACGCTTCACGTGGCGCTGGCCGGGCACGGTGACCGCGGCCTGCTGGTTGATGGCCAGGCCGACGGCGCGCGACCCGGTGAAGGCGATGACGGCCACCTCGGGGTGCTCGACCAGGCGGGCACCGACGACCTCCCCCAGGCCGGGGAGGAACTGCACCACCCCCGGTGGTACACCCGCTGCGACCAGGGCCTCGATCAGTCGCGACGCCACCCCTGGCGATTGCTCCGCGGGCTTGAGGATCACGGGGTTGCCCGCCACCAGCGCGGCCACGGTCATGCCGGTGGGGATGGCGAGGGGGAAGTTCCAGGGGGCGATGACCGCGGTCACACCCTTGCCCTGGTAGACGAGCCGGTTGGTCTCCCCGGGAGGGGACTGCACGAGATCGGCCGCCGCGCCGTCGAGGCGGAGCATCTCCCGCCCGTAGTACTCGCAGAAGTCGATCGCCTCGCTGACGTCGGCGTCGGCCTGGTCCCAGGGCTTGCCGGCCTCGAAGCACTCGAGGGCGGCGATCTCGTGGCGACGACCCCGCATCCAGTCGGCGGCCCGGAACAGTACGGCCGTCCGCTCCCTGGCCGGCGCGCGGCGCCAGTCGGGCGCGGCCCGCGCCGCGACGGCGACGGCGGCGTCGACGTCGGACGCCGTGCAGGCGGCGGCGCGGGCGACGACCGTGGCGGGCGCGGCCGGATCCACCGACACCAGCGTGGTGGGGGTGGTCACCCGCTCGCCCTCGATCAGTGCGGGCACCTGCTCCCCCAGGCCGCTGGCCACGGAACGGACGGCGGCGGCCATGGCGTCGCGTGCGGGCCGGCGGCGCCACTCGGACACCGGCTCCGGCTCGTAGGGCGTGGGGTCGGCGGGGTCGGTAGCCGCCCTGGGCTCGCCCCATCCGGGCACCGGAAGGTCCCGGGGACCGGGGCTCGCCAGCAGCTCGTCGAGGTCTCGGCCCTCGGCAAAGCGGTGCCGCACGAACGACTCGTTGGACGTGTTCTCGAGCAGCCGGCGCACCAGGTAGGCCATGCCCGGCACCAGCTCGCCCACCGGCGCGTAGACGCGCAACCGGAAGCCGAGCCGGCGGATGGCCTCGTGCATGGGCTCGGCCATGCCGTAGAGCATCTGTATCTCGTAGCCGGTGTCGGGGATGCCCTTGCGGCGGGCGTAGGTGATGGCGTAGGCGAGGGACCTGAGGTTGTGGGAACCGAAGGCGGCCCGCACCTCCCCGTGGTGGTCGTGCAGCAGGCGCACGCAGCGCTCGTAGTTGGCGTCCGTATCGGCCTTGTCCTCGAAGACGGGAACGGGCCAACCCTCGGCCCGGGCGTGGACGGCCTCGGCGTCCCAGTAGGCCCCCTTGACCAAACGCACGGTGATCGGCTCGACGCGCCGCGCGGACCAGGTGACCAGGTCGGCCAAGTCGTCGCGGCTGTCGCGCAGGTAGGCCTGGACCACGATGCCCGCCGGCATGTCGGCGAACTCGTCCTCCGACAGCAGGTCGCGGAAGAGCTGGAGCGTCATGTCCTTGGCGTCGTAGTGCTCCATGTCGACGTTCACGAATGCGCCCCGGTCCCGGGCCAACCGCAGGATCGGCCGCAGCCGCTCCTTGGCCGACGTCAGCCCGGCGTCACGTGAGAGCGGCTCGAAGTGCGTGGCCAGCGCCGTGGGCTTCACGCTCACGTTGACGCGGTGGAGCGGCCCTCGGTCGTCACGCTCGAGGTGGTCGTCGGGGGCCCAGTGGCGGCTGGCATCGTCGAGTGCCACGACCAGCTCCTCGACCCGAGCGGCGTAGCGGTCGGCCTCGGTGCCGACCACGATCTTCTCCCCCAGCACGTCGACGGTGAAGGCGCTGCCCGCCCGCCAGAGCTGGTGCAGGCCGGAGACCGCCTCCGGGGCCGACGCGCCGACGATGAACTGCCGGGCCATCCGCATGATGTTGCGGCGGGCGATCCGGGCCTCCACCCTGGCGCCGAGCGGCACCCGGTCGGCGAGGTCGATGCCCAAGTCCAGGGCCTTGGGGGCGTCAACGCCGTCGAAGTACTCGGACAGGTGACGGGCGACGTCGGACGCGTCGGTCAGTGCCGGGAAGACGTCGACGAAGCGGAAGAGCTGGGTCTTGAACCCCGGCCGCTCCATGGCCCAGTCCGTCACCCGGTCGCTCCACCAGGCACCGCGGAGGACCCCGGCGCGCCTGCCCGTGCCCAGGTCGGCGATCCGGCGGGCGAGTGTGACGGTGTCGCGCTCGATCTCGGCGACCACGGGGTCAAGGTAGCCGGGCTTGGGCACGTGCTCTTCGCTCTCGGCGCCCCTCGGCGCGCCAGGCCGCCTGGGCCGGGGGTTCGAAAAAGCGCGATCCGGCGGCCGCACGGCGTAGCCTCATCCGTGCAGTACCGCGCCTCGGGTCGGCACGGGCAGAGAAAGAGATAGGCAGAGACACCATGGCAGTAGGCACCGTCAAGTTCTTCAACGCCGAGAAGGGCTACGGCTTCATCTCGCGTGAGGACGGGAGCGATGTGTTCGTCCACTTCTCCAACATCCAAGGCACCGGCTACCGCTCGCTCGAGGCTGGGCAGCAGGTCGAGTTCGAGATCGGGCCGGGCCGCAAGGGCGACGAAGCCCAGAACGTCCGGGTGCTCTGACTAGACGTGTCACGGCGGCGAACGACCTTCGGCAAGCTCCAACGGGACCGCGACAAGCAGGCCAAGGCCCAGGCCAAGCTCGAGCGGAGGGCCCAGCGCGCGGAGCAGAGCGACGAGCAGGAGGCCGAGGCTCCCGCTCCCGAGGTCGACCAGGCGAAGGTCCTGGCGCAGCTGGCCGAGCTGCACGCCGCCTTCGACGACGGGAAGATGGGACTCGAGGAGTTCGAGGCCCGGCGCGACGAGCTGACGAGCCAGCTCAGAGTCGACTGAGACCGCGCGGGCTCGACTGCGCTACATCAGGCCGGCGTAGGCGCCGCTCGCAGAGCGGCCACGGCCGCCTCGACCCGGCCCGGCCGGCGACCGCAGAGCGCCACCCGGGCACCCTCCGTGGCAAGGGCATGCACACACGCCAACCCCAGCCCGGCGGACGCGGCCGCCACCGGCGCTCGGCGTCCGCTGATCCCGAGGTCCTTTGTGGTCACGGCGCTAGTTGTGTAGCGCTCGGGGAAAGGGGGAAGGAGGGCCACAACGCCACGCGAAGCGAGAGTGTCGTGACCAACACAGCTTCGGCCACCACGCGTACGACGGACTACGAACGGTTCCGGCAGTACCGGGCCGGCGGCGACCGAGCGATCCGCAACCAGCTGATCGAGGACCACCGCTGGCTCGCGGTCCACTGCGCCCGGCGGTTCGCGGGCAAGGGCGAACCACTCGACGACCTGATCCAGGTCGCCATGCTCGGGGTGCTCAAGGCGGTCGAGCGCTTCGATCCCGACTATGGCGCCACCTTCGCCACCTTCGCCGTCCCCACCATCACCGGTGAGGTACGGCGCCACTTCCGCGACACCACGTGGGCGGTCCACGTTCCCCGGCGGGCCCGCGACCTGCAGCACACCGTCAAGGAGGCCGTCGACGACCTGAGCCAGGCGCTGGGTCGCTCGCCCACCGCCGCAGAGGTCGCCGAGCACACGGGCGTGGCCGTCGAGGAGGTGCTGGACGCGCTGGAGGCCGCTCGCTGCTACCGCAAGACGCCCCTGGCCTCGACGAGCGACCACGAGGAGGAGGGCGACCTCGACTGCCTTGGACGGGACGACCCGGCGCTCGATGCCGTGGACGCTCGGATGACCGTGGAGCGTCTCCTGCGCGACTTGCCGGCGCGAGAACGCCGCATCGTCGAGCTCCGCTACCTGAGCGGGCTCAGCCAATCGCAGATCGGCAAGATCGTGGGCGTGAGCCAGGTGCAGGTGTCGCGCCTGCTGCGGGCCAGCCTTGCCCGCATGAACCTCTCGATGGCCGATCGGGCCACCCAGCCCGAGCTCGTGTCATGACGACGTGCCAGCTCGTGTACGTCGAAGACATGCCGCAGCGCGTACTTCTCGACGTGTTGCCACTCGATCCCCTGCCCATCGACGGCGCGGTCGTGCCGGGCGGGACACCGGTCACGCTGAGCTTCCAGCCCAGCGGCAACCTCGGCGATCACATCCAGATGGTGGAGCTGCTCGACCGGTGGCGCAGTGACGACGGGGTGATCGACCTGTCGGTGGTCGATATCTCCGACGTCGGGGGCATGCGCTACATCTTCACGCGCGACGACGAGCAGCTCGTCCTGGACGTTGCCGGCTGACGCCGAGGCGCTCGTCCCCCGACGTTGCCGCCCGACGCCGAGCATCGGCCCGACGAGCGCAATCGTCACCCCACGCCGCTGCCCCGCAGGCGCTTCCGGGCGGTGAATGCGAGCGTCCCACCGGAGCGCTCCAACCCGTGCCCGTCGGTCACCACGTCCAGGATCTGCCTGCTGAGGTTGAGGCGCTCGTCGTCGATCACCTCATGGCCGGACGCGGCCGTGGTGCCCACCACCACAAGGGCATCGCCCGCCAACTGGAACGCAAGCCGCACCGGGTCGCCGTCGCCCATCTCGATCAGGGTTGCGCACAGTTCGTCGACGGCGATGCGGAAGTCCTCGACCTCCTCGAGCGGGAGCCCGCACGACGTCGCCACCCCACTGGCCATCAACCGCGCCAACCGCATGTAGCGGCTGTCCGGCGGCAGCGACAGCTCGATGCGATCAGCCGCCCCCTCGTGCCGCATCGGCGTTCCGTTGCCCATGGTGATCACCCCGCCCCGAACACGATCACGGCCCCGCCGCTCGGCAGCCGCTGCACGTCCACGGGCATCGACCCCGGCTCGGCATCGTCCCTCTCCCACTCGTCAGGATCTCGCGCCGCCGCGGCCAGCCGCGCGTCCAGGGCCGCGAAGACGTCCTCGGGAACCACGGACGACAACGGCTTGCCGACGACGACGCCGCCGGTCAGGTGATCGCCGGCCCCCCGGCTCAGTGCTCGGATCCGCCGGTCGTCCCCCACCACCACGACCGGCGCATCGAGCAGGCCCAGTACCCTGTCCATGACGCTCTCCAGCTCGTCGGCCCACTCCTCGCTGGCCGTGAGCTCCGACGTCAGGCGGTCGATCTCGGCGGCCGCGGACTCGACGCGGACGCGCATGTCGGCGAGCAGCCTGCTCTGGTCGTCGGTGGCGTCTCGTGGCATGACCATCCCGACCGGATCGTACGCATCCGTCCGCCATGGCCATACCCGCCGGTCCCTGTCCTGAGCCATCGACGACCACGGACCACGTGTAGCGAGGTCCGCCGGAGGGAACGGACTGAGTGTGCCGTCCGCTGTGCTCGCCCGGGAGGCCCGCCGTTGCCGGCGGGCCATCGATGACCTGTCCCGGGCGTCCGATCGGGCGCATGCCGCCCTGACCATCCCCTCCGATGCCGTGGACCGGCGCTGGGTGGAGAGCCGGGCCCGTCGTCCCGCCGTCGAGCCGGAGCTGTGGGCGCTGCACGTCCGGTATGCCCGGCGAGACGATGCCGATGCCCTCGGTGCGCTGGTCGAGCAGTATCGCGGCCACGCCGAGGCCCAGGCCCGGCGCCACTATCGCCGGGGCGAGCCGGTCGACGACCTGACGCAGGTTGCCTACGAGGCGCTCTTGCTGGCCCTCAAGCGCTTCGATCCCGACCGGCGCACCCCGTTCCTCGCGTTCGCCAAGCCCACCATCATCGGTTCGCTGCGCCGCCACTTTCGCGACGCCGGCTGGGCCATCCGGGTCCCCCGGCGGGTCCACGAGCTCTCGACACCCGTGCGCGACGCCCAGGAGCTGCTGATGCACGACCTCGGACGCGCGCCGTCACCCGGCGAGGTCGCAGACTTCATCGGCGTCGACGAGCACGAGGTGCTCGAGGCCCTCACCGCGGAGGACGCGCGGATCACGACCTCGCTCGACGCCCACGACCCGGCCAGCGGGTTGCCGGCGGAACAGGTGATCGGCCAGCGCGACCGGGGCTTCCTCGGCATCGAGAACCGCACGGCACTGAGGCAGAGCCTGGAGCTCATGTCGGAGGACGACCGCGATCTGCTCCTTCAGTACTTCCTCGAGGAGCGCACCCAGTCGCAGATCGCCGAGGTGATGCAGTGCAGCCAGATGCAGGTGTCACGGCTGCTGCGCAAGGCCATCCATCGCCTGCGCCGGCACATGCTCGGCCCCTGAACCCGCCCGCTGGCGGACACGGACGGCGGCCGTTTCGTGGCCCACTGTGGGGGTAGCGCGCCGAGCACAACCGACCACACGGGAGACGAGCGATGGCAACCATCGTCCGAGACGTGATGATGACCAACCCCCTCAGCGTGGATGCGGCGGCCTCGGTCCGGCAGGCCGCTGAGGTCATGCGGGACAACGACATCGGCGATGTCCTGGTCGTGGGTGACGGCAGCCTCCGTGGCATCGTCACCGACCGCGACATCGTCATTCGGGCACTGGCCGACGGACGGCAACCCGACGCCACGCCGGTCGGCGACGTCTGCAGCCCCAAGCTGACCGTCGTCGACGCCCAGGCGGAGGTGGACGATGCGGCGGAGCTCATGGGCCGCCACGCGGTTCGCCGGCTACCGGTCGTCGAGAACAACGAAGTCGTGGGGATCGTGTCGCTCGGGGACCTGGCGCGCCGGAGCGATCCGGAATCGGCGCTGGGTGACATATCGGCCGCCCCGCCGAACGCGTGAGACGATGGCTGAGCCACGGCGAGCAGGCGGTGCGACGGTGAGCCGGACAACGAGGTCCGGTGCCGATGCCCTACGGGGTCTGCGCGAGATCGCCGGCGAGGCCGCTCGGTGCGATCGTTGCGAGCTGTACCGGCACGCAACCCAGACGGTGTTCGGCGAGGGGCCGGTCCCTGCCGCCATGATGCTGGTGGGCGAGCAACCCGGCGACCAGGAGGACAAGCGAGGGGCACCGTTCGTCGGCCCTGCGGGACGCGTCCTCGACGACGCGCTGGAGCTGGCGGGGATCGACCGGGGCACCGTGTACGCCACCAACGCGGTCAAGCACTTCAAGTGGGAGGCGCGCGGCAAGCGCCGCATCCACAAGCGCCCCAACGCCACCGAGATCGAGGCGTGCTCGCCGTGGCTGGGTGAGGAGATCGCCCACGTAAGCCCGGCGGTGGTCGTCGCCATGGGCGCCACCGCCGTGCGGGCGGTCCTGGGCACGACCCGCGCGATCGCATCGCTGCGCGGGCAGGTGCTGGGGTCGGCGTTCGGTCCCCCCATGGTCGTGACCGTGCATCCCTCGGCGATCGTGCGAGTGCCGGACCGGGACGACCGGCGGGCGGCGCTGCGGGGCTTGGCGGACGACCTGCGCCTGGCCCTCGACGTGGCCGCGTCTTCCGCCAACGGCACCGGTCGCCCGGTCTCACCACCCAGAGTGAGCGATGTGCACCGCACCGACGTGTGACGGTTGACACATTGCGGCCCGGGGGGCAGGCTCGGTAGCGGATCGAACAGCGGATCGACCGCAGGGGGGCACTCATGACGCGCATGCCGCGCAGGCTCGTCTCCGTCCTGGCCGTCGTGGTCTTGCTCAGCGGGCTCGCCGCCGGCAGCGTCAGCGCCGCTCCCGCCCAGAGCCAGCCAGCGGGAGACGACCGCCTCGACGTCTACATCGGCAAGCTCGATCTGCGCCAGCTCGAGCGGGTGCGCGCCTCGGGCGTCGATCCCCACGAGATCTCCGTCACCCCGGCGG
>JBOGHG010000062.1:0-17897 GCA_050744525.1 Acidimicrobiales bacterium | reverse complement strand
ACGCCCTCGCAGCGGGAGGTGATGTCACGCCAGTCGCGGTCCTCCCGCTGGGCGCGCGCGATGATCCGGTCGTCGATGTCGGTGACGTTGGAGACGTAGGTGACGTCGTTACCCGACCACGCGAGGTAGCGCCGCAGCACGTCGAACACCAGCGAAAAGCGTCCGTGGCCCAGATGCGGCGGGCCGTACACCGTTGGCCCGCAGACGTACATCGACACCTTGCCCGGCTCCCGGGGCTCGAAGGGCACGACGCCCCCCTTGGCCGTGTCGAACAGCTGCAACATGGCCGTGAGGGTACCGGTGCCCACCAATCCGGCCCGAACGCGTTGGGCGCGGCTAGGCCAAGCCGACCGGCGCGGGCTCCAGGTAGCCGAGCTCGGCCAGCTTGGGCCCCATCACCTCGTGCATGACGTCGTGCTCCGCCGGGGTGAGGTTGTCGCGCCAGCCGCCGGGCGTCGCCGAGCGGATCTCCTTGTCGTCGCCCCTGTCCACCCGCGGCACCGCCGTGTAGGCGTGGCGGGCGGCGACGTCGGCCAGCACGTCGGCGGAGGCTTCGAGGGGCAGGTAGGAGCAGATCCGTGCGAGCTCGCGCGCGGGGTCGGCGACGAGGTCCTCGTAGCGCACGAGCACCCGGCGGTCGGCCGGATGCTCGTCGTACACCCGCTGCACGACCGCGGTCCGGAAGGCCCACACCGCGGACTGCCAGCGGACGAGCGCCTCGCGGCCGGCGTCGTGCACGGGGAACGCCCCCTCTTCCAGCGCCCACGCGCCCTGCCGGTACGCGGCCAGCCACGAGTCGACCACGTCTCGCCCGTCCCGCAGGAGGAAGATCATGCGCGACGCCGGGAACAGCGTCATCAGCAGGTCGGCAACGTGTGACCCGGGCTCCTTGACGACCACCACGGGTTCCCGGTGGAGGGGATGCCTGGCGTCGGCCACCTCGGCGTCGAACCGCGCCACGATGAGCCGGCGCAGCGCCGGCGCCCAGGCGTCGCGGTAGCGGTCGCTGAAGAAGTAGCTGTCCTTGTCGTGCTTGACGCGATCGAGCGTCGTCAGGGCGGGTGGGTCCTTGGCCGCGGCCCAGGCCAATGAGATCGGGCGCCACACGCCCAGGTGGTGGCCGAGATGGGGATCGTCGATCGGGGCGACGTCCTCGAGCGACGACAGCATGCGCAGCAGCCAGGTGCTGCCGCTGCGGGACGAACCGAAGATCCATGCGAGCCGGTCGGGAGCATCCTCCAACGAGAAGGCCAGGGGGCGAGCGGTGGTGTCCATCGTCGGTCCTCGGCCGGGCCGGCCGCCGCTTGCATACCCGACGGCCACCGCTGTGAAACGCCGCCGCCGGGCTCCTTGTCGAGCGCCTGGTCGTGCCCAAGGCCGGCCCCTATCGACTGAGGGCGTTCGGGGGTGGACCACTACCCTTTGTCGCCGTGAGCACGATCCCCGAAAAGCCCAGCCTGGAGGGCCTCGAAGCCCGCTGGCGGGCGCGCTGGGAGTCCGAGGGCACCTATCGCTTCGACCGGGCCAAGGAGCGCGCCGACGTGTTCTCCATCGACACCCCCCCGCCCACGGTGTCGGGCAGGCTGCACATCGGCTCTGTGTGCTCGTACACGCACACCGACACCGTCGCCCGCTACCAGCGCATGCGTGGCAGAGAGGTCTTCTACCCCATGGGTTGGGACGACAACGGTCTCAACGTCGAGCGCAGGGTCCAGATCATGACCGGTACCCGTTGCGACCCGTCCCTGCCGTACGATCCCGACTTCCGTCCACCCGCCAACCCCGACCGGAACGATCGGCCGATCCCGATCAGCCGGCCCAACTTCGTGGAGCTGTGCGGTGAGGTGGTCGAACAGCTCGAACAGAGCTACTTCGACCTCTGGTCGAACCTCGGCCTGTCGGTCGACTGGAGGCACGGCTATCGCACGATCGGCCCCGAGTCGAGCAAGGCGAGCCAACGGGGGTTCCTGCGGCTCTCGAGCCGCGACCTCGCCTACCGGTCGGAGGCGCCCACCCTGTGGGACGTCGACTTCCGCTCGGCGGTGGCGCAGGCCGAACTGCAAGACCGTGAGATCCCCGGCACGTACTACAGGATCCGGTTCGACGGCCCGGACGGCAGTCCACTGTCGATCGACACCACCCGCCCCGAGCTGCTTCCGGCGTGCGTTGCGCTCGTGGCCCATCCGGACGACGAACGCTACCGACCCCTGTTCGGCCGGACCGCCCGCACGCCGCTCTTCGGCGTCGAGGTGCCGATCGTCGCACACGGGCTCGCCGCCCCCGACAAGGGCACCGGCATCGCGATGATCTGCACCTTCGGCGACACCACCGACGTCACCTGGTGGCGTGAGCTCGACCTCGACGTCCGCACGGTGGTCCAACGCGACGGCCGCCTCCGCCCGGTGAGGTGGGGCGAGGAGGGCTGGCCGTCCACCGATCCGGCTCGGGCCCAACGGCACTACGACGAGCTGGCCGGCAAGACCGTCAAGCAGGCGCACGCCCGCATAGCGGAGCTGCTCGCCGAGGCAGAGCTGATCGACGGCGAGCCGCGGCCGATCACCCACCCGGTGAAGTTCTGGGAAAACGGCACCCGGCCCCTCGAGATCGTCACGTCGCACCAGTGGTTCATCCGCTATCCCGACAAGCATGCTCTGCTGGCCCGGGGCAAGGAGCTGGCCTGGTGGCCCGACTTCATGCGGGTGCGCTACGAGGATTGGGTCAACGGGCTGCAGGGAGACTGGAACATCACCCGCCAGCGGTTTTTCGGCGTGCCCTTCCCGGCCTGGTACCCGGTCGACGCCGACTGCCACGCCGACTACCTGGCGCCGATCCTCGCCCCCGAGGACATGCTGCCCGTCGACCCGACCACCGACATCCCGCCCGGCTACCCCGCCGACCAGCGTGACAAGCCCGGCGGGTTCACCGCCGACCCCGACGTGATGGACACGTGGGCCACGTCGTCCCTCTCGCCCCAGATCGCCACCGGCTGGATCGACGATCCCGACCTGTTCGGGCGCACGTTCCCCATGAACCTGCGCCCGCAGGGGCACGACATCATCCGGACGTGGCTGTTCTACACCGTGGTCCGCGCCCACTACGAGCACGACTCGCTGCCGTGGACCAACGCCGCCATCTCGGGGTTCATCTCCGACCCCGACCGCAAGAAGCTGTCGAAGTCGGCGGCCAACGCCCCGAGCGACCCGCCCGAGCTGTTGGGTAGGTACGGCGCGGACGCGGTTCGTTACTGGGCCGCCGGCGCCCGACCCGGCATGGACGTCGTCTTCGACGAGGGCCAGATCAGGATCGGCAAGCGGCTGGCGACCAAGATCCTCAACGCCTCGCGCTTCGCGCTGGGCACCGGCGCGACCACCGCCGGCGAGGTCACCGAGCCGCTGGACCGGTCGATGCTGGCGGCGCTGGCCGACCTGGTCACGGCGTCGACGGACGCGTTCGACAGGTTCGACTACGCCCGGGCGCTGGAGCGGACCGAGGCGTTCTTCTGGTCGTTCTGCGACGACTACCTCGAGCTGGTCAAGAACCGGGCCTACGGAGCGGACGGGGACGCCGGTCGGGCGTCCGCCCGCACGGCGCTGGGGCTCGCACTCCGGACCCAGCTCCAACTGTTCGCGCCGTTCCTGCCCTTCGTCACCGAAGAGGTGTGGTCGTGGTGGCGTGAGGGCTCGATCCACCGCTCGTCCTGGCCCGACGCCGACGAGCTGCGGGCCACGGCCGAGGCCGACGCCGCCGACGCCGGGGAGGTCCCCGTGCTCGAGGTGCTCGCGGTCGCCGCCGCCGTGCTGGGCGAGGTCCGCCGGGCCAAGAGCGAGGCCAAGCGGTCCATGCGCGTCCCGGTCGCGTCGATCACGGTCAGCGACACGGCCGACCGGCTGGCGCTGCTGGCGCTGGCCGCGTCCGACGTGCGCAGCGCGGGCAACGTGGCTGCCCTCGAGACCGTCGAGGGGGACACGTTCTCGGCGGAGGTCACGTTGGCCAACGAGGGCTGAAACCCCGAACCTTCACTCCGCAGGCGGCTGTGACTCCTGTGTCGAGCCGGCGTCGCGCTGGACCCAGACCATGCGGCCGGGATCGGGCAGCTCGATGCCCTCGTCGGTGAGCGCCTGCTGCAGTCGGCGGCGCAGCTCCCGCACCACGTTGAACTGCTCCCCCGGCTTGGTCTTCACGACCAGGCGGATGACGATGGCTTCGGGGCCCAGCCTCTCCACCCCCCAGACCTCGGGTTCCTCGAGCATCTCGCCGCTCCAGGCGGGGTCCGTCCAGACGCCGTCGGCCACCCGCTGGATCACCTCCTGGGCGTGGTCGACGTCCGTGTCGACCGCCAAGCTCACGTCCAGCAGGGCGCGGGCCCACTGCTGCGACATGTTGCCGACCCGCATGATGTTGCCGTTGGGGATGTGCCAGACGGTGCCCTCCACGTCGCGCAGCCGGGTGGTGCGCAGGCTCACGGCCTCGACGGTGCCGCTGGCCTCGCCGGCGTCGATGATGTCGCCGACGCCGTACTGGTCTTCGATGAGCATGAACGTGCCCGAGATGAAGTCCTTGACCAGGCTCTGGGCCCCGAAGCCGAGGGCAACGCCGGCGATGCCGGCGCCTGCGATCAGCGGGCCGAGGTTGACGCCCAGCTCGGCCAGGATCATGGCCCCGGCGATCGTCCAGATGATGGCGCTGGTCGCCGACCGCAGCACGAACGACAGGGTCGTGGCCCGGGCCGCGGACCTGAGCGACTGCGGCCCGTGGGACTGAAGAGCGTCGGGCGCGCGCCGCCGCAGGCGGCGGATGCGCTCCTGGGCCTCGGGGTTGGCGATGCGTTCGGTGAATCGGCGGACGGCACGGCGGACGAGGTGGTTGACGACCCACGCCACGGCCACGATGAGCAGGATCTGTGCCGGCTTCGCCAGCAGGACGTCGGAGGTGCGGGCCCAGCGCTCGCTCTGGGTGGACTCGAGCACCTGGCGGCAGATCCACGTCGGGTCGCTGCCGCAGGCGTCGGCGACCTCTTCGGGCGTCTGCGGCAGCGCCATGGCGCAAAGGTACCGAGGTTCGCCGGCCCGGGTAGCGACCGGCGGTTGGCGCCCTGGAGTCAACCCTGAGCGCGAGGCACTCAGGGTTCCTAGCGTGGGGAATGCGCGATGTGCCCCTAACGTTGACCGGACTGCTCGACAATTCGTGAGCACACACCCCGAGGTGCCCCCACATGGCCGATCTCGACACGTTGACCCTCCCGGTCCTCCCCCTGACGAACGACGTCGTGCTGCCGCACATGGTGGTGACGCTTGCCCTCGAGACCGACGAGGCCCGCTCCGCCGCCGACGCCGCCGCGCGGGCCAACGACACCCTGCTGCTGGTCCCCCGCCAGTCCGACGGCCGCTACGCGCGTGTCGGCACCATCGCCCGCATCGAGAACCGCGGCAACCTGCCCGGCGGCATGCCGGCCCTGGTCATCCGCGCCACGACCCGCGCCGAGGTCGGTGTCGGCGTCGTCGGCCAGACCAGCGCGCTCTGGGTGCACGTCTCCCCGCTGCGCGACGGCGAGGTCACCGGCGAGGCCGAGGAGCTGGCCACCGAGCTGCGGGCCGCGCTCCGTGCGCTGTTCGAAAGCCTCGGGGGTCGCCGCCTGACCGAGGTGCTGCGCGGCGTCGACGATCCCTCGGCGCTGGCCGACATCGTCGGCTGGTGGCCCGACCTCGCCGTCGAGCGCAAGGTCGAGCTGCTGGAGACCACCGAGCTGGTCGAGCGCCTGCGCCTGGTCCTGGGATGGGTCAAGGAGGCCCTGGCCGAGCACGAGCTGGCCGACAAGATCCGCCACGACGTGTCGGAGGGCCTGGAGGCCCGCCAGCGCGAGTTCCTGCTGCGCCAGCAGATGGACGCCATCCGCAAGGAGCTGGGCGAGGACGGCGGCGACGACCTGGCCGGGGGCTACCGGCAGCGCCTGGCCAAGCTGGTCGAGGCCAAGGCGGTGACCGAGGACACCCGCAAGGCCATCGAGCGCGAGATCGACCGGCTGGAGCGCACGCCCGAGCAGAACACCGAGCACGGCTGGATCCGCAACTGGCTGGACACCGTGTTCGAGATCCCCTGGGGCGAGCGCAGCGTGGACGACTACGACATCGAGCGTGCCCGCCAGGTCCTCGACGAGGACCACACCGGCCTCGAGGAGGTGAAGGACCGCATCGTCGAGATGCTGGCCGTGCGCAAGTTGCTGGCCGAGCGCGCCGCCGAGGCGGCCGGTGACGACAGCCATGCCGAGGCGGTCGGTGACGACACCGACGACGAGGCCAGCGCCGCCACCGATGACGGCGACACCGCCGCGACCGACACCTCGTCCGACGACGGCGACGCCTCCCCCGACGGCGGCGGCGAGCGGCCGCCCCGCCGCGTGGTGCCCGACGTCGACGCCTCCGGCCGCAAGCCCGGGGCGATCCTGGCCCTGGCCGGCCCTCCCGGCGTGGGCAAGACGTCTCTCGGGGCCTCGGTCGCCCGGGCCCTGGACCGCAGGTTCACCCGCGTCGCCCTCGGCGGCATCCGTGACGAGGCCGAGGTCCGAGGCCACCGGCGCACGTACGTCGGCGCCCAGCCCGGGCGCATCGTCCGGGCCCTGCAGGAGGCCGGGACCATGAACCCCGTCGTCCTGCTCGACGAGGTCGACAAGATCGGCGCCGACTGGCGCGGCGATCCGTCCTCGGCCCTGCTCGAGGTCCTCGACCCGGCGCAGAACCACACGTTCCGTGACCACTACCTGGAGGTCGACCTCGACCTGTCCGACGTGCTCTTCCTGGCCACGGCCAACATGCTCGAGCAGATCCCCGGACCGCTGCTCGATCGCATGGAGGTGATCCGGCTCGACGGCTACACCGAGGCCGAGAAGGTCGTCATCGCCCGCGATCACCTGTTCCGCCGCCAGCTCAACCGTAACGGTCTACGTGAGGGTGAGGTCGACGTGACCGACGCCGCGCTGGGCGAGATCGTGGACGGCTACACCCGCGAGGCCGGGGTCCGGAACCTCGAGCGCGAGCTCGGCAAGGTGCTGCGCAAGGTGGCCACCGAGGTGGCCAAGGGCGGCCGGACACCCATCGTGGTCGACATCGACGACGTGCCCACGTACCTGGGCCGGCGCCGGTTCTTCGACGAGGCCGCCGACCGGACCGTGGTGCCCGGCGTGGCCACCGGCCTGGCGGTCACCGGCGTGGGTGGCGACGTGCTCTTCGTCGAGGCGACGTCGATGCCGGGCGAGTCGGGCGGCGGCCTCACGGTCACCGGCCAGCTCGGCGACGTCATGAAGGAGTCGGCGCAGATCGCCCTGTCCTACGTCCGGTCGAAGGCAGACGTGCTGGGCATCGACCCCTCGGCGTTCGAGGGCCAGCGCTTCCACGTGCACTTCCCCGCCGGTGCCATCCCCAAGGACGGCCCGTCGGCCGGCATCACCATGACCACTGCGCTGGTGAGCCTGTTGCGGGGCACGCCGGTGCGCTCGACCGTGGCGATGACCGGCGAGGTCACGCTGTCCGGCCGCGTGCTGCCGATCGGCGGCGTGAAGCAGAAGGTGCTGGCCGCCCACCGGGCCGGGCTACGCGAGGTGGTCCTGCCGATGCGCAACGAGCCCGACCTGGACGACGTGCCCGAGGCCGTCCGCCAGGAGATGACGTTCCACCCGGTCGCCGACGTCGCCCGGGTGCTCGAGCTCGCGTTCGAGCCGGCACCGGTGCCGGAGGCGCTGGCAGCGTGACGATTCCTGCCGCGGAATTGGTGGCTCCGGCAACCAATCCCGCGGCAGGTTTCCTAATCTCCCGAACATGACATCGGACGTCGACACGCGGCCCGGCCCGACGGCGTACCGGGCGCCGGAGCCCCCGCCCTCGACGCCCAGCGTCCCGCTGCCCCCCGACGGCCTCGGCTACCGGCTCAAGCGCAAGCTGCTCGGCAAGCCCACGCACTCGGAGCAGCTCGAGCACGAGCGCCTGGGCAAGCCCACGGCCCTCGCCGTGTTCGCGTCCGACAACCTGTCGTCGTCGGCCTACGCCACCGAGGAGATCCTCCACGTGCTGGTGCTGGCGGTCGGCGTCGCCGCCTTCTCGCTGGTCGTGCCCATCACCGGGGCGATGCTGGTGGTGCTGGGGCTGCTGATCATCAGCTACCGCGAGACGATCAAGGAGTACCCGTCGGCCGGCGGCGCCTACCTGGTCACCCGCGACAACTTCGGGATCGTCCCGGCGCAGGTGGCGGGGGCGGCGCTGCTGATCGGCTACATCCTCACCGTGGCGGTGTCGGTGGCCGCGGGCAGCGCCGCGCTCAGCTCTTCGATCGACGCCCTGGCGCCGTGGCGGGTCCCGATCTCGCTGGGGTTCATCGCCCTCATCGCCTTCGGCAACCTTCGGGGCGTGCGGGAGGCGGGGCGCATGTTCGCGGCACCGACCTACTTCTTCATGGTCAACATGGCCGTGCTGCTGGGCCTCGGGATGGTCCGCTACCTCACCGGCGACCTGGAGGTCGTCGGGCGGCGCCTGCCGGGCATGGTCGAGTTCGGCGACGAGGGCACGAGCCTGTTGATGGGGGCGTCGGCGTTCGTGATCGCCAAGGCGTTCGCATCCGGAGGCGCCGCCGTCACCGGTGTGGAGGCCATATCCAACGGCGTCCCGGCATTCCGCAAGCCCGAGTGGCGCAACGCCCGCCAGACGCTGGTGGTGATGGGCGCCGGGCTGGCGGTGATGTTCCTCGGCTTGTCGTTCCTGGCCTCCGAGGTCGAGGTCGCCCCGTTCGAGGACGGCACGCCGACCGTGCTCGCCCAGATCGGTGAGGCCGTCTACGGCCAGGGGTCAGCCGGCGAGGTGATGTCGGGCGTGCTCAACGTCGCCACCATGCTCATCCTGGTGCTGGCGGCCAACACCGGCTTCGCCGGCTTCCCCCGGCTGGCCAACATGCAGGCCGGCGACAGCTTCCTACCGCGCCAGCTCACCAGGCGCGGCCATCGCCTGGTGTTCTCCAACGGCATCATCGCCTTGGCCGGGGCCGCCGCCGTCCTCGTGGTGCTCACCGGCGCCGAGGTGACCCGGCTGATCCCGCTCTACGCAATCTCGGTGTTCACCGGGTTCACTCTGTCGCAGGCCGGGATGACTAGGCATCACCTGCGCAAGCGCGGGAAGGGTTGGGTCGCCGGAATCCTCGCCAACGGCGTCGGCGCCGTGCTGTCCGGCCTGATCTCGCTCATCGTCATCGTCACCCGGTTTCCGGACGCCTGGCCGATCCTGCCGATCATGCCGGTGTTCGTGATGATCCTGCTCAGGCTCAACCGCCAGTACGAGCGCGAGCGGGTCGCCCTCGAGCACGACGTGCCGCCGGCCGCCACGGCGCCGATCCTGCACCGCCACGTGGTGATGGTCTTCGTCGATCGGCTCGATCTCGCCGCCGCCCGTGCCATCCAGTACGCCCGCACGCTCACCCCCGACGAGCTGCGCGCCGTGCACTTCGTGGTGGACGACGACGCCGCCGCCCGCCTGGCCGCCGAGTGGCGCCGGCTGGGGCTGTCGCGGGTGCCGCTGGAGCTGGTGGCGTGCCCGGACCGGCGCCTGACCCGGACCGCGGTCGAGCACGTCGCCGGCGAGCTGTCGGACGGCGAGACCGAGGTGTCGGTGCTGCTTCCCGACCGCAAGTACAACGGCCTGTGGCACCGCATCCTCCACGACCGGACCGCCGAGGCGATCCAGGCCGAGGTGTCGAAGCTGCCCCACGCCAACGTCACGACCGTGCCGTTCCACTTCGACGTGTGGATGGAGGCGGAGACGCTGGCGATGGTGCCGCCTGTCCACCGGGGCCGCATCGCCGAAGGCACCGACGAGACCGCCAAGGCCCAGCGACCACCGCAGGACGACGTGTCCGCGATGACCTCCATCGAGGCCGTGCGCTGGCGCGACCGCGTGCGGGTCCGCGGCCAGGTGCGGTCGATGCGGGTGGCGCCGCAGCGCGACGTCGCAACGCTCGAGTGCGTCATCGATGACGGCACCGGGACCCTGCTGGCGGTGTTCCTGGGCCGCCGGGAGCTGGCCGGCGTCAACGTCGGCAGCCGCATCGAGCTGGTCGGCACGGCCGGCGTCCACCAGAACCGCCTGGCCATCCTCAACCCCAGCTACCGGCTCCTCAGCACCGCAACGAACTGACTCGCCGCGCGGCAGACTCGGGGGGTGGACCTCCCCGGGGCTCTCGCCGCCGACCTGCGAGGGGCGCTGGCACCCGACCGGGTGCGAACCGAGGGCGTGGAGCTGGGCCTCTACGGCCGCGACGCATCGGTGATGACCGGAGCGGCCGCGGTGGTGTGCTTCCCCCTGACGACCGCCGAGGTCGCGGCCGCGGTACGGGTCGCGCGGCGCCACGGGCGCCCGTTCATGGCCCGGGGCTCGGGGACGGGACTTGCGGGTGGAGCGGTGCCGGTGGGCGATCCCGTGGTGATCGTGACCACCAAGATGGACCGGATCCTGGCGGTCGATCCGCTGGACCGGGTGGCCTGGGTACAGCCCGGGGTCATCAACCTGGACCTCACGCGGGCGCTGGCGCGACACGGGCTCCACTTCGCGCCGGACCCGTCGAGCCAGCAGGCGTGCACGATCGGCGGCAACGTGGCCAACAACTCCGGGGGGCCACACTGCCTGGCCTACGGCGTGACCAGCGCGCATGTCCTGGCGCTGGAGGTTGTCCTGCCCGACGGGTCGGTGACCGTGCTCGGCGGCCTCGACGGCGAGCCCGCCGGGCTCGACCTACGGGGCGTGTTCGTGGGCAGCGAGGGTACGCTCGGCATCGCCACCCGCATCGCCGTCCGCCTCACGCCCGACCCGCCGTCGGTGGCCACCCTGCTGCTCGATTTCGCCTCGGTCGACGACGCCGCCGAGACCGTGAGCGGCATCATCGCCGGGGGCCTGCTGCCGGCCGCCCTCGAGATGATGGACAGCCGCATCACCCAGGCGGCCGAGGCGTTCGTCCACGCCGGGTACCCGACCGACGCCGCCGCCGTGCTGCTGGTCGAGCTCGACGGCCTCCCGGCAGGCGTGGAGGCCGGCGTCGAGCAGGTGGGGGCGATCGGTTCGGCCCACGGCGCTCGGACGGTCCGGGTGGCGGCCGACGACGCCGAGCGGGCGCTGCTGTGGAAGGGCCGCAAGTCGGCCTTCGGCGCCGTCGCCCGGCTGGCGCCCAACTACTACCTGCACGACACCGTCGTCCCCCGCACCCGGCTGTGCGAGGTGCTCACGCAGGTGTACGCCATCGCCGAGCGGCACGACCTCGGCGTGATGAACGTCTTCCACGCCGGCGACGGCAACCTCCACCCCCTGCTGCTGTTCGACGCCCGGGAGCCGGGCGTCATGGAGCGGGTCCACGCCGCCGGCGAGGAGATCGTCAGGGTGTCGTTGGACGCCGGCGGCGTCCTGTCAGGGGAGCACGGCATCGGCCTGGAGAAGCGCGACCTCATGCCCCTGCTGTTCGGCCCCGACGACCTCGACGCCCAGGCACGGCTGCGCGAGGCGTTCGACCCCGAGGGCGTGGCGAACCCCACCAAGATCCTGCCGGCGGGCAGCCGCTGCGGCGACCTGCAGAGCGTGCCCGAGGGCGTCTGGGTATGACGATGTCGGTCGCAGACCGACGCCATCAGGGGTGGCGGGCGGGGGTCGGGCCGGTATGACCTCCGCGACCTCCGACGCGGTTTCCGCCTTCGCCGCCGAGGTGGGCCCGCCCGACGCCGGACCGGTCACCGTCGTCGGCGGGCGCACGCAGTGGGGCGCGGGCGGTGAGGACGCCGCGCCGGAGGTCCGCGAGGTGCGGGCGCCCGCGGGCGTCGTGGCCGTGGAGGCGGCGGACATGACCGTGCGGGTGCGGGCCGGGACCACGGTGTCCGACCTCGACGCCGCCCTGGCCGAGGTCGACCAGACCGTCGCGCTCCCGGCGTGGAGCGGTGCCACGGTGGGCGGCGTCCTGGCGGTGGGCCACAGCGGGCTCCGGCGGCTCGGCTGGGGACCGGTGCGCGACGTGCTGCTCGAGGCCCGGGTGGTGTCGGCGGACGGCCGGGTGGTCAAGGCCGGCGGGCCCACGGTGAAGAACGTCTCGGGCTACGACCTGTGCCGGCTGCTGGTCGGCTCGCTGGGCACGCTCGCCTTCACGGCCGAGGTGGTGCTGCGCACGCGGCCCCTGCCGCCGGTGGAACGCTGGCTGGCGGGCGATGCCGACCCGTTCGGGCTGGTCGACCGCCTCCATCGGCCGGCGGCGGTTCTGTGGGACGGGACCCGCACATGGGTGCTGCTCGACGGCCATCCCGACGACGTGGCCGCCCAGGCGGCGCTCGCCGGCCTGCCGGAGGTCGACGGTCCGCCCGACCTCCCGGGGCCCCACCGCTGGTCGCTGCGCCCGTCGGAGCTGCCGGCGCTGGCGACCGGCTCGGAGGCCGGGACCGGACCGTTCGTGGCCGAGGTGGGCGTCGGCGTCGTCCACGCCGAGCGGCCGCCACCTGCTCGCCCGGTCGACCGCCACGTCGTCGCACTGCACCGGCGGATCAAGGCGGTGTTCGATCCCACCGGCCGCCTCAACCCGGGCCGGGACCCGCTGGCCGCGACCGCGATGGAGGCGGCGTGACGCCCGGCACGGGCGACACGGGCGGGGCGGCACCCGTCCGTACCGACCTCGGCATCGTCGACGACGAGCTGGCCTGCTGCGTCGCCTGCGGGCTGTGCCTGCCCCATTGCCCGACCTACCGGGTCACCGGCGAGGAGGCCCTGTCGCCCCGCGGCCGGATCGCCGCGATGCGCCAGGTGCAGTGGGAGGGCGCCGAGCCCGACGATGCGTTCATGCGATCGATGGCCACCTGCGTGCAATGCCGGGGCTGCGAGACCGCCTGCCCCTCGGGCGTCCCGTTCGGCCACCTGATCGAGGCCACCAAGGCGAACCTCCCGCGGAAACGGTGGCCCCGGCAACCGATCCCGCGGCAGGAATCGCTGGTGCGCCTCGGCTTGCGGGCCCTCGGTCGCCACCGGCTCCTGCTGGCCGGGTCGTCGCTCCTGGGCCTGGCACAGCGCCTGCGCCTGCTGTCGCGACGCCTGTCCCGCCGGCTCGGGCTACCCGACCGGGTGCCGGTGCGCCGAGCCGTCCGGCTGCGCGCCTCGGGCACCGACGTGTGGCTGTTCACCGGCTGCGTCATGGATGCCTGGATGCGGGATGTCCACGCCGACGTCCAGCGCGTGATCGAGGGGACCGGCGTCGGCGTGGCGCTGCCGGGCGGCGACGCGGCCTGTTGCGGCGCCCTGGCGCTCCATGCCGGCCTGCGATCCGACGCTCGGGCACTCGCGGAGCGCACCATGCGGGCGTTCCCCGGGGACGCCCCGATCCTCGTCGACGCCGCCGGCTGCGGGGCGATGCTCAAGGACTACGGCCACCTGCTCGGCAGCCCCCAGGCGGAGGCGTTCGGCGGCCGGGTACGCGACGTCCACGAATGGCTGGCCGAGCGCGTCGACCTGCTGCCAGCGGCGGCGGCCGGCCGGGATCGCCCGACCGTCGCCGTCCAGGACCCCTGCCACCTGCGCCACGTCCAGCGGGCCCACCAGGCCGTGCGAACCGTTCTGTCCCCCTACGCCGACGTCGTCGAGCTCGACGACGAGGGCCTGTGCTGTGGTGCCGGCGGCGCCTACGCCCTGAGCCAGCCCGAGCTGGCGAGCGCCATCCGCCAGCGCAAGGTCGCGTCGATCGCCCGCTCCGGCGCCCGCATCGTCGCCTCGGCGAACCCGGGCTGTGCCCTGCACTTGGCCGCTGCCGGCGTCGAGGCGGTCCACCCCTGCCAGCTCGTCGCTCGCCACTCGCGACTTTGAAGGCAATCCGGGCCATGAGCCCGGAAAGACGCCATCACCCGCCGCCAACCCAGCGGCGCTGCCCCTCGTCGTCGTAGGTGGCGAAGAACCCGGTCAGGTCCTCGACCATGCGGTCGAACGACTCGGCCGCGAACAGGATCGGTTGGTAGTGGGTGATGTCGTACTCGAGGGTGCCCATCTGGGCGACGTCCCACGGCCGGATCTCGGCGGCGCGGAACTCCTCGATCTCGCCGTACGACGACAGCAGCCCGGCCCCGTAGGCCTTGAGCTCGCCGTCCTCGTGCAGCACACCGAACTCGAGCGTGAACCAGAAGACCTTGGAGAAGAAATCGAGCGCGGCATCGCTGGCGGCGCGGACCGAGGCCTTGCCCGCCTCCTCGTAGAGGTCGGCGAAGACGGGGTTGGCCAGCATGTTGGCGTGCCCGATGATCTCGTGCACGATGTCGGGCTCGGGCGTGTAGAAGGGCACCGAGTGGTGGCGGATGTACTGCGTGGACAGGAACGTCCGACGCGCCAGGGCCCCGTAGAACACGCGGGTCGGCACCAGGCCCGGGACCGGCTCGATGTGGAACCGACCCAGGGCGTGCACCCGCTCGTCGACCTCGCGCAGCTGGGGCATGCGGTCGGTGGGCAGGGTCAGCGCCGCCGCGCCCTCCAGGTAGGCGCGGCAGGCGTAGCGCTGGTGCTTGCGCCCGAGCTCGTGGGAGACGAGGCGCCAGACCTCGTCCTCCTCCGGGGTGTAGGTGACGTCGGGGATGGGGTCGCCGCTCTGGTAGTGGGCGCCGACGTCGGCGATGGCCCCGCGGCGGGCCCGGTACTCGGGATCCGAGAATCCGGGATGGTCCTCGGGCAGCTCCGCCGGCGCCGTTGCCGTCACGTCGCTCCTCATGGCTTCATGCTCCTCCTCGTTTCTGCGATCTTCAACGAGCGCGCGGAAGCCGCAACGGTCCGTGGTCGATGACGCCTCCGCAGCCCGCGGCGAGATCGACACACTCCGTAATCGAAATGTCGCAACGTCGTCGTCTTGCCATGAGTCAATAGCGGGTACTCCCCAACGGCGGAAAGGTGGCAAGACGGAATGAGCGAGATCCTGATCATCGGGCTGGTGGCGATCGTTGTGGTGATCGCGATGGCCGGGCTCCTCGGACGGCTGGTCGGTCTCGACGACCTCCCGGCGGTCGGCGAGAGCGACCTATAGAGGGGGAAACGAGGCCCCGGCACCCCGCCGGTGGGTCTGGTGGAGAAACCAGATCTGCCGGCGGGATCGCGTCCAGGCCCCTTGAGCGGCACGGCTCTCGCTGCTCCCTACTCCGACAGCACCCGCCGCGCGGCGGCCGCGATGTCGTCCACCTGGGGCAGGATCGCCGTCTCCAGCTCGGGGGCGTAGGCCACGTGGCATGCCTGCGCGCCGACCCGCCCGACCGGAGCGTCGAGCCGCCAGAACAGCTCGTCGGACACCCACGCCGAGATCTCGGCGCCGAAGCCGGCCCGCACCACGTCCTCGTGCACCACCAGCAGCCGCGCGGTGCGGCTCACCGACTCGCCCACCATCTCGTCGTCCCAGGGTACGAGCGTGCGCAGGTCGACGATCTCGACCGACGCACCGTCGGACTCGGCCAGCCGCTCGGCGGCCTGGCGTGACCGCTCGACGGTGGCGCCCCAGGTGACGATGGTGAGATCGGATCCGCGGGTGACGTAGCGCCCCCGCCCGAACGGCACCACGTAGTCCGGGCCGGGGAAGGGCTCGCGGGTGTAGGGCTGGCGCAGGAGGTGCTTGTGCTCCAGGAACAGCACCGGGTCCTCGCAGCGGAACGCCGCGCGCAACAGCCCCGCGGCATCGCTGGCCCGCGACGGGAAGGCGACCAGCAGCCCGGGGATGTGGGCAAAGATCGACTCCCCCGACTGGCTGTGCCAGATCGCGCCCCCCTGGAGGTAGCCGCCGATAGGCACCCGCATCACCATCGGACAGGTGAAGGCACCGTTCGACCGCCACCGGATCGTGGCCGCCTCGCTGCGGATCTGCTGCATGGCGGGCCAGATGTAGTCGAAGAACTGGACCTCGGGCGCCGGCCGCAGCCCCCGCAGCCCTTGGCCGACGGCCCGGCCGATGATGTTGGCCTCGGCCAGCGGGGTGTTGTAGCAGCGGGCCCGCCCGAAGCTGCGCTGCAGCCCGTGGGTGGTGCCGAAGACGCCGCCCTTGCCCTCGACCTCGGCCAGGATGGCCACGCGGGCGTCGGCCACGTCCTCGCCGAACACCCGGATCCGCTCATCGTCCTCCATCGCGTCGTGCAGGGCTCGGCGGATCGCCTCCCCCAGCGGTACGGGCTCGCCGTCGGTCGGCGGGTCACCCGGATCGGGGATCTCGGGCAGGGCCACCACGTGGTCGAGGACCGACTTCACGTCGGGGCGCGGCGCCGCCAGCGCCGCCTTGGCGGCGGCGGCCACGATGCGACGCGCCTCGTCCCGGATGCCACGGGCCTCGTCGGCGCTGAGCAGGCCGCCCTCGATGAGCTTCCGCTCGAAGTTGTCGATGGGGTCGTGCTCCAGCTCCCACTCGATCTCCTGCGGGACCCGGTACTTGCTCTGGGTGTCGGCCGCCGAGTGGGAATAGGGCCGGGTCACGCGGGCGTGGATCAGCGCCGGCCCGACGCCGGCCCGGACCTGGCTCACCACCTTGCGGGCTGCCCGTCGGACCGCGAAGTAGTCGGTGCCGTCGACCGACCGCACCTGGAGCCCGGCGAATCCCCGCACCAGCTCGTTGACCGGCGCCGGTGACTGCTCCGACGACGGCACCGAGATCGCGTAGCCGTTGTCGGCCACGACGAACAGCACCGGCAGGTGCTCCACGCACGCGGTGTTCAGGCTCTCCCAGAACTCGCCCTCGGACGTGGCGCCCTCGCCCAGGCTGACGTAGGTGACCTCGTCGCCGTGGGCCGTGAGCCCCAGTTGCGGGCGGCGCACGATGTAGCGCCCGGCCTCGGCGCAGCCCACCGCCGGGATGCACTGGCTGCCGGTGGGGCTCGACTGGGTGACGACGTTGAAGGGCTTGTAGCCCCAGTGGGCGGGCATCTGGCGGCCGCCCGACGCCGGGTCGTCGGCCGAGCCCACGGCCTGGAGCAGCACCTGCTCGGCGGTCATGCCGAGGCCCAGCATCAGGGCGAGGTCGCGGTAGTAGGGGAAGAACCAGTCGTAACCCGGTCGCAGCTCCCGGGCCAGGGCCAGCAGCAGCGCCTCGTGGCCCGCCCCGGAGATCTGAAAGAACACCCGGCTCTGCTTCTGCAGCGCGATCTCGCGGTCGTCGATGGCACGCGAGACGCAGGCCAGCAGGAGGTCGTGGCGCAGTTCGTCGGCCGGATGGGCATCGACGCCGCCGGCCTTGGGGCTCGACCGTGCCGCTCTCGACCCGTTCTCGGTCACGAACCTACCCGTACCCGCCGGATGGGCCTTTGCGTCCCGGCTGGCCTTGGTCTTCTTGCCGGACTTGGCCTTCTTGGCGGCCTTTGCCCCCTTCTTGCCCTGCGCCTTGGCCTCGGCCTTGGCAGCCTGCTCCGCCGCCTTCGCCTCCCGCTTGGCCCGTCTCCTCGCTTCCTTCCTGGCCTTCTTCTTGGCTGACCGGGCCACATCGATGTCGATCACCTGCAACTTGGCACCCATTCGTCACCCCCTGGGCGATCCGTCGAGTGTCACGATGCGATCGTCTCACATCTGCACAGGCGTGGGGGGGAGTTGGTGCGCGATCTGCACTCCGGGTGCAATCGGCGCTAGGCGACCGGCCGGGCCCGGGAGGAGACGGGCCCGGCCCTCACTAGACGTTGCGGCGATAGCGGCCGCCGACCTCGAAGAGGGCGTCGCTGATCTCGCCCAACGAGCACACCCGCACCGCGTCGATGAGCACGGCGAACAGGTTGTCGCCGGCCAGCGCGGCTCGCCGCAGGCGGTCGAGCATCGCCGGGCGCCCTTGGGCGTGGCGGGACTTGAAGTCGGCGAGGCGGGTGAGCTGGCGCTGCTTCTCGTCCTCGGTGGACCGCGCCAACTGGAGGGGCCGGCCAC
>JBOGHG010000061.1:0-17905 GCA_050744525.1 Acidimicrobiales bacterium | reverse complement strand
AGTGCGCATCGACCGGATGCCCGTCTCGCCGCCGGAGCTGTGGGCGTTGCTCGGCGGGAGGGTGGCGACGTGAAGACGACGTTCCCGGTGTCGGCCCCGCCGGAGGCGTGGGCGGCGCTGGCCGACCCGCAGCGGCTCGCGGCGGCGCTGCCCGGCTGCCGGTCGGTGAGGCGGGACGCGGCCGGCGACGGCACGCTCCACGTCGTGACCGAGGTCGCGGTGGCAGCGGTGCGGGGCTTGTGGGCCGGCACCGTCGCGTCCGTCGACGCCGACGCGGTGCACGTGCGGGGGTCCGGAGCGCCGGGCGCCGTCGACCTGATGGTGCGCGCCGACCCCGAGCGCACGGCTCTCACGGTCGAGGGCACGGTCGACGGCCCCCTGGGCACCGTCGGCTCGGCCGTGCTCGCCGCCGCGATCCGCCGCGACGCGCAAGCACTCCTCGCCGCCGCCGCTCATTCCGAGCTTCCGGTGACGGATCCGGTCGGCACCCGACCACTTCCGCCACCGGAACCGCGCCACCCGCCCAGGCGCGGGCGAGTGGTCGCCGTCGCCGGCGTCGTGGGCACCGTGGTGGTCGCCGGCCGCCGCCTCCGGGCACGTGGGAGGGCCGGATGACCCCGTTCGTGGCCGCCGCCCTGCAGCTCGCACCCGCGGCCGGCCCGCTGACGCCCGACACGATCAAGGCCAACGTCGAGGCCGCCCTCGACCTGGCGCACCGCTGTGTCGACGCCACCGGCGCCGCCCTCGTCGTGGCGCCCGAGACGGTCACCACCGGGTTCGCGCCCGGCCTCGACGCCACCGACCTGTGGGACCTGGTGGGACCGATCCCCGGGCCGCTCAGCGAGGCTGCCCAGGCACTCGCCGCCGAGCTGAGGGTCCTGGTCGTGTGGCCGACGTACGAGGCGGGGCCCGAGCGGGGTGTCGTGTACAACGCCGCCGCGGTGATCGGTGCCGACGGCGACGTGGTGGGTACCTACCGCAAGACGCACCTGTTCCCGAGCGAGCGGCAATGGGCCACTCCGGGCGACGACGTGCTGGTCGTCCCCACCCCGCTCGGGCGCCTTGGCAGCGTGATCTGCTTCGACGGCGACTTCCCCGAGCTGGTGCGCATCGAGGCGGGGATGGGGGCGCAGGTCGTGGTTCGCCCCTCGGCGTTCCTGCGGGCCGCCGACATCTGGGAGCTCACCACCCGGGCCCGGGCCTACGACAACCACGTCTACGTCGTCGCCCCCAACGCCGTCGGCGTCGATCCCGGCGGGTTCGTCTACTTCGGCAACTCCCTGATCGTGGGGCCCACGGGCGAGGTCCTGGCCCGGGGCACCAGCCAGCCGGGCTGGGTGTCGGCCACCATCGGGCTCGATCCCATGACGACGATCAGCCCGGGGTCGTCGGTCCGCCAGAGCTTCGACCACCTGGCCGAGCGCAACCTGGACCTGTACCGGCGCCACCGCGAGGTTCTCGAGGCCGAAGCCGGATCGGCCTTCCCGCCGCCGGGGGACGAATGACTGCGAGCGGCCTGCGGCTGGGGATCGACACAGGCGGGACCTTCACCGACGTGGTCGTGCTCGACGAGGCGTCCGGCGCGCTCACCACCACCAAGACGCCGTCGACGCCGGCGGACCACTCGGCGGGGTTCCTCACCGGTGCCGAGAAGGGCTTGGCCGCGGCCGGGGCGGCCTGGCCGGGCGTGGCGTCGGTGTTCCACGGCACGACCGTGGCCACGAATGCGCTGCTCCAGGGAGAGGTGTCTGGGCTCGGCTTCCTCACCACCGTCGGGTTCCGGCACCTGCTCGAGATCGGGCGCCAGAGCGTGCCCGACGGCTACGGCAACTCCTACTTCTGGGTGAAGCCCGACCGGATCGTGCCGCTGCACCTCGTGCGCGAGGTGCCCGAGCGCCTCGACGAGAGCGGCGCCGTGCTCCGCCCCCTCGACGAGGATGCGGTCGTGGCGCAGGCCCGGTGGTTCCGGGACCACGGGGTCACCGCGGTCGGCGTCTGCCTGCTGCACGCCTACGCCAACCCCGCCCACGAGCTGCGGGTGCGCGACCTCTTCGCCGACGCCTACCCCGGGTGCTCGGTGTCGATCAGCTCCGACGTGCTCCGCGAGTACCGGGAGTACGAGCGCTCGGTCACCACGCTGGTGGACGCCTTCGTGAAGCCGTCGGTCGCGTCCTACGTCGAGCGCCTGGCCGCGCAGCTGGCCGGCCGGGCGGGGGACGGCTTGCCGTTCTTCGTCATGAAGTCCAACGGCGGCGTCACGTCGGCCGGCCAGGTGGCCCGCAAGCCCATCACCACGGTGCTGTCGGGCCCCGCGGCCGGCGCGCTCGGGGCCGCCGCCGTCACCCACGCCGCGGGCTTCGACGACGTGGTGACGCTCGATGGGGGCGGAACCTCGACCGACGTGGCCGTCATCGGCTCCGGGTCGCCCTCGCTCACCACCGAGGCGACCGTCGGGCGGTTCCCGGCCAAGGTGCCGATGATCGACATCGTCACCGTCGGCGCCGGCGGGGGATCGATCGCCTGGGTGTCGCCCGAGGGGACGCTCAAGGTGGGCCCGCGCTCGGCGGGCGCCGATCCGGGGCCCCTGTGCTATGGCCGGGGCGGCGGCGAGCCCACGCTGACCGACGCCGCGCTGGTGCTCGGGCGCATCCCGCCCCACCTCCTCGGCGGCGAGATCCCGCTCGACCGCGCCGCCGCGCAGGCGGGCATCGACGCGCTGGCCGGCCAGCTCGGGCTCACACCCGAGGCGTGTGCCGACGGGATCCTCGAGATCTGGGCGTGGAACCAGGCGAACGCGATTCGCCAGGTCACCGTCCGCCGGGGGATCGACGTTCGCGACCTGGCGCTGTGCGCGTTCGGGGGCTCCGGCCCGCTGCAGGCCGGTCGCCTGCTCGACGTGCTCGGCCTGGCCGCCGCGGTCGTCCCGCCCGATCCCGGCAACCTCTGCGCCTACGGTCTGCTCACGGTCGACGTCCGCATCGACGACGTCCGGACGTTCGTCGCCAAGCATGCCGAGCTCGACCCCGTGGCACTCGCCGACGTGTACGCCGGGCTCGAGGCGGAGGCGGCGGCCGCCCTGGCCGCGGAGGGTTTCGACGTCGCGGACCAGCGGTTCCTGCGCTCGGCCGATCTGCGCTACGACGGCCAGGCGTTCGAGGTCCGTGTCGACGTGCCCGGCGGCCCGATCGACGCCGACTGGTCCGCGGCCGTGCTCCGCCGCTTCCACGACGAGCACGAACGCCTCTACGGCTACTGCTATCGCGACCGGCCCCACCACGGCGTCGAGTGGGTCAACGTCCGCCTGGCCGGCGTCGGGCCGCTGGACGCCCCGACCATCGCCCCCGTCCGCGCCGGCACCGGCAGGGTGGCGACGACCGGCGTGAGGCCCGTGTTCTTCGACGGGTCGTGGAACGACACGCCGGTGGTGTGGCGGGGCGACCTGTGTGCCGGCGACGAGGTGCGGGGGCCGGCGATCGTCGAGGAGTACGGCTCGACCCTGCCGGTGCCGCCGGGGATGCACGCCGTGGTCGACCGCCTCGGGGCGTTGGTGGTCCGGTACGAGGCGGCGGCGCCGTGATGCCCTGCGAACTGGTTGTAGCCATGCGGCGCATGACCGCACGGCTACAACCAGAGCGAGGTTCTTGGTCGTGACCGACGTCGACCCGGTGCTGCTCGAGATCGTCGAGGGGACGCTGGCGTCGATCGAGGCCGAGGTGGAGGACCAGATCGGGCGCACGTCGCGCTCGCCGATGATCCGCGACCAGCACGACTTCCGGGCCGGGATCCACGACCGACGGCTGCGCAAGCTGACCGGGCGCTCGTACTCCGCGCTGGTGCACCCGGTGGTGCGCGACTTCCCGGCCGATGCCATGCGGCCGGGCGACGTCTACTTCCACAACGACGTGTACCTGTCCGAGGGCGGCATCGGCCACCTGCCCGACCTGTGCGTCACCGTTCCGGTCTTCGATCGGGGCACCGTCGTGGCGTTCGTCCAGGCGTTCGGCCACCACGACGACATCGGGGGGTCGGTCCCGGGGTCGATGCCGTCGCACGCCACCTCGGTTTTCGAGGAGGGGCTCATGGTGCCGCCGGTGAAGCTCTACGCCGCCGGCGTCCCCAACGACGGCGTCGTCCGCATCCTCACGCGCAACTCGCGCATGCCCGACTCGATCGCCGGCGACCTCGACGCCGAGTGCTCGGCGTGCCTCATGGGCGCCGCCCGGGTGGCCGACCTGTTCGCCAGGTACGGGCGCCCTGCCGTCGAGGCGTGCTTCGACGCCGTCGTGGCGTCGTGCGCCGAGACGTTCCGGCGCGAGCTGCTCGCCAAGATCCCGGACGGCACCTGGACGTGGGAGGACTACGCCGAGCACGACGGCGTCGACGAGCCCCGGCTGCACCGCCAGCGCATCACGCTCACCAAGTCGCCCGACAAGCTGCTGCTCGACCTGACCGGCACGGGCCCGCAGGCCAAGGGCCCCATCAACCACGCCGGCAACTATGCCGACGGCAACTTCCTGAAGAAGTGGCTGGCCCCGATCCTGCGAAACCTGGCCGACACGCCGGAGCGCATGGCCCAGCTCGACGTCAACGAGGGCGTGGTCGAGTTGATCGACATCCGCTTCCCGCCGCCCGGCACCCTGGTCACGCCCGAGTTCCCGGCGCCGACCAACGCCCGGACCTTCGTGATCCTGCGGCTGCTGGGTGTGCTCGCCGGCGTGATCGCCAAGGCGGTCGACGGCTACATGCCCGCCGACCAGGAGACGATCCGCTACACGGGCATCTCGGGCCACGACGCCGACGGTCGCTGGTACCTCAACCGCGAGATCCTCGGTGGCGGCTCGGGCGGCCGCTACTACGCGGACGGCAGCGACACCATCCACGTGGTGCCCGAGTCGCGCAACCTGCCCGTCGAGTTCGTCGAGACCCGGTTCCCGGTGCGGGTCGAGACGCTGGCGCTGGCCACCGACTCGGGTGGCGCCGGCACCTTCCGCGGCGGGCTCGGCTACCGCAAGGAGATCCGGGTGCTCCACGACGCCAGCTTCATGTCGGTCGCCGACCGCTCCATCCTGTCGTGTTGGGGGGTCCGGGGCGGCCGGGCCGGAACGCCGTTCCGGGTCACCATCGACCCCGGCGGGCCCGCCGAGCGGGTGATGCCCGGCCTGTGCGACTGGGAGCCGGTGGCCGCCGGCGAGCTGATCCGCATCGAGACGACGGGCGGCGGCGGCTGGGGCGACCCGCTCGAGCGTGACCCCGGCCGGGTGGTCGTCGACGTGGTCCAGGGCAAGGTCAGCCCGGCAGCGGCCCGGGACGATTACGGCGTGGTGTTGGCACGCGGCGACCGTGACCCGGTGGTCGACGAGGCCGCCACGGCCGACCTCCGGGCCCGCCTCGCCGCCGGGCGGGGACCCGGACCGACGATGTTCGACCGCGGCCCCGGCTATCGCGTCCTCGCCGGCGGCGCGGCCCACGCCGAGGTGGACGACGCCGACGCCGACCCGGACCGGTCAAGGGTTCCGGCGTCGGATCCTGGCGAGGACCGCACAGAACCGGCGCCGGAACGCCGACACCCGGACCGGTCAACGGAACGCCCACACCCGAGGCCGTCCGGGTGACCGCCGGCGAGGTGATGGCAGCCCCCGACGCGTGGCGGCGGCACGGCTTTTCGGGCACCGCCTCCGATCTCGTCGTCGCCGGCACACTGCCCCGCGCCTGGGCGGCGCGCTGGGCGGGTGCGCCCGACGCGCCGACGCTTGCCGGGCCCGACGGGGCCTGGGTGCGCGCCGCCGAGCTCGAGGCACGGACCGCGACCGTCGCGGCCCGGTTCGCGGCGGCCGGGCTCCACCCGGGAGACCGGCTGCTGGTCAGCGCCACCGCCTCCGTCGACCTGGCCGTGGCCCACATCGCCGCCCTGCGCCTCGGGTTGGTCGTCGTTCCCGTCAACACCGCGTTCGGGCCCGCCGAGATCGGCGCGGTGGCGGCCGCCGCCAGCCCAGCGCTGGCGGTCCTCGACGATCCCGCCCGGCTCCCCGGGGTGCCCTCCATCGGCGCCGCCGTCGAACTGCGGGACGGTCCGGCGCCGGACCTCGACGCCGCGGCGCGGGACGCCACGGCGCTGCTGGTGTTCACCTCCGGCACGACCGGCAGCCCGAAGGGGGTGCCGCTGAGCCACGCCAACCTGCTGGCCACCTCGGCGGCGATCGAGGTGGCCTGGCGCTGGACCCCCGGCGACCGGCTGCTGCTGGCCCTCCCGCTGTTCCACGTGCACGGCCTCGGTGTTGGGCTGCACGGCACGCTGCTGGCCGGCGCGTCGGCGGTGATCCTGCCCCGGTTCGAGGCGGACGCCGTCCTCGACGCCATCGCCGCCACCCGGGCGACCCTGATGTTCGGTGTGCCGACGATGTGGGTCCGCCTGGCCACCAGCCCCCGCGTCGGCGAGCTGGCCGCCCTGCGCCTGTGCGTCTCGGGGTCGGCGCCGCTCGACCCCTCGACCTTCGCCGCGCTGGAGGCCGGCATCGGTTCACCCGTGATCGAGCGCTACGGCATGACCGAGACCGGCATGCTCGTCTCCAATCCCTACGGCGGCGACCGGCGGGCCGGTTCGGTCGGACTGGCGCTGCCCGGGGTGGAGGTGCGCCTGGAGGAGCGGGAGGGGGCGGGCGAGCCCGCCGGCGAGATACTGGTGCGGGGGCCGAACGTGTTCGCCGGGTACCTCGGCGGCGTCGGTGCCGACGCCTTCACCCCCGACGGCTGGTTCCGCACGGGCGACCTGGGCCGGGCCGACCCCGACGGATACCTGCGCATCGTGGGTCGCTCGAAGGAGCTGATCATCACGGGGGGCTTCAACGTCTATCCCCGCGACGTCGAGGAGGTGTTGCGCGACCACCCGGCTGTCGCCGACGTCGCCGTCGTGGGTGTTCCCGACCCGGAGTGGGGTGAGCGGGTCGTCGCCTGCATCGTCGCCGCCGACGCCGCCGACGCCCGGGAGCTGCTGGCATGGGCCGCGGCACGGCTCGCCGCCTACAAGCGCCCCCGGGAGGTGCGCTTCGTCGACGAGCTGCCCCGCAACGCCCTCGGCAAGGTCATGCGCGCGGCACTGGTCAGGTGACCGCGACTGTCGCACCGACCCGTTGGCCGCCGCCCGCGGTTTCACGACGTATCGTGCAGGTGTCATGACGATGGGGCAGGATCCGGCCGGCCCGGGCAGCGTGCCCGCCGACATCGCGGCGCGGCTCGTGCGGGCGCTGGACACCTCGCCGTCGACCGTGGTGGCGTTGATCGGCGAGGACCTGCGCATCCTGTGGGTGAGCCGCTCGGTGGCCTGGGTCGTGGGCGACGATCCCGCCACGGCGGTGGCCGAGAAGGCGCTCACCCGGGTCCACCCCGACGATGTCGACCGGCTGCTGCACGGGCTCGCCCAGGCGAAGGCCGCGGCGCCGGCGGATCCTCCCAGCCTCCGCGTCGTCGAGCCCCTCCGGTTCCGGGTCGAGCGCCCCGACGGAAGCTGGCTGGCGCTGGAGTCGTTGGTCATCAACCTGCTCGACGACCCCGTGGTGAACGGTCTCGTGGCCATCGTGCGGCCGGTCGGTGGCGAGGTCGAGGGCGTCGCTCGTGTCGTCGACCTCCTGGTTGCCGACGCGCCGCTGCGGGAGGTGCTCGCCGCCTGCGCCGGCCTCGTGCCCGAGTACCTGGGGTCGGCGGCGGTCGTCGGCATCCGCCAGGGGCAACCCGTGATCGGTGCACCCGCAGGCACCGCCGCGGGGCGGCTGAGCGTCGACGAGCGCTGGTGGCGCGACACGTTGGCCGACGGCAAGGCCCGCACGGCCATGGATCACGCCGAGTTCCCCGGCGACCTGGCCATCAAGGCGCGTGACGCAGGGTTCCGGTCCACCTGGGCACTTCCCCTCTACGACGTGGCCGCCGACGAGGTGATCGGGTGCCTGGTCGTCTGGGTCCGGATCGCAGCCGAGCCCAACATCACCAACGAGGCCGGCGTCCGGCAGGCCGAGCGGCTGGCGGGCCTGGTGATCGGCGAGCAACGCCGTCGCGACGCCCTGCGCCACGAGGCGCTCACCGACCCGCTCACGCGGGTGGCCAACCGCTCGGCGCTACGGGCGCACTTCGACACGTCGACCGATCCGCTGACGGTGGCGATGATCGATCTCGACGGCTTCAAGCTGATCAACGACACCCACGGCCACGAGGCGGGCGACGCCGTTCTCCAGGTGGTCGCCCAGCGAATCCTCGGGGCCGTGCGTCAGGACGACCTCGTCGTGCGGCTCGGTGGGGACGAGTTCGCCGTCGTCTTCGCCGCCGGCACGGCAACCGAGGGCATGGTTCGCTCCATGCGCCGAGTCGTCGACTCGATCGGGAGCCCGATCCAGCTCGGCAGCCTGACGGTGTCGGTCGGCGCCAGCGCCGGCCTGGCGACGGGAAGACCACCAGAAGTCATGCGGGAGGCGGACCGGGCGCTCTACGAGGCCAAGGGCACCAGGGGGCGGCGAGATCAGGGCTGGTAGGGCGGCGCCTCACCCCACCCCCAACGGGGGACCGGGGCGTGCGCGACGACTTCGGCCCCCGGCTGCGAGTTGCTCAGCGCCAGCCGGGTACCCCACTCGACATACGCGACGAAGGCGGAACGGAACTCGGGGTCGGCGGGCAGGCCCGCATCATCGGCCGCCCGGCTCATGAGCGAGGCGAACCGCAGCCGCTGCTCGGCCGTGATCGCCAGGTCCCGGTGCTTGCCCACCATCCGCTCGTACCCACCGAGGACCTCGGTGTAGCGCGGCGGGCCACCGAAGACCTCGCACCACCATGCGGTCACGTTGGCGCGGTGCTCCTCGCCAACCCCTTCCGGGAAGAGGGGCGAGAGCAGGTCGTCACGCTCCACCCGGTCGTAGAAGGCGTCGATCAATCGCTCGAAGGCGTCACCACCGCCGGCCCACTCGTACAGAGTGGGGGTTCGTCCCGAAGCTTTGTCGCTCACCCCTGCACGCTAGCGACGGTCTTTCGGTGGTCCCCACAGGCACTTCCGAAGTGAACAAGAATTCGTAGCCGTGGTGACCCCGGACCGCGTCGAGATCCCGGACACCGACCTGCGGGACCTGCAGGAGCGGTTGGCGCGCACCCGCTGGCCGGAGGGCGAGACCGTCGAGGACTGGTCCCAGGGAGTGCCGCTCGCCTACATGCGGGAGCTGTGTGCCCACTGGGCGAACGGGTACGACTGGAGGGCCACCGAGGCGCGGCTGAACGCCCTGCCGCAGTTTCGAACCGACATCGACGGGCTGGCGATTCACTTCGTCCACGTCCGCTCGCGGCATCCAGAGGCGCTCCCGCTGGTTCTCACGCATGGCTGGCCCGGTTCGGTCGTCGAGTTCCTGAAGGTGATCGGGCCACTCACCGACCCGACCGCCCACGGCGGCGACGCCGCCGACGCCTTCCACGTCGTGTGCCCTTCGCTCCCCGGCTACGCGTTCAGCGACCGGCCGGCGCAGGGGGGCTGGAACGTCGAACGGATCGCCGTGGCCTGGGTGCGGCTGATGGCCCGGCTCGGCTACGGGCGCTACGGCGCCCAGGGCCACGACTGGGGAACGAGCATCACCACCAGCATCGGCCAGCAGGATCCCGGCCACGTCGTCGGCATCCACCTCGTCCCTCCGCTGGCGGCGCCCGACCCCGCGACCTTCGATGACCTCACCGAGGTGGAACGGACGGCGCTCGCGGACTTCGAGCGGGCCCAGGAGTGGGAGTCCGGGTACGCCATCGAGCAGGCGACCCGACCCCAGACGCTCGGCTACGGGCTGGTGGACTCGCCGGTGGGCCTGTGTGCCTGGATCGTGGAGAAGTTCTGGTCGTGGACCGATTGCGAGGGCCATCCCGAGAACGTGCTCGGCCGCGACGAGATCCTCGACAACGTGATGCTCTACTGGCTCCCCGCCACCGGCGCCTCCTCTGCACGCCTGTACTGGGAGAGCTTCAAGGAGGTCTCCCAGCGATTCAGCCGCTCCACCGACGACGCCGTCACCGTGCCGGCGGGCTGCTCGATCTTCCCCAAGGAGATCCCCCGGGTGTCCCGCCGCTGGGCCGCCAGGCGCTTCACCGACATCCGCTATTGGAACGAGCTCGACAGGGGCGGCCATTTCGCCGCCTTCGAGCAGCCGAACCTCTTCGTCGACGAGGTCCGGTCCTTCTTCCGCCTGGTTCGATGATCAACGCGCCCGGCGCCCGGCCTGGACGGAGGCCGATGGGATCGACGGTCGCCCTGCTGACGGTCGCCCTGCCGACGGTCGATGATGGCGCCATGCCGTCACGGCCGGCGCCGGATCTCGACGAGGGTCATGTCGACGTGCGGATGTACGCGGAGCTCAACGACTTCCTGCCGCCGGAGTTGCGGGGGCGGGTCCTGCGTCGGCCGTTTCGGCCTCATCAGACCGTGAAGGACGTCATCGAGGCGGCCGGCGTGCCCCACACCGAGGTCGACCTCGTCCTCGTGAACGGCGAGCCCGTCGGCTTCTCCGATCGCCCGGCGGCAGGTGACCGGCTCGCGGTCTACCCGATGTTCGAGACGCTGGACATCGGGCCCGTCAACCGCCTCCGCCCGCAACCGTTGCGCGACGTCCGCTTCGTGGTCGACGTCCACCTGGGCCGCCTGGCCCGCCTGCTGCGCCTACTCGGCTTCGACACCCGTTGGTCGAACGACCTCGACGACGCCACGTTGGCGGCCATCGGGGAGTCCGAGCATCGGATCGTGCTGACCCGGGACCGCGGCCTGCTCAAGCGCCGCCGCGTGACTCACGGCCTGTTCGTGCACTCAGAGCGCCCGGTCGAGCAGGCCGTCGAGGTGGTCCAGCGGCTCGATCTCGCCGACCGGTTGGCGCCGTTCAGCCGCTGCCTGCGCTGCGGGGGCGAGCTGGCGCAGGCGGACAAGGCCGACGTGCTCGATCGCCTCGAGCCGCTCACGCGCCGGCACTACCACGAGTTCCACCGCTGCCAGGGGTGCGGTAAGGTCTATTGGCGCGGCTCGCACCACGCCCGGCTCGCCGAGGCCGTCGAACGGGTCAGGTCCGCCATCAATTCGACGTAGCCCCGGCGCCCGCTCGGTCACCCGGTCGACCGGACGAAGTCGACGATCACGCGGGCCAGCTGCGGTCCCCGGTCCTCCTGGAGGAAGTGGCCGGCGCCCTCGATCGTGGTGTGCGGCTGCCCGGCGGTGCCGGGGATGAGCTCCCGCAGGGGGCCGTCGGCACCCTTGGTGATCGGGTCGGAGTCGCTGAACGCGCAGAGGAACGGCTTCTCGAAGCGTTGGAGCGATTCCCAGGCGGCGCGGTTGGGCTGCGACTCCGGGTCGTCGGGCGAGGCCGGCACCAAGGTCGGGAACTGGCGAGCCCCCTCCTTGTAGGTCTCGTCCGGGAACGGCGCGTCGTACGCGGCCATCACCGCGGCGTCGAGGCCGGTCGTGCAGCCGCCATCCACGATCCGCCCCACCGGGAGCTCCGGCACCTCCTGGCTGTAGCGCCGCCACGCGAAGAACGCGTCGCCGAGATTGCGGTCGCCAGTCGGCAGGAAGGTGTTGGCGGCCACCACGCGGGCGAACCGGTCGGGCTGGGCAGCGACGAGCCGCAGGCCGATCAGGCCACCCCAGTCCTGCCCGACGAGGGTGATGTTGCGCAGGTCGAGGGCGTCTAGCACATGGGCGGTGAGCCAGCGCACGTGACGGGCGTAGGTGTAGTCGCCACGCTTGGTCGGCTTGTCGGACCGACCGAAGCCGACGAGGTCGGGCGCCACCGCCCGCAGCCCGGCGTCGACGAGGACGGGGACCATGTGCCGGTAGAGGTACGACCACGACGGCTCGCCGTGAAGGAGCAGCACGACGGGGGCGTCGGCGGCGCCCTCGTCGACGTGGTGGACCCGGAGGCTGCCGCCGTCGTCGTCGGGGATGTCGGCGTAGTGGGGTGCGAACAGGTAGCCGGGCAGGTCGGCGAAGCGGTCGTCGGGCGTGCGCAGTGTGTCCATTGGCGGTTCCTCCGATGTGTCCAGGGCGTCAGGCCGGAGCGTCGACCGGGAGGTCCCGGCGTTCCGTCGGCAGCGAGTCGTACAGGTCGGCCACGAGGTCGCTCCGGATCGACCGGCAGGCGACATCCTCCCAAAGGTTGTGCCACTGGTAGGGGTCCTCGTCGACCCGGTAGAGCTCACCCTCGCTCCCGTCATAGTGGACGCCGCACGGGGCCAGCACGCCACCGCCCCACGTCCGCTCCAGCCCGTTGGGCCGACCGTCGGTGCTCTCCTCGTACACCGTGCACAGCCAGCCGTCGCGGTAGATCGAGCGCATGTGCATGCCGTAGCCGGGGAACTGGCTGTCCCATTCGCACAGCACCCGCTCGTTGGCGCCCGCGCCGGCTGCCCTCGGCAGCGCCCGCCCCTGCATCCACGGCGCCGGTTCCATGCCGGCTATTTCACAGAACGTGGGCGCCAGGTCGACGTGGCCGACCGGGTCGGAGAGTTCGGCGGGGGCGACGGCCGCCGACGGGGCCGGCCGCCAGACGAGGGGCAGGCGCATGAGGGCGTCGACATGGAACGGGCCCTTGTAGAGCAGCCCGAGATCGCCCTGGAGCTCGCCGTGGTCGGTCGTGAAGATCACGTCGGTGTCTGCGGTCCACCCCCGGGCCTCGACGGCGCCGAGCACCCGGCCGATCGCCTCGTCGATCAGCTCGTTCATGACGTGGACGCGGGCGTTGATCTCCCGCACCTGGTCGTGGGTGAGCGACCCGGGGGAGAACCGCATCGGCCCGCCCTCGGCATTGACGAACGTGCCCTCGTACCAGCGCAGCCAGTGGGCAGGCCTGTCCGCGAGCAGCTTGCGCACCTGGTCGGCGTCTCCCGGATGGCCGGGGGGCAGGTCGAGCTCGCGCCAGTCGACCCGGTGCATCTCCGACTGGGGCGGGTCCCACGGGTGGTGCGGATCGGGGAAGCTGAGCCAGCAGAACCAGTCGTCGCCGTCCTGCACCGTGTCGAGCCAGTCGATGCAGCGATCCGCGGCCCAGTCGGTGTGGTACCAGCTTCGGGGAATCGGGTTGTGCTTGGTCTCGGGGGCGGCCGTGTCGCCTCCGGGCTCGGCGCCGAGCAGCGAGGCGAACGACTCGAGGTGCTCGGGATGGTGCTCCGCCAGCCACCGTCCATAGTGCGACAGCGCCCGGCCCCGGAAGGCGGCGACGTGGACCGCGTTGATTGCGTGCTCGAAGCCCCGCCAGGGCCCGGTGTCGCCGCGGGTGGCGCGGGCATTCTCCTCCCAGCGGTTGCCGGGGTCGAACCCGGGCTCGAAGTGGGCCTTGCCGATGAGCGCGGTGCGGTACCCGGCCCTCTCGGCCAGGTACCCGGCGACGCTGGGGGCGTCGGCGGGGAGGGCGATGCCGTTGGCCACCACACCGTGGGTGCGGGGGTACTGCCCGGTGAGCACGGTGCAGCGCGCCGGCATGCACACGGTGTTCTGGTTGTAGGCCCGCCGGTAGGTGATCCCGGCGCGTGCGAGCTGGTCGACGACCGGGGTGCGGGCGATGCTGCCGCCGTTGCAGCCCAGCGCGTCGTAGCGCTGCTGGTCGGTGGTGACGAACAGGATGTTGCGGCCCATGTCGGCCCCCTCTCACCGATATTGGCAGTTTCGGTGACACTAATCTATTGACATCATGAGTGTCAATAGCTACAGTTCGCCGGGATGAGCGTGAGCGATGGCGATGGCGACGCCGATGCGGGCGCCAAGGACATCGACGGGCGCCACCGACGTGCCGAGCGCAGCCGCGCCGCGGTCGTCGACGCCCTGCTGTCGCTCTACGACGACGGCGTGGTCCGGCCGGGCGTCGCCGACATCGCGGCACGGGCCGGCGTGTCCCCGCGCTCGGTCTTCCGCCACTTCGCCGATCTCGAGGGGTTGGCCGAAGCCGCCATCGATCGCCAGTGGCAGCGGGTACACGTTCTGTTCGACGCACCGCCGCTCGAGGGCGATCTCGCAACCAGGGTGACGGCGCTCGTCGACCAGCGGCTGCGGCTGCACGCCGCCATCATCGGTGTGGCCCGGGCCGCCGCCGTGCTGTCGTCGTCCTCCCAGGTCGTGGCGTCCACCCTGCGGGCCCGGCGGCGGCTCCTCGGGGATCAGGTGGTGGCACTGTTCGCGCCCGAGCTCCGGGTGCGGCAGGGACACCGCGGCAGCGAGCTGGCGGCGGCGCTGGAGGCAACCGCCAGCCTCGAGAACGTCGACTACCTGCGGACCCACGCCGAACTCGGCTCCGATCGCGCCGCTGCGGTCGTCCGCCGGATGCTGCACGCGCTGCTGGAGGCCCGTGAACCATGAGGGCTGAGCCGTCGTCGGTCACCGACTGGGAAGCGCGGGGCCGGATCGTGGCCCTGCCCGCCGGCGACGTGTGGGTGCTCGACCAGCCGGCGACCGTCGACGCCGGTCACGATCCGGTGCTGGTGCTCCACGGGTTCCCAACCTGCTCCTTCGACTGGCGTCACGTGCTGCCGGCGCTCAGCCTGAACAGGCGGGTGGTGCTCTTCGACTTCCCCGGGTTCGGGCTCTCGGACAAGCCCGATCAGCGCTATCGCATCCGCCGTCAAGCCGACGTCGCCGAGGCCCTGTGCGCCGCCCTGGGGCTGGACCGGATCGCGCTCGTCACCCACGACATGGGCGACAGCATCGGTGGCGAGCTGTTGGCGCGGGACCTCGATGGTGACCTCGGCCTCGAGATCACCAGGCGGGTCCTCGCCAACGGCTCCATCTATCTCGATCTGGCCCGCCTGACCCCCGGCCAGCTCCTCCTGCTCGACCTCCCGGATGCGTGCCTCGACCCGCGGCCCGCCGGGGCGCCCCCCGACGATGGCGCTGCGATGCGCGCCGCGCTGGCGGCTACGTTCTCACCCGACAGCCCGCCCGACCCGGGCGAGCTGGCGGCCCAATGGGATCTCATCGCCCGGGACGGTGGGCAGCGCCTGCTGCCCCGCACCATCCGCTACATCGAGGATCGGCGTGCCGAGGAGGCCCGCTTCACCGGGGCGATCGAACGTCATCCATCACCACTCGCTGTGGTCTGGGGCGACCAGGACCCCATCGCGGTCGTTGCCATGGTCGACCGCCTGCGCGAGCGCCGGCCTGCTGTTCACGTCACCGTGCTCGACGGCGTCGGCCACTACCCGATGATCGAGGATCCTGCGCGTTTCGCAGCCGCGACCGTCGGTTTCCTCGACGCCGCCTGAGCCGACGCCCCGTTTGCGCCGGTCAGCAGCGGGTAGGAGCCGCGTGACGCAAAGGAGGAACCGCCATGCGTCTGCTTTCTCGGAGACGTGACCTACGAGACGATCGCGACGACGTTCGCAGCGACGACGATCTTGGTGACGATGATGTGCGTGGCAGGCACGTTCGTGATGACGACGTTCGTGACGACGATGTGCGCAGTAGCCACATTCGTGATGATGTCGCTCGCGACGAGGCCATTGACGAGCGCTACGAGGGCGCCGGCCGTGAGGTGACCCAGTACGACTGGAGCCCCGCCAACGTGCTCGTAGTCCTGGCTGGTGCCGCGCTGGCGGCGCTCGGCGTGGTGGCGCTCATCCGCACCGAGATCAACGAGACCTGGTATACCCCGGTCGAGACGGTCGCCCGAATCGACCACACCCCGCTCCTCGCGGCGATCGAGGTCGGCGTCGGCGCGCTGTTGGTGATCCTTGGTCTGCTCGGGGTTCGCATGCTCACGGCGTTCGTGTGCCTCGTGGGTGCCGTCGCGGCCGCGGTGGCGGCGATTGATCCCGCCAGGTTCGAGACCGAACTCGCGATCGAGCGCTGGTGGGCGATCGCACTTGCCGCAGGCGGCGCCGCACTCGCCGTCCTGTTGATGCTGCCGCGGCCGATGGTGAGGGTCGACCGCACGCCCCGCGCTCGGCACCGTCGTGGCTTCGGCCGCGTGGTCCGGCAGCACTAGCTCCGTACCACCGCACCCCGGCGCCCGGGACCCGACCGTAACGACCGGCCGGGGACCGGGCGCTCGGCGCGTCCAGGCACCGGTAGGTCGGATCCCGGCAGTAGGAAGGGGCGGGGCTACGGGCTACAGGTCCGGCTCGCGATTGCGCCGGCGATGGAGCCACCGCGCCGGGTTCCACCCACGACCGGTCCGTGCGTCCAGTGCCCGCGCCTCGGCGGCGAAGCGCTCCACGAACGCTGGGTCGTCGAGCCCCAACGACTCCTCCAGGACCTCGAGCACGGTGCGTTCATGCTGCGAGAGTTGGTCATCATTCATGGCGCCCCTCGGCTACCCCGCCAGCATGGGCCTAATCAGGACGGCCGGCCGCGTGCGGCGCAGCGCCTCGGAACACGGTGGATCCCTTCGTTGGTCGGACGGCGATCCACCGGTTCCAACCGTTCAAGCGAACTCGAGGTCAAGTGCGAGCGGCGGTTGTCACGCCCCTCCCGGGCGCTTCCGACCCGGGATCGGCTTGCGAAGGATTCGCCTCGATCCGGGATGGCGCGCGGCTCCGAACACGCGTGGGTCGAGACAGCGCTCGACCGGAAGGGAGTCCCGTCGTGTCCCGGTTCGGCAGCAGCAGCGCCCGTCGTGTGGCCGCCGTCGCCGCGGCCGCGGCGGTCGCGGCCACCACCCTCGGGGCGGCCTGGGCCCCGGCGGGCGCATCGGCCGCCGACAGGCCCCGCAGCGCAACGCCGGGGTTCGTGTTCAGCGAGGGTCGATACCTCGAGTTCGAGGCCCCGAGCCCCCGAGTCGAGATCTTTCCGAGCGGCATCAACGACCGCGGGTACGTCACGGGTGAGTACATCCGGCCGGACCGCGAGTCGGGGTTCGTCCGGGACGGGCGCGGCAGGATCTCCACGTTCGACGTGCCGGGCGCCCGGGGAACCGAGGCCGTCAAGCTCAACGATCGCCGCCAGATCGTGGGCCGCTACAGCGAGGACACCCCGTTCGTCGACGACAGCACCCGGGTGCGCGGCTACATCCGTCACCGCGGCAAGACCACCAGGATCGACGCGCCCGGCGCCGTCCACACCCTGCCCACCGGCATCAACGACCGCGGGGACGTCGTCGGCTACTACGTGGATGGCCGGGCGGCGACGCACGGGTTCGTCTGGCGCGACGGCCGCTTCACCACGCTTGACGTCCCCGGTGCCACCGACCCCACGCCGGTCGACATCAACGACCGAGGCGACGTGGTCGGCGTGTACCTCGACGCCGCGGGAGCGCCGAAGGGGTTCCTGCTGAGCCAGGGTCGTTACAGCACCATCGCCTCTCCCGGCGCCCCGACCACGATCCCCTTCGGCATCAACGACGCTGGCCAGATCGTGGGCTACACGGCCGACGATCTCAACCAGACGGGGGCCCGCGGCTTTCTGCTGGCGAAGGGACCTGCCGGCCCCTTCACGCCGATCAACTTCCCCGGCGCGCCCAAGTCCGTCGCGCTGGGCATCAGCGATCGGGGCGACGTCGTCGGGCTCCACGAGAACCCCGACCTGACGCCGAGCTCACGGGCGACCAGGGGCCAGCCCGGCTCTGCGGCAGCCGACGGTCGGCCGCCGGGCACGTTGTCCGACCTCGACCTGGAGACGGTGCGGGACATCACGGTCAGCGGCGCGATCGCCGACCTCGTCGAGGGACTCCTGGCGGCCGCCGAGGCCGACGGCGTCAGCCTCACCGGGCACGGCCATCGGGACCACGCCCGCCAGATCGCCCTCCGTCGAGCCCACTGCGGGACGAGCTACTTCGCGATCTACCAGATGCCCGCCGGCAACTACTCGCCGCCGACGGCACGCCCGGGCACCTCGATGCACGAACGTGGCCTGGCCATCGACTTCAGCTGCGACGGGCTGCTCATCCGCTCCCGCTCGAACCCGTGCTACCGGTGGCTGGCGGCCAACGCC
>JBOGHG010000060.1:0-18454 GCA_050744525.1 Acidimicrobiales bacterium | reverse complement strand
GGACCCGCGGCCAAGTCTCGCTCGCTTCCCCCTACGCGTACACAGCCCCATCAGCCACAACACCATCACCGTCCTCGCCACCTACCGTGACAGCGACAATCGGCCTTACTTCAGGACTCACCTAGGCCGCGGGTGCACCCATCGAACCCACAACCAGCCGATAGGGTCGCTCGTCATGAAGTGCCCGGTGTGCGACGTCCAACTCTCGATCTCGTCACGCGAGGGCGTGGAGATCGACTTCTGCCCCCAGTGCCGCGGCGTGTGGCTCGACCGTGGTGAGCTCGACAAGGTCATCGAGCGGGCGGCGACCTCCCTCGCCCCCGCCGCCCCCGCCGCCCCCGTCGGGGGCCGCGACCCCGGCTACTACGAGGACCGCCGGGAGCCCCGCTACGACGAGCGGCGGGAACCCCGCTACGACGATCGTGACCGCTATGACGACGACGATCGCCGGGGTCACGAGCGGGACCACAAGAAGCGGAAGCGCCGGTCGTTCCTCGAGGATCTCTTCGAGTTCGACTGAGTAGTCGACGGTCAACCCAGCTCGTCGAGGGCGGACCGCAGGGCCGCAAGCTCTTCGACCACGCCCGCCAGCTCGGCATCGAGCGCATCGGCGGCGCCGAAGCCCGTGACGTCCAGGGCCACCTCCGCGGCGTGGGCCACCGCAGCGCCGAGGCGGGCATCGAGCAGCCGGAGCCGGTCGTCGGTGTCATCCAGCGTGTTGAGGAGACGCTGCACCGACACGAACCGCCGGCCGAGAACCGCCTCGACGTCGGGCTCGTCACCGGCCCGCTTGGCGCGTTTGTACTCGGCAGTCACCCGTTCCGGATCGAGTGTGGCCAGCGTGCGCTCGATCTCCGTGGCCCGGGACGCCGTGTCCCAGACGGCCAGCACGCCGGCGTCGAGCCCCTCGCCCGTGCGCACCAGCCGCTCACGCACCGGCCCCGGGCGCAGCCCGTCCAACAGCTCGCGGTAGCGGCGGCGGGTCTCTAGCGCCTCGGCGACGGCCGCTGCGAAGCGCGGCGACGTCGCTCGCGGGTCGACGCGGGCGAGGGGATCGTCGGGTGCCTTCCTCCGGCGCAGCACGGCCAGCGACCCTACCGTCGGCTCCGTGCCCAGCGTTGCCCCGCGGGCCCTGGCCCGTCGCGGCTCCGTCCGGCGTAACCTGGTGCCCGCGGGTCGAGGAGGTGCGCATGGTCGACAACGAACGCTTGCGGCCGGTCGAACGACGGGTCCTGCGATGGGCTCAGGCCGGTGTGGGTGACGCGGAGATCGGCCATCGCTTCCGCCGGAGCGAACGCTGGGCGGCGCAGGTGCGGTTCCTGGCCGGCCTCGACCGGAGCGGCAACCGGCCGCCCTCCCGCGACCGCCTCCGTCCCATCGAGCGCCGCGTGCTCCGCTGGCGTGACCAGGGCGAAGACCTGGTGGACCTGAGCGACCGCTTCCTGCGGAGCCCAGCGCACCTGGCCCGTGTCGAGGGGTACGCCCGCTACAAGCTGGCCGCCGCGAAGTAGGTCAACCCTCGACCTCATCCTCTGGTAGAGGTTGAGGGTCCGCGTCGATCACCCCCCTCAGCACCGTCTGCTCGTCGCGGCGGTAGGCGAGCACCGAGTCAAGGTACGAGCGCAGCGCTTCGTCCATGGGGACCTGGCTGCCGGCCCGCTCGGACATGTAGTAGCGGTGCTCCAGCAGCTCGTGGAACAGCTCCGCGGGCTCCAGGCGCCCGCGCAGGACGCTCGGGACCCGAGCGGTGACGGGTTCGTAGACCTCGACCAGCCAACGGGCCGCGACGACGGCCTGGGGGACCTCGGCATCCGCTTCGCCGCTCATCGACGCGCCGAAGGCCGCGATGTCGTTGAGCAGGCGTCGGGCCTGGTTCTCCTGCACCTCGAGTCCTGTGAGCCGCCGCAGCTCCCGGGCGTGATGTCCCTCCTCCACCAGCACGGGGCGGACCCGCAGCCGGGATCCCTCGGGGTCGTGCTCGACCAGCAGCTCGTCGACGTCGAAGCCCAGCTCGTTGAGGCGGCGGATGCGGCGGTCGATCAGATGGCGATCGTCGAGCGCGAGCTCCTCGGCGCCGGTCAGCTCGTCCCACAGGGCCCGGTAGCGGTCCTCGAGCTGATCGGCCACGTCCACGACGTCGATCTCGGGTCCGAGGTCGCCGCCCGCCTGCAGGTCGAGCAGTCCGCCGGCGACGTTCTCGCGGGCGATGTCGATGTCGCTCGCCCGCATGCCGTCAGGCAACTCGTCGCGGCGTTCGGCGGTCTCGGCGTCGACGAGGTACGCCATCAGCGCGCCGGCATCCCGGCGGAACAACAGGTTCGACAACGAGCAGTCGCCCCAGAAGAACCCCTCCAGGTGCAGGCGCACCAGCAGGACCACGCCGGCGTCGATGAGGAGCCCGGGCAGATCGGGGCGCCGCTCCTGGGTGAACAGGTAGCGGTAGGGCAGGGAGAAGTCGAGGTAGCGGCTGATGAGCACCGAGGCCAGCGGCTCCCCGGTCGGCGCCCGCCGCCCGGTGACGACGCCCGTGGGCTGCACGGCGGGAAGCCCCTCGGCGGTGAGGCGCCGCAGCATGCCGTACTCGCGCCGGGCGTCGAGCTCGGTGGTCTCCTTGAGCGCAAAGACCCGGCCCGCGTCGGCCACGAAGCGGACGACGTGGCGGCTCGGGCCGTGCACCATGTCGACCAGCCGGGGATCGTCCCAGGACGCCAGCGGCGTGCTCCACGGCAGCTCGAGCAGCCCGCCCGGCTCGTTGCCGGGAACGAACTGCAACCGGACGACCATCGTGCCTCACGCTACGCCCGCTCCCCCGGGGACGAGGCTCATCAAGCAATGCGATTGGCCTAGGCTCTAATGCGGATGTCTGACACGGCGACCGCCACACCCGGAGCCGCGACGACGACCGCGGAGCGGCTCATCGACGCCGCCGAGGCCCTGTTCGCCGCCCACGGCATCGACGCCGTCAGCCTGCGGGAGATCAACCGCGCCGCCGGCGCCCGCAACGCCTCGGCCCTCCAGTACCACTTCGGGGGCCGCGACGGGCTGCTCCGGGCGGTCCTTGCCAAGCACCACCACGCCGTCGAGGCCCGCCGGCACGCCATGCTCGACGCCTACGAGGCCGAGGGCCATGCCGACCTCCGGGCGCTCGCCGGCGCCCTGGTGCGGCCCAGCGCCGCCATGCTGGCCGACGGCGACGGCGGGCCCGCTCACCTGCAGATCATCGCCGACCTCATGAACCGGCCCCGCCCGGTGATCGACCCCGCGGCGCTCGGCGACCCGGCCTCCAGCGTCTACCGCTGGCGCACGCTGGTCGCCGGCCTGCTCGACAACGACGCCACCCGGCTGCACCGCCGGTTCGTGGCCATGCGGTTCGCCGCCGTCGAGCTGGCTCGGCGGGCACGCTCGGCGCCCCACACCGACGATCGACTGTTCGTCAGCCACCTGGTCGACCTGGTCGCCGGGTTGCTGGCCGCTCCCCTGTCCGACGAGACCCGCCGCCTCGACACCGAGCGCGCCCGGGTGGTCGGCTTCGAACCCCACACAAGATCCGGCACTCCCCCAGGAGGCTGACCGCCATGGCCATCGACTTCACCTTGACCCCCGAGCTGGAGGATATCCGTGTGCGGGTCCGCTCGTTCATCGACGACGTGGTCAAGCCGGGCGAGGCGCGCATCGGCGACCGCGACGAGGTCGAGCGAGCTGACTACATCAAGATCCTCCTCGAGATGCGGGTCGCGGCGCAGGAGGCGGGCCTGTGGCTTCCCCACATGCCCGAGGAGTGGGGTGGGATGGGCCTCGGCCACGTCGAGCTCGCCATGGTCCAGGCCGAGGCGGCCAAGTCGACCTATGGCCCCTGGGTCCTCAACTGCCAGGCGCCCGACGAGGGCAACATGCACACGCTCCTGCACTGGGGCACCGAGGAACAGAAGCAGCGCCACCTGCGCCCGCTGTGCGAAGGCCGGGCCATGAGCTGCTTCGCCATGACCGAACCCGAGGTCGCGGGGTCGGACCCCACGCTGATCCGCACCCATGCGTACCAGGACGGCGACGAGTGGGTGATCAGCGGCCACAAGTGGTTCATCTCCAACGCTCATCGCGCCAGCTTCGCCATCCTCATCGCCCGCACCGAGGACGACCCCGAGCTGCCCCAGGCCGCCAACACGGCGTTCATCGTCGACATCCCGTCGGAGGGATGGACCGAGGTCAGGCAGATCGAGACCATGCACGGCTCGACCGGCCACTCCGAGATCCGCATCGAGGACCTACGGGTGCCCGGCGACCACATGCTGGGTGGCCGAGGCCAGGGGCACATGCTGGGCCAGTACCGGCTCGGCCCGGCCCGGCTGGCGCATTGCATGCGCTGGATCGCCCAGGCCGAGACCGCGCTCGACATGATGGTCGACCGCTCCCTCAACCGCTTCGCGCACGGGTCGCTCCTCGCGGAGAAGCAGGGCATCCAGTGGATGATCGCGGACTCCACGATGGAGCTGTACCAGGCCAAGCTCATGGTGTTGCACGCCGCCTACCGGATCGACCACAAGCTCGACTTCAAGAGCGAGGTGTCGATGGCCAAGCACTTCGTGGCCAACGCGCTCAACCGCATCATCGACCGGTCCATCCAGGTGCACGGGGCCCTCGGCTACTCCACCGACACGCCGCTGGCCAACATGTATCAGCACGCCCGCTGGGCCCGGTTCGCCGATGGCGCCGACGAGGTCCACCAGATGCGCATCGCGCAGCGCACCATCGCCGCCTACAAGGACCACGGATCGACGCGGACGGCGACCGGCGATCTACCCGTGTGATCCCACACCTCCCGCCGGTCAGCGCCCCGGCGCCGTGCTGTCCGGACCATCGCGCGGTGGCTCCCCGCGCCGCCATGGCAGCCGCCGGCGCAGGCCCGACAGGCGGCGCCGCACCACCTGCGTCTCGGGCTCCGGCAACTGCCCGCGGCTGTCGAGGTAGACGGCCTTGCTTGCGGCGAAGAGCGGCGTGGCGACCAGGGCCCCGGGGACCCCGGCGGCGGCACCGCCGATAAGGACCGCCAGCATGGTTGCCGGTGGCGACAGGTTGACCGCCCGGCCGACGATGGCCGGACCGATGACGTGGTTCTCGAGGTTCTGGTAGGCGACGACGACCACGAGGGCGATCACGGCGACGATCGGCCCTTGCGTGACGGCCAGCAGCACGAAGAAGCCGCCACCGAGGAGGCCACCGATCTGGGGGATCAGGTTGGTCAACGTGGTCCAGAGCCCCGCCACCGGTGCCAACGGCACGCCGAGCAGCAGGCCGGTCGACAGGGTCACCAGCCCGGCGAGGACGGCCACGAACATGGAGCCCGCGAAGTAGCTGCCGAACGTCGCGTAGACGATCCGCCCCAGGCGGTCCGCGCGTCCCTGGCGGCCCACGGGAACGAGCACCCGGAATCGGCGTACCACGGCCTCGCCGTCGACCATCACGCCGAGCGCGGTGACGAGCACCACGAAGGCGCTGAGCACACCGCCGAGCAGCCGCTCACCGATGTCGGCCAGCGTGGCGTCGTCGACATCGGCAGGGGCGTCCTCGATCCAGTCCTCGATGGAGCCGGCGGCGTCGGCTTCCTCGAGGCGGGGACCGACGATCGGCCAGCTGTAGAACTCGCGCACGGTCGACGGCAGCTCGTCGCTGAACTCTTGTGATTGCCGGATCGCCGCCGGCGCAACCAGCAGCACGACCACGGCCACGGCCACCGTCAGGCCGGTGCCCACGATCACCACCGCGGTGCCTCGGGTCGTCCGCCAGCGGCGTTGCGCGGCGTTGACGACCGGGGTCAGCGCCAGGCCCAGCAACACGCCGACGCCGATGCCGGTGAGGACGTCGCCGGCGCGATCGCTGATGGCGAACAGGGCCAGTGCCACGGCCGCTGCCAGGACCAGCGCCAGGAACGACCACGGATCGATGTCGACGAGGACGCGCCCGTCCGGTGAATCGGCTCGATCGTGCCGATCACCCTGCGGCCCGGGGGCCTGCTCGGCGGTCACCTCGTCGGCCACACCGGTACGGTACGCCTCGGTGCAGCCCGGCCACCGCCCCACCGAGCACCGCGTGGTGCGCATCACCGCCCGGTCGGCGGTCCTGGGCGTCCTCGTGCTGGTGGGGGCGGTGGTCGCGCAGCGGGTGTTCGTGGCTGCGCATCGGCCGCTGTCGTGGGCGGCGGCGGCGGTGGTGGTCGCCGTTCTCATCGACCCGATCGTCGACCTGCTCGATCGCCACATCCCCCGGCTGGCCGCCGTGATCGTCGCCCTGGTGGTCGTCGGGGGCGCGACCGTCGGCGTGACCTACCTGGCGTTCGACGATCTGGCCGACGGCCTCGATCGCCTCGGTCGGGCCGCCGAGGACGCCGCCGCCCGGCTGGAGGCGCGCGATGACAGCGTGGGCGACCTCGCCCGTGACGTCGAGGCCGCCCGCCGGGTGGACCTGTTCGTGGACACCCTCGACGAACGCGTCACCGGCGGCGACGACGTGTTGGTGTCGACTGCGGGGACGGCGCCGACGTACCTGGTGGGCGGGATCCTGACCCTGTTCCTGATGTCGTACGGGCCCCGGCTCGCGCAGTCCGCCGTCAACCAGTTGCCCTCGCCCCGCCAGCGGCAGGTGGTCACCGCCGTCGTGACCCGGGCGCTCAACCGGTCCCGCCGGGCGGTGCTCCTGATGCTCGCCGAGGGCCTGCTGGTCGGGCTGATCGTGACCGGGATCGCGCACCTGCTCGACGTGCCGGCGCAGGCGGCGCTGGGGTTGGCGGCCGGGCTGCTGGCCATGCTGCCCCACGCCGGCATCGTGCTCGGCAACCTGCCGCTCATCCTGCTGCTGCTGGCGTTGCGCTCCGACCTCGCGGCGATCGTGGCGGCCGTCGTGGTCGTCGCCTGCCAACTGATCGACTCCTACGTGGTGCGACATCGCATCTCCCTCTACAGCGTGCACGTCGGGTTGCTGGTGCCGTGGGTCGTGGTGCTCGTCGGCTACTCGGTGTACGGGGTCGGTGGCGCCGGCTACGGCCTGGCGTTCGCGGTGTTCGGGCTCGCCGTCCTCGACGAGTTGGGCGTCCGCCGGCGCGCGGCCGAGGCGGGATCCCAGTCGGCAACCGAGGCCGAGTCGGGCGTAGAGCCACCGGTGGACGGTCACCCGGCCACCGAGTGGCCCGATCGGCCGGCGCCGGCGCCGATGCCGACCCCGGCCCAGACCCCGACCCCCGAGCACCGTTCCGAGGTGATGGGCCCCGCCGGCCAGCGGGCGAGGTCATAGATGCCGCCGGGCATCCTTCCCCGGTCGTCGGCCGCCTGCCAGGCTACGACCGTGCCCGGCGACGAGGGCGAACCAGGCCCCGACTTCCCCGACTACCGCTTCACGCTGGCCAACGAGCGCACCTTCCTCGCCTGGATGCGGACGTCCTTGGCGCTGCTCGCCGGCGGCATCGCGCTCCACCAGGTCGTGCCCTCGTTCGGGGTGCGGGGCGTACGCACCACGCTGGCGATCGCGGCGGTGGTGCTCAGCCTTGTCCTGGCGGTGGCCAGCTACGTGCGCTGGAGTCAGATCGAGCGAGCCATGCGCCGAGGCGAAGCGCTCCCCCACCCGCTGGCCGTCCCCGTCCTGGCCACCGTGATCGTCGCGGTGGCCGGCACGGTCGCCGTCGTCCTCCTCGTGCGATGACGGGGCCATCCGACCCGAACGTCGACGCCACCGGCCTCCAGGCGGAACGCACGCAGCTGGCCTGGGTCCGCACCGCCCTCGCCGCCGGCGCCCTAGCTGCTGTGGCGACCCGGCTGACGGGTGGCGGCCCGTCCCTCGTCCCCGCCGTGGTGTTCGGCCTCGTCGTCGCCATGCCCGGCGTCGCCGCCGCGTGGGCGCGCATTCGCGCCCTCGCACGACAGCGGGTGCCCCGGGCGGCCGCACCGTGGACCGTGGCCCTGCTGGCGACCTCGCTGGCGCTGGCCGACGCCCTGGCCCTCGTGCTGTTGGCGGCCTGACGCCGGGGCCTGGCCACATCGCCGGTTACGAGGTTGGCGCCACGGGTAGCCAGCCCAACGATGACCACCAGCCTGCCGTCGCCGCCCGTGAGCGAGACATGAGCCCGCCCATGGACACCCCCGGCGAGGCCCAGCACGAGCCCGTGCCGGTGGGAACCCGGATCGACACCGGGGCCCAGGCGCCGCGGGCCGGCGCATGGGAGATCGTCGATCATGGCGACTGCCCGGGCGACGGCACCCTGCAGGCTTTCGCCCCCAGCACGGCGGCGCCGCGGTGCCCGACCTGCCAGGCCGAGGTCACGTGGCAGCTCAGCCACCTCGCACCGTCGGTTGCCGCCGACCACCGCGACGTCGGGCACCTGCCCTGAGGGCTGACCCGGCCGTTCGGCCGGTCGGTGACGGCCGGCTGTCGGTAGCCGACGACCGCGTGGCTCAGAGGCTGCCCGGAAGGCCTGTCTCTTACGATGCCAGCGTGATCCCTTGGGTCGATGGTCCCGGCATCGTGGAGCTCCTCGATGGCCGCAGGATCCGTGGCCGCGGCCTGCGGCAGCCACTGCCCGATGGCCAGGATCCCGAGTTCGGCGTGTACCTGCTGGCTCGCAGTCCCGGACCGTTCGCGTGGGAACAACGCTGGGTGCGGTGGCCCGACTTCCGCACTCCGGCATCCACGAACGACGCGATCTCGGCGCTCCGGGAGGCTTACGAGCGGTCCGCGAGGGAGCGGGTCGAGATCGCATGCGGAGGCGGTGTCGGCCGGACCGGGACCGCGCTGGCGGCAATAGCCGCGCTGGCTGGTGTTCCCCGCGCCGAGGCGGTCACTTGGGTGCGACGTCGGTACAACAAGCGTGCCGCAGAGACGCCGTGGCAGAGGCAGTGGGTCCTCGAGGTCGGCCGCCAGATCGGATCGGGTTGACGCGGGACCCTCGCGAGGCGCTCAGGTCGACGACGACAGCCAGCTGGGGCGGGGCGCGGGGATGCGATCGAGGTCCGAGGCGACCATGCCGAACCGGGGCGTGCCGTGCTCCCATTCGGCCCACGCCTGCTCGATCTCGCCCCGGGCGCGGGCGACGAAGTTCCACCACATGAGCAGGTCCTCTGTGAACGGCCAGCCGCCCAGCAGCAACGCCCGGCTGTTGCCGGGCATGTCGAGCACCAGCTCGTCGCGCCCGCGGCCCACGTAGGCGAGCACCCCGGGACGCACCACGTCGTCGCCGACCGCGACCTCGCCGGTCAGCACGATCAGGCCGTGTTCGAACCGGGGATCGACGGGGAGGACCACCTCCGTGCCCGTGGTGGTGGCGAGCTCCGCACCGAGAACGCCCGATTCCCGCCGGGCCGGCGACCGCACGCCGGCGAGGTTGCCGATGAGCACGGTCGCCCGGCACGCCCCGTACTCTGCGATCGACAGCTCCCCATGGTGGGAGAAGGCGGGTGCGTGATGGCGGGTGATGTCGGGTTGGGCGACCCACAGCTGGATGCCGTGCAGCACACCCCCGTAGCTCGCCGGCGTCTGCTCGGCGTGGGCAACGCCGCGCCCGGCGGTCATCAGGTTGAGCTGGCCGGGTCGGATGAGCTGCTCGCTGCCGAGGCTGTCGGTGTGGACGACCTCGCCCTCGACCAGCCAGGTCACGGTCTGGAGGCCAGTGTGGGGGTGCGGACCGACCTGGATGCCGCCGCCCGGTCCCGACGAGGCCACCGGTCCGAAGTGGTCGGCGAAGCACCAGGCCCCGATCGTCCGTCGCTGCCGCCGCGGCAGGGCTCGGCGCACCTCGACGCCGCCGACGCTGGCGTCCCGGCTCGGCAGCAGCTCGACGGTCGGGCCGTCGGGCCGGCCGGATTCGGCGACGTCCGGCGCGGCGTCCGTGGCGGCGACCGGTCCACTCATGGGCCCCCAGCTTCGCAGCCCATTGCACGTGCTGCGATCACCGGGTGCGGCGCGATGTGATCGCCGGGTTTGTGTACGCACGTGTACCCCCCTAGGGTATATGTCGGAGGTACCGCCATGCCCGCCGCTCCAGCGCACTCCGACGTCCATGCCGAACACAAGGTCGGCCCCGACACGTCACCCCACGACGCGCACGACCACGTGGTCGACGCCCATGCGGACCACGGCGGCCATGCCGGGCACGACGGCCACGCCGGGCACGACCCGGAGATGTTCCGGCGGCGCTTCTGGCTGAGCCTCGTGCTGACGATCCCGCTGGTCGTGACCAGTGAGATGGTCATGGATTGGTTCGGCTACTCCCTCGACTTCTGGGGGATGGACCTGCTCGGGCCCGTCCTCGGGTCGATCGTCTTCTGGTGGGGCGGCTGGCCCTTCCTGGCCGGGGGTGTGGCCGAGCTGCGGGAGCGTCAGCCCGGGATGATGCTGCTCATCTCGATGGCGATCCTCGTCGCCTACGGGGCCTCGATGGCCACCAGCCTCGACTGGCTGGACCTCGAGTTCTGGTGGGAGCTGGCGGCGCTGGTCACGATCATGCTGCTGGGCCACTGGCAGGAGATGAAGGCCATCGGCCAGGCCCAGGGCGCCCTGGCGGCGCTGGCCGAGCTGCTGCCCGACGACGCCGAGCGGGTCGGGCGGGACGGCCAGGTGACGACCGTCTCCCTCGCCGACCTGCGTCGCGACGACATCGTGCTGGTCCGCTCCGGCGCGCGGGTCCCGGCCGACGGCGAGATCGTCGAGGGCGATGCCGAGCTGGACGAATCCATGATCACCGGCGAGTCGCGGCCGGTCGCCAAGTCACCGGGCGACAAGGTCGTCGCCGGCACGGTGTCCACCGACTCGGCCATCCGGGTCCGCGTCGACGCGGTCGGCGACGACACCGCGCTGGCCGGCATCCAGCGGCTCGTCGCCGAGGCCCAGTCGAGCCGCAGCCGGGCCCAGGCGCTCGCCGATCGGTTCGCGGCGCTGCTGTTCTACGTCGCGGCCGGCTCCGGCCTGGTGACGTTCCTGGCGTGGTTGGCGCTCGGCGACACCGACAACGCCGTGGTCCGCACCGTGACGGTGCTGGTGATCGCCTGCCCGCATGCCCTCGGCCTAGCCATCCCGCTCGTCGTCTCGCTGTCGACCGCGGTGTCGGCCAAGGCCGGGATCCTGGTCAAGGACCGGCTCGCCCTCGAGCGGATGCGGTCCATCGATGCGGTGCTGTTCGACAAGACCGGCACGCTGACGCGGGGTGCCCACGTGGTCACCGGTGTGGCCCCCAGCTCCGATACCGGCGAGGACGAGGTCCTGCGGATCGCGGGCGGCGTCGAGTCCGACAGCGAGCACCCGCTGGCCTGTGCCATCGTCGCCGCCGCCAGGGAACGGGGCGACGTCGCGTCCGCCAGCGGCTTCCGGTCCCACACCGGGCGGGGTGTCGAGGCGACGGTCGAAGGCACCGCCTACGCCGTGGGCGGGCCCGCCCTGCTGCGGGAACGGGGCGTGAAGTCCCCTGTGGCCCTCGCCGACACGATCGACGGCTGGCACGCACGAGGCGCTGCCGTGCTCTACCTCGTGCGGGACAGGGACGTGGTCGGGGCTCTCGCACTCGAGGACGAGATCAGGCCCGAAGCGCGCGACGCCGTCGCCGACCTGCGGTCCATGGGCATCCAGGTGGTGATGATCACCGGCGACGCCCGGCAGGTCGCCGACGCGGTCGCGGCCGACCTCGGCATCGACGAGGTGTTCGCCGAGGTGCTGCCGGAGGACAAGGACGGGGCCGTGTCCGAGCTCCAGGATCGCGGCCTCTCGGTCGCGATGGTCGGCGACGGCGTGAACGACGCCCCGGCGCTGGCCCGGGCCGACGTCGGTATCGCCATCGGTGCCGGCACCGACGTCGCCATCGAATCGGCCGGCGTGGTCCTCGCCGGCAGCGACCCGCGCGGCGTGGTCGGGGTGATCGAGCTGTCACGGGCCAGCTACCGGAAGATGATCGAGAACCTGAGCTGGGCCGCGGGCTACAACGTGCTCGCCATCCCGTTGGCGGCCGGTGTGCTGGCCTGGGCCGGCCTGACCCTTTCCCCCGCGGTCGGCGCCATCCTGATGAGCGCGTCGACCATCGTGGTCGCCCTCAACGCCCAGCTCTTGCGCCGGGTCGACCTGTCGCCGGAGCCGGTCCCGAGCGCATAGTGGGCCTGGTGGGCGCTCGCTTGCACTAGGAATCGCCGACGACCTGGTCCTCGTAGGCTTGGCGGACCCGCTTGGGCGCCTTGATGAGCCACGACTCGGTGATCAACTCGCGCAGCTCGTCGACGTCGATGGCTGGCAGGTTCACCAGCACGGTGGGGTAGCCGTCGTAGTGGGGCGTGGTGAAGAACTTCTCGGGCTCCGAGGCGATCAGGGCCTCCTTCTCGCCGAGATCCGAGACGAACACCACCAGGCCGCCCTCGGCCTCGGATCGGATGCGGAGGAAGCCCTTGTCCTTGACCCGGAACCCGGGGGTGCCGAACCAGGGCTTCTCGATCGTCTCGGGCAGCGACAGCGCGATGCGCCGCACGTCGTCCTCGGTGGCCACGAGGCTCACCATAGGTCAGCGGCGGCCGTCAGTCCGCGGGCGGCGGGCACTCCACGCCAGCCATGCGTACCAGGCCGCACCAGGTTTCCCGTGACACCTTCCACTCGTCGCCGACGAGCACCGCATGTCCGGTCTGGCGGAGACCGGACGGACCGAGCTGCCGTACGAAGACCGTGAAGTGGACCTCGGCCTCGGCGTCGGTGATGAACGTGACGGAGTCGACCGACACGTCCGCTGGCTGGTAGCGCCCGCCAAGCTCGTGCATGGCGGGTGCGAGGTTGTCGCCGCGGTCGATCGCCCGGCAGCGCTCCTCGATCGACCCCTCGGGGTCGAACACAGTCTCGAACGCCCGCTCGACCGCCACCTCCGCGGCATCACGGTCGGCGAGTGGACTCGGCGTCGGCCGGATCCGCAGCAGCTTCCGGCCGGGCGATGCCTTGGCGATGGCCTCCAGGGCCTGGGCGACACAGCTGTCGCAGATGTACACGCCGCGGGCCCGGACCAGATGATCCACGTCGGCGTCACGGCGACCGCAGAACGAGCACCGCAGTGGCTCCCGGCCACCGCCACCGAACGATGACGACCTCAGGATCGAGACCATGGCTCCCCCTGCTCTCCCAATCGGCCCGCACATGCGAACCGCTCGATCACATCCTCGCCGAGCACCGGCGCCCCGTCAGCCGAAACGCCGTCGGCCACGATGCGGCCCCCCGAGATGAACACCACCCGCTGGCACAGGCGCTCGGCCTCCACCATGTTGTGGCTCGTGACGAGGGGGGCGGTGCCGCCCGTGGCCGCCTCCTCGAGCAGCCCGTGACGGACGCGGTAGGCCACGTCGGGATCGAGCGAGGCGGTGGGCTCGTCGAGAACGAGCCTGCGCGGCCGGTGGAGGACGGCCTTCTCGGCCGGTGGATCAGGCCGCCACGGCGCTGAAGCGGTCGACCTCGATCGGCGCCTCGCGGATCGCCTGCAGCCACGCTTCGAAGCTGAGCTCGGCGGCACGGCGGCGGTAGGCCATTGCCAGGACGGGATCGAGCCGCCCCGCCTGGGCCCGGAGACTTCGGGCGCGGCCGACCAGCGAGGCCGGGCTCGCGTCGGCGTCGCTCCGATGCCCCGCCGCCTTCGGATCGGGTTCGGTGGTTGGACGCATCTCGTTCTCCCGGGTGTCAGTTCGTCGGGGGCCTGTTATGGACGGACCTGCCACCCGGAACTCGTCGGTCACTCCGGCGTTGGTCGGCGGCGTCACGGTGGATCAGGGCCATGAGCGACTCGACATCGACCTGTCCGAAGGCATCGACACAAGCCGCGACGTGCCTCCGGCGGGTGGCGTCGACCGCCGCCCGGGCGTCGGCGGCGCTGATGTCGGCGGCCGCGAGCGCGCAGCGCGCTCGCTGTAGGGCGCTGTTCACCGATGCGACGGTGGATCCGAGCAGCTCGGCGACCTCCTCCGCCCGCCAGCGCAGGACCTCACGCAGGGTCAGAACCGCGCGCTGCCGGGAAGGCAACTGCTGCAGCAACGCGAGCGCGAGCAGCATCGTCTCCCGCGACGCCACCATCTCCGCGGGGTCGGCCACCGCCAGCGCGGTGCCGCTCAAGGGCGCTCGCGCCGCTCCCGCGGATGCCTCGTCGTGGGTCAGTGGCCCGAGGTCCGTAGGCCGCGCCCGGCGCTGGGGGCGACGCATCATGTCGGCGCACACGTTCGTGGCGATCCGATACAGCCACGACCGCAACGTCGCCCGACCTTCGAAGCGATCGAAGTTCCGCCATGCCCGCACCAGCGTCTCCTGGACGGCATCCTCGGCCTCGAACGACGATCCGAGCACACGGCGGCAGTAGCCGGTGAGCTCGCGGCGGTGCTGCTCCAGCCCCGGCTGCAGGATCGCTGGTTCCCGAGGCGGGGCACAGTTGGGGTTCTCGAGTGTCGCTTCGAGTGCGGGCATCGGGCGATCACCTCCACGAGGCACGCTCGCATTGCGCGGGGCCCACGACATCGTCCACTTGGCTGATTCAGGCGCCCGCGGTGGCCGACATCCCCGACGCACCGGGCGGATCGGTGCCTCTGAGCTGCACGTTGACGATCGACCAGCGACCGTTGCGGCATATGGCCACCAGGGTGCCGAGGAAGCGTCCGCTGCAGTCCCGGCCCTGGTAGCGGGCCGTCTGGGTCTGGATCCCCATGGCCACGGCGGCATCGTCGTGCACCTGGACACGCGTTTCCTCCCACGCGAACGCTTCGTTCGCCAGGGCGCCGGTGCGGTAGCGGTCGAGCCATTCCTGCTTGGTCAGCACGAAGCCGTGGGGCCCGTCGCCCCGGAAGTCGTCGTCCAGCAGGGCACCGAGCGCGGCGGCGTCGCCGCACGCCTCGGCGTCGATCCATCCGGACAGCACGTCGTCGAAGGTCTCCAGGCCGCCGACGCTCGCACCATCGTCGGCCCGGAACATCGGCCACGTGGCTAATCGGGCCGCCGCCGGGCCACCGCCGCGCAAGACTGACCACATCGTGCGATGCCTGGACGCCCGATGAACGCTGACGAGCCCGCGTCGATACTGCCGGCGGGAACGGTGACGTTCCTGGCCAGCGACGCGCACCGATCCGACGTGGTCGCGGCGGCCGCGGCCGCACACAACGGCCTGCGGCCCGAAGCCCAGGGCCCGCCCGCTGCGGACGGCCCCGTCGTCGCCGTGTTCGGGTCGGCGGCCGACGCCGCAGCCGCCGCCCTTGACATCCAGCGCCACCTTCTGGCCGAGCCCGGGCCCGACCACGATGGGCCACCGCCCCGGACCGCGCTGCACACCGGCGAGGCCCTCCTGCGCGACGAGCGCCACTACACCGGCGCGGCACTGACGCGCTGCGCCCGCCTACGCGACACCGCCAACGAGGGCCAAACCCTGCTGTCGTCGGCGACGGCGTCGCTGGTCGCCGATGCGCTGCCGGGGGGAGCCAAGCTCCACGATCTGGGAACGCACCGTCTGCGGGACCTCTCGTACCCGGAACGGGTCTTCGAGCTGCGGCCCGAGGGCTTCGACCGCGACTTCCCGCCGCTGCGCTCGCTGGACGCGCTGCCCCACAACCTGCCGATCCAGCCGACCAACTTCGTGGGCCGGTCCGACGAGCTGGGGGCCGTGGAGCGCCTCGTCCGCGGTGAGCGCCTGGTGACGCTCACCGGTATGGGTGGTGCCGGCAAGACGCGGCTGGCGGCGCACGCCGCCGCCGAGCTGGCCGACCAGTGGCCCGACGGCGTGTGGTGGATCGACCTGAGCCCCGTCACCGACCCCGGCCTCGTTGCCGAGCTGACCGCCTCGACGATCGGCGTCATGGTCGAGCCGATCGGCGGGTCGCAACGGGCGCTGGCGCTGCAGCTTCGGGACCGCCGGGTTCTCGTGTGCCTCGACAACTGCGAGCACCTGATGGAGGCCAGCGCCGAATTGGTCGAGGCGCTGCTGCGGTCGTGCCCCGAGGTATCGGTGCTCGCCACCAGTCGGGAGCCGCTGGGCGTCGCCGGTGAGATGGTGTGGCGGGTGCCATCCCTTCACGAGGACGAGGCGGTGACGCTGTTCGTCGATCGGGCCAGCCGCGTGCGCCCCTGGTTCACGCTGGACGCCACCAACGAAGCGGCCGTCCGCACGCTGTGCCGGCGCCTGGACGGGATCCCGCTTGCGGTCGAGCTCGCGGCGGCGTGGCTGCGCACGCTCACCCCGGCGCAGATCGCCACCGGGCTCGACGACCGGTTCGCGCTGCTGGTGCGCGGGGCCCGCGGCGCCGCCCGCCGCCAGCAGACGCTCGCCGCCTCGATGGACTGGAGCCACGACCTGCTCGACGAGACGGACCGCGTGGTGTTCCGCCGCCTCGGCGCGTTCGCGGGCGGCTTCACCCTGGAGGCGGCCCGAGCCGTGTGCGCCGGCGACCCGGGCGGGCCGGTCGCCGAGCCCGAGGTGCTGACCGCCCTCGGCCGCCTGGTCGACAAGTCGCTGGTGGTCGTCGACGAGCGCGAGCCCGAAGCCCGTTACCGGCTGCTGGAGACGATTCGGCAATACGCGGTCGACAGGTTGGATGCCGCCCGGGAGCGGGACGCGGCCCGCGAGCGCCACCTCGACCACTTCCTCGCCTTGGCCGAGGTGACCGAGCCCGAGCTGGAGGGCCCGGACCAGGACGCCGGCCTCGACCGGGTCGAGGCCGAGCACGACAACTTCCGGGCGGCACTCGACTGGGGCCTGGCCCTACCCGATCCCGAGCGCGGACGACGGCTGGCGGCGTCGCTGCTCTGGCTCTGGTACAAGCACGGCCACGGCGACGAGGGTCTCGAGTTCCTTCAGCGCGCCATCGACCGGGCTCCCGACGACAGCTCGATGGTCCAGGCGCGGCTGTTGGTCAGCGCGGCTGCGCTCGCCCAGGTATGTGGACAGTTCCGGCGCATCGTCGACTACGTGCAGCGCGGCCTCCAGGTCGCCACCCTCAACCACGACGATCGAACCCGCGGGCAATGCCTGTTCCTGTTGGCCGTCGTGCAGTTCTACGTGGACCTCGATGCCGCCTGGGAGCTGTGCGTCCAGGCCCGGGACTGTGCGGCCGCTGCTGGCGACGCCTTCACTGCGGACGGCGCCCTCGTCGTCCAGGGATCGATCCCCTGCGTGCGGGACCGCTACGAGACCGCACTCCCATTGCTGCAGGAGGGGGGTGAACGGTGCCTGCGCCGCGGCGACCGCACGTTCGCCGCCCTGGCGCTCAACTACCAGGACGAGATCGCCGTCTACACCGGGGACATCGTGCTGGCGGATCGCCTCGCCACCCAGGCACTCGAGGTCACGCGGCCGCTGGGCGACTACTACGCCGTCGGCCTGTCGACGTGTCACCTGGCCTTCGTCAGAGGTGTCGGGGGCGACATCGACGGCGGGCTGCGGCTGATGGAGCCGGTGGTCCGCTCGGTCGAGGGGGCGGACAATGCCCTCTTCATCCCCCGCATGGGGTCGGTCCTGGGCATGTTGCACCTGTGGGGCGGCGATCCCGAGGGCGCGATCCCCTGGTTCGAGCGGGACGTGCGAACCGCGGATCCGGTGTCGCCCGACAACCTGATCGTCGCCCGCTCGCTCCCGGGTCTGGTTGCCGCCCTACGGCATCTCGGTCGGCGGGACGAGGCCCGAGGACTGGTCGACCGGGCGCTCGCCCTGGCCCGCAAGCTGGACGTTCCCCGCCTCGGCGCCGACGCCCTCGATCAAGCCGGGCTGTTGACCGCCGCCGACGATCCGGACGCGGCCGAGGACCTCCATCACGAGGCCCTGGCCCTGCGAGTCGACCACGGGTTGCGCACGCTCCTGGTCGACAGCCTCGACGCCCTGGCGGGGCTGGCCTGGCGCGCAGAGAGCTTCGCGGAGGCGGTGCGCCTCCTCGCCGCCAGCGACGCCGCGCGCGCCGCGATGGGCTATCCGCGCCGACCGATCGACCGGCCCGACCACGAGGCCACCGTGGCTCGCCTGCGCGCCGCGCTGGGCGACGAGGCGTTCTCCGGTGCGCTGACCGAGGGCGCCAACCTGTCGCTCGACGACGCGGTCGGCTACGCCCGCCGGGCACGAGGGGCCCGCAATCGACCATCCACGGGCTGGGCGAGCCTGACACCGACCGAGCTCGACGTGGTCCGCCTCGTCGCCGAGGGCCTGACCAACCCGGAGATCGGGTCACGCCTGTTCATCAGCCGAGCCACCGTCAAGACCCACCTGTCGCACGTGTACGCCAAGCTGAGCGTGTCCAACCGCACCGAGCTGGCGGCGCTCGCCAGCACGCGCGCCGGCCAGGGCTGACCGCGAAGGTGATGGGCCGCGGGATCGTGGCCCGGCCCCTAGTAAGTCCCGGTAGAGGTTGAGTCGGGGTCCACCACGTGCAGCATCTCCCTCGCGAGGGTTCGGGTTCTGGTCCAACCCACATCGAGGAGGATGCTGTGTCCAACCGTAGGTCGCTCACTC
>JBOGHG010000059.1:0-19143 GCA_050744525.1 Acidimicrobiales bacterium | reverse complement strand
GCGCTGGGACCACCCCGACCCCGACCCACCGCCAGACACCGACCGCCAACAACGCATCGCCCGGCTCGAGAAGTGGCGCGCCGACCTCAGGGCCAAGGCGCTGCAGGATCCCGACTGGTGAGTAGCCGCAGCCGAGACAGTGGCGGCGCCGCCGAGAAGGTGATCAGGATGTGGCTTTGCGGAACTGGCGGGTGGCGAGCCAGCTGAAGGTGGTGATGAGGCCGAGTGACCAGGCGATGGACTGGATGATCTCGCCGGTGGCGTTGGTGCCGTTGGCCAGGGCGCGGGTGGCTTCGATGGTGACGTTGACGGGCTGGTTGCGTGCGAAGCCTTGGACGGCGCCGCTCATGGTGTCGATGGGTACCCAGGCGCTGGAGAGGTAGACGAAGATCAGCACGGGGGCGAAGCCGATGAAGGTCATGGCCTGCGGGTCCCTGACGGCGAGGCCGACGGTGGCGAACACCCAGGTGGTGGCATAGCCGAAGAGCAGAGCGACAGCGATCGCAGCGGCGCCGCCGGCCAGGCCGCCGTCGAGCCGGAACCCGATGGCGAAGCCGGCGGCGATCATGACGGCGACGGCCATGGTGTTGCGGGCCAGGTCGGTTGTGGTGCGGCCGGCGAGGACTGCGATCTGGGCCATGGGCAGGCTGCGGAACCGGTCGATGATCCCGTCTCGCAGGTCGGTGGCAAGGCCGACGCCGGTGGCGCCGGCGGCGAGGGTGACCTGCATCACGAGGACGCCGGGGAGCAGGAACTGGATGTAGTCCTGGCCGAGCACGTTCTCGACCAGGTTGCCGAACACGGCGGCGAGGCCGAGCACGAACAGGATGGGTTGCGCAGATGCGAAGTACAGCGACTGGGGGGTGCGCACGAGGCGCTTCCAGTCCCGGCCGGTGACGACGGCAATGTCACGCAGTGCCGAGTGGGTCAGGGTGGGCCGCGTGCGTTCGGGTAGCTCGTCGCCGCGGATGTCTGCCGGCTCGTCGTCCACGTCGGCGTCGGTTCCGGGCGCTGTGTCGGTGAGTGCGAGGAAGGCCTCCTCGAGGCTCGGGACGCGCAGGGCGAACTCTGTGGGTTCGACCTTGGCATCGATGAGCTGGCGTCCGGCCTCGAGTGCTGCGGGGAGCGCGCCGGTCGTGAGAGCAGTGACCTGCCCGCGGGCTGGGTGGACCCGGGCGTCGAGTCCGGCTGCCGCCAGGGCCCGGGTGATCGGAGTCAGCGCATCGGCGTCCGGGCTGCGTTGACCGGCGGGTCCGGTGTCGATGCGGACGTCGAGCACGTGGCCGCCGATGCGCTGCTGCAGGGTCCGGGGGTGGTCGTCGGCGATGACGGCGCCGTCGTCGAGCACGACGACCCGGTCGGCGAGGCGGTCGACCTCTTCGAGGTTCTGGCTGGTGATGAGCACCGCGGCGCCGCGGTCCGCGATGTCGTGGATGAGGTCCCAGAGCTCGAGGCGGCCGCGGGGGTCGAGGCCGGTCGTCGGTTCGTCGAGGAGGAGCAGCGACGGTTCCCCGATGAGGGTGGCAGCGAGATCGAGGCGCCGGCGCATGCCTCCCGAGTAGGTGTCGACCCGCCGGTCGGCCGCGTCGAGCAACCCGACCGCCACGAGGAGCGCGTCGGCGCGGGCACGGCAATCGAGCGCGTCTATGCCGTAGAGGCGGCCGATCAGCTCCAGGTTCTCCCGGCCGGTGAGGAGCTCGTCCACGGATTCGTTCTGGCCAGCAAGGCCGAGATGGGCTCGAACGCCAGCTGCGTGACGTGCCGCATCGACGCCGCAGACGACGACGTGGCCGGCATCGGGTGCGAGCAGCGTGGCGACGATTCGCACGAGGGTCGTCTTGCCGGCACCGTTGGGGCCGAGCAGGCCGACGACCTCACCGGCGTGCACATCCAGGTCTACGCCCCGCAGCGCCTTCACCTCCCCGAAGGCGTGGGCGACCTGGCGTACGTCGAGCACCAGCTCCCGCGCCAGCAACATCACAACATCCCGACCGGACAAGGCGCGACGTCCCCGCCGGCGGCTACAGCGCCGTGCGGTCCGCTGTCGCGGAGGGCGCGTCGGAGACGGCCGAGGTCGACCCAGCCGCTCTCGTCGGGACGGGCCTCGTCGGCGGGGACGAAGCCGAGCGTGGACGAGCGCTCGACGAGGCGGTCCCATCGGCCGACCAGATCACCGGGGCGAACTTCGTCGACCTCGACGACCCGGACGATCGGAGGGTCGTCGCAGAACGGGCTCACCACGACGTTGGTCCGGTCTCCCGGCAGCAGGAACGACCCGCACGCCCCGCGAGCGAGCACTTGCCGGCGCGGCTCGACTCGGTAGTCGCCCGCCAGCCAGCCGATCGCGGCGTTGCCAGTGAGGAAGGGTCGGTCCCGAACGACCCGTACCAACAGCCTCGCCGCCGCGTCGATGGGTCCGATCGCCTCGTCTGCGCCGGCGACGATCGTGACCAGCGCGGCGACATCCACCCGAGCCAGCAGCTCGGCGGGGTCGACGTCTTCGACCAGCGCCGCCGCCCACACCAGCTTCGACTCGTCGAGGTACACGGGATCAACCGTCCTCGGCCGCCCGCAGTGCCCGCAACGTCCGGTCGTGCTCGCGTGCGCTGTCCCGCAGGCGGCGTTGGAACTGGTCGTCCCGGCGTCGCGCCTCGATCAGCGTTCGGATCGCCTCACGAACCACCTCGGCCATCGGACGCTCCTCGACCTCAGCAACCGCCTGCAGCTGCTCAGCCAGGCCCGGGTCCAAGCGCAGGAGCAGGTTCTTCGTCTCGGCCACGGCAGACCCCCTCCGCCCGATCGCATCGGCCTCTATATCGTGATATCAGGATATAGAGGTAATGTCCACGGGCTGGAGACCGGCTAGGCCTTCTGCTGCTCTTCCCGCCGGCGAACCAGCTCCTCGACAGGGGTGGGCAGGGTCTCATCGAAGTCGATCAGCTTCGCCCACGTCGGCTTGACGACGATCCGCACCATCGAGTCGTACAGCGACCGGACGCCAGCCTCCCACTCAACTCGCTGCTCCGGCGTCATCTTGTAGGTGCCGCTCGCCTGGAGATACTCATCAGGAATTCCCTCGACCTCGTCGAGCACCGCCTCACCCCGGATCAGCAGGACGTTCGGTGGGTGCGCCTCGGTGTCGATGGTGAGGGCCACCGCCGGGTTCTGGCGCAGCGACACCAGCTTCGGGGCGTTCGTCGCCGTGCACATGACGACCTCGGACCCATTCCAGGTGAACCCGATCGGGACGACCCTCGGGGTGCCGTCCTTCGCGACGTACGCCAACCGGGCGAGGTCCCGGTTGAGCATCTCTTGGCTGATCGGCTTCTTCAGGATCTCGGCTACGTCCCTCGTCTGCATCCCTTCATTGTTTCCCGTCCGCCCGCTCGACGACTACTCGTCCCCGTCCTCGGCGAGGATGGCGTAGAGCTTGCGCCGGGTCTCGGCGAGCACGTCGAGGGCCGGGGCGCGCTGCTCGTCGGAGCCGGAGAACCCGACCTGGCCGACAGCGTTCATGACGCCGAAGGACGCCTTGCGGAACTCGTTGACCGTCGACAGCGTGTCGTCGTCGGCGTACTGCGGCCACGGTGGGGCGTCCGTCACCTTCGCCGCTTCCTCGCGGCCGGCGGCGGTGAGCGTGAACCGCTTGCGGCCCTCGCTGACGATATATCGCCAACGGCGGGAATCCACCGTCAGCTCAGCGACTTGAGGGCGATCCGCAGTTCGTCGTTCATGGTCGCCGGGACCTCGTAGCCCTCCTCGTCCCGGATCTCGCTGAAACGATCACGCACCGTTTCGGCCGTCAGCTTCGGGTCGACGATGCCCGTGGTCACCCCCAGGAACACCCGTGCCACGCGGCCGCCGCCCAGCGTGTACACCTCGCCGGTAACGGGGCAGTCCTCGTGGGCCAGGAACACCATGAGGGGCGTGATCGACTCGGGGAGCAACTTGTCGGCGATCGGGCCCAGCAGGTCCTCGGTCATCCGGGTCTTCGCCACCGGGGCGATGGCGTTGACCTTGATGTTGTTCTTGGCTCCCTCGACTGCGAGGACGCGGGTGAGGCCGACGAGCCCCGTCTTGGCGGCGCCGTAGTTGCTCTGGCCGAAGTTGCCGAAGAGGCCTGCCCCGGAGCTGGTGTTGACGATGCGGCCGTAGTTCTGGGCCCGCATGTGTTCCCACGCCGGCTGGGTGACGTGGAACGCGCCCCTCAAGTGGACGTCCAACACCGGGTCGACGTTGTCGGGCCCCATGTTCTTGAACGATGCATCCCGCAGGATGCCGGCGTTGTTGATCACGATGTCGACGCGACCGAAGCGGTCCAGCGCGGTTTGCACGATGGCCTGGCCGCCCGCCGGCGTGGCCACCGAGTCGTAGTTCGCCACGGCGTCGCCTCCGGCCGCCGTGATCTCGTCGACCACGGCCTGCGCGGCGGTGGTGCCGCTGCCGGTGCCGTCGACCGAACCGCCGAGGTCGTTGGCCACGACCAGGGCGCCGCGGCGGGCCAGTTCGAGAGCGTGGGAACGTCCCAAGCCCCCGCCGGCACCGGTGATGATCGCGACCTTGCCATCGAACCCGAGATCAGCCATGGCGGACGAGAGTAGAGGGGTGCCCCGTAGGTCCCCGAATCGATCGCGCAGGTGGCGGGCTCGATCGCCGGACAGCTCGTGGTCGGTGCGGTCCTGGACCGCTTCTGGTGACACGATCCGTCCATCACCGACCCGATCACGGCCGGGATCGGTGGGTGCTGGCTACAACCGACGACGGGACCAGGCGTCGAGCCAGGACCCGATCGCCAGCACGACGTACACCGCCGCGACCGTCAGCGCCACCCAGGCGTGGTCGCCGGCGATCGGTGCCAGCGCCAGGCACACGAGCGAGGCGACGAGGAAGAAGGCGGCACGGCGGTCCATCGGCTCGTGATCAGCTCAGCACGTCCACGACCAGGAACGACAGGAACGACACCGTGAACGCGCCCGGGATGGTGAGCACCCACGCCCACACCACGCGCCCGGCCACGCCCCAGCGCACCGCCGAGAGCCGCCGGGCGGCCCCGACGCCCACGATGCCGCCGGTGATGGTGTGAGTGGTCGACACGGGTATGCCACCGGCCGACGTGGCGAACAGCGTCACCGCCGCGGCGGACTCGGCCGCCACCCCGCCCACCGGCTGGAGCCTCGTGATACGTGACCCCATGGTCTTGACGATGCGCCATCCGCCCATGAGCGTCCCCAGCCCGATGGCGGTGTGGGCGGCCAGCACCACCCACAGGGGCGTCGAGGCTCCCGGGGTGGCGTGGTTGGTCGCGATGAGCAGGGCGAGGATGACGCCCATCGTCTTCTGGGCGTCGTTGGCGCCGTGGCCCAGGCTGAACGCGGCGGCGGAGGCGAGTTGGCCGTGGCGGAAGCCCCGATTGAGCCGCTGGATGTCATCGCGGTTGCGGCGGAACACCCAGTAGATGGCCAGCGTGAGGACGAGCCCGAGGGCCAGCCCGACCAGCGGCGACAGCACGATGAACACACCGATGGTGCGCAAGCCCTCCGCGACGAGTACGTCGAAGCCGGCCTTGGCGACGGCGGCCCCGGCCATGCCGCCCACCAGGGCGTGCGACGAGCTGGTCGGCAGGCCCAGGTAGAACGTGATCAGGTCCCAGGCGATGGCGCCCACCAGTCCCGCGAACACGACCCCGATCGACAGCACGCCCTGTTCGACCACCTCGTTGGCGATCGTCGCCGCCACGTGGTCGCCGAACACCAGGAAGGCAGCGAAGTTGAAGAACGCGGCCCACATCACCGCGATGCGCGGGGTCAGCACCCGCGTCGATACCACTGTGGCGATGGAGTTGGCGGCGTCGTGGAAGCCGTTGACGTAGTCGAACGTGAGCGCGACGGCGACCACGAAGATGAGCGCGTATTCCACGTCGAGCTCGGTTCAGTGCCTGTGCGCCCGCCGGCGGTCGACCCCGGATGTCATGCGTGCTTGAGCACGATCGACTCGACGATGTCGGAGATGTCCTCCAGCGTGTTCAGGGCGGCCTCCATCGACTCGATCACGTCCTTCCAGCGGATCACCTCGAGCGCGTCGAACTCGCCGCCGAACAGGCGGGCCAGGATGCGACGGTGCACGGCGTCGCCCTCGCTCTCCAGCCGGTCGATGGCGTCGAGGTGGGGTTGGACCCCCTTCATCGACTCGAGGCGCTCGAGCAGCGCCCGGGTCTCGTCCGCACACTGCACGACCAGGTCGGCCTGCTCCTTCAGCTCGGGCAGTGCCGTGGTGATGCCGGTGATCTGCATCCGGTGCGAGACCTCGAGCATGTCGTCGACCACGTCGTCGAGCTCCTCGGCAAGTGCGTGGATGTCCTCCCGGTCGAACGGCGTGACGAACGTGGTGTTCAGCCGCTGGACGATGGTCCGCACCAACTCGTCCCCCCGGTGCTCGCAGGCGGCGACCTTCTCGTGAAGGGTCGGGTCGGACGGGTCCGACAGCACGTCGCGCAGGCGGCGGGCACAGTCGGCCGCGTTGGCGGCCGACTCGTTGAAGAGCCGGAAGAAGGCGTCGTCGGTCGGAACCAGGCGAAAGCGCATCAGGTCCCCACGACCAGGTAGCGGATGCGTTCGGCGATGTGCACTGCATGGTCCCCCAGGCGCTCGTAGAACCGCCCGACCAGGGTGGTCTGCAGGGCGTCGGGCAGGGCGATGTCCGCCTTCCCCAACTCCTCGACCAACTGGTCGTGCAGGCTGTCGATGCGGTCGTCGGCGATGTCGAGGCGCTCGGCGGCCTCGGCGTCGCGCTCGGCCCACGCATCTGCCGCCCCCCGCCACATCTCGACACAGGTGGTGCCCAGCTGCTCCAACAAGCCGCGAACGGTGGGCGTGAGGCGCAGGGCCAGGCCCGTGGCTGCCCGCTGGGCGATGTGCTCGGCAAGGTCACCGCTGCGTTCGAGCTCGGGCACGACCCGCAGGACCGACACGAGGTAGCGCATGTCGCGGGCCATGGGCGACTGCGTGAGCAGCTCGCGCTCGGCCACCTGCTCCAGGTCCGCTTCCAGCTGATCGACGAGCGCGTCGCGATCGGTCAGCCGGCGAGCCATCTCGGTGTCGCTGGCGAGCAATGTCTCGGATGCCGCCGCCACGCCCTCCGTCACGAGCGCGAACAGCCGGATGACCCTGGCGTCTATGTCGTCGAGCTCCTGATGGAACCGCTTGCGCAGCTCACGCTCGGGCTCGAATGGCTCGGACACGGCCGCACCGTACCGCCCGTCCAGCCGCGGTTCACAGATCGGTCATCGGTTGGTCACCGACGGCCACGCGGCGCGGAGTTGTCGATCGCGTACGCCCGCAGGCGCCTGTAGTCGACCTTGCCGTTGGGCGCCCGGCCGATGGTGTCGATGACGAAAACCCGCTTGGGCGCCTTGTAGACGGCGAGCTTGGACCGGACGTGGGCGATGACGGCGTCGGGCCCGACCTCGGCGCCGTCGGCGACCTCGACCACCGCGGTGACCGCTTCGCCGTAGCGCTCGTCCGGGATGCCCACGGCCACCGCATCGCGAATGCCGGGGTAGGTCTTGAGCGCCTCCTCGACCTCTTCGGGATAGACCTTCTCGCCCGCGGTGTTGATGACCACCGAGCCCCGACCGAGCAGCGTCAGGCTGCCGTCGGTCTCCACCCGGGCGTAGTCGCCCGGACAGGAGTAGCGCCGGCCCTCGAACTCGATGAACGTCGCGGCGGTCTTCTCCGGGTCCTTGTAGTAACCGATCGGCTGGTGGCCGCCGACCGCCACGCGGCCGACCTCGTCGGACCCCGGTTCCACCCGTCGGCCGTCGTCGGTGATCACGATGGTGTTCTCGCCCAGCATGAACTTCGCCGTGTCGCTCGCCGTGGTGCCCGAGGAGATCGACTGGCCCATGCCGATGGCCTCGGACGACGAGAAGGCGTCGACCAACAGCATGTTGGGGTGATGCCCGAGCAGCCCCTGCTTGACCGGTTCGCTGAACATCACTCCCGACGAGGCGACCAGGAACAAGCTGGCGAGGTCCCAGCGTCCCGGATTGTCGTCGAGGGCCTTGAGCATGGGCTTGCCGAAGGCGTCGCCGACTATGGCGATCTGGTTGACCCGCTCGCGCTCGATCGTGTCGAACATCTCCTCGATGTCCAAGCGGCGCGACGTGAGCGTCACCGTGCTCCCGCCCAGCGCCAGGCAGATCAGCTGCGTGTAGAGGCCCGTGCCGTGCATCAGGGGGCAGGCCGGCAGGCCCACCGGCCCTGCCACCTTGACCTGGTCACGCACGACCGCCGGGTCGGCATCGGAGTCCTTGTAGACCGGGTTCACCTGCGACACGAGGTTGCGGAAGAGGTCGTCCTGCCTCCACATCACGCCCTTGGGCATGCCGGTGGTCCCGCCGGTGTAGAGCATGATCAGGTGCTCGCCGTCACGTCCCCACGGGCCCGCCGCCCGCTTCGGGTGCGACGTGGCCGCGTCCTCGTAGGCGATTGCCCAGTCGGGACGGGGACCGCTGCCGTCGTCGACCCACAGCCACGTGGTCACGCGGGGCACGCGCTCGCGGATGCGCTCGATGGTGTCGGTGAAGGCACCGTGGAACACGACGGCCACGCAGTCGGCGTTGTCCCACAGGTAGACGAGCTCGTCGTCCTGGTAGCGGTAGTTCGTATTGATCGGGACCAGCCCGGCCTTGAACGCCGCGGACATCGACTCGATGTACTCGGGGCAGTTGTAGAGGTATTGCGCCACCTTGTCCTGCTCGACCACGCCGGCGTCGAGCCATGCCTGCGCCACGCCGTTGGCCCGGCGGTCGAACTCGCCCCAGCCGATGCGCCGGTCGCCCTGGATCTGGCACGGGGCGTCCGGGAGCTGCTGGGCGATGACCTCCCAGACATCGGCGAAGTTCCAGCCTGACATCGATGCGCTCCTCGGGGGATCGGCGGCTCGTCGGAGGGTAGCGGTTGGCCCATGAGCGGCCCACCTCACCTAGGGTCGCGGGGCCAATGGACTTCGAACTGCCGGCCGACGATGACCCGCGGCGCGCCGGCGTGCGCGCCTGGCTCGACGAGCACCCGTCACCGACGGGCCGGGAGCTGGCCGAGGCCGGGCTGGTCGCGCCGCACTGGCCCAAGCCCTACGGCCTGGGCGCCGACCCGGTCCATCAGCTGATCATCGACGAAGAGCTGCGGCGGACCGGTGTGCGCAGGCCGGTCAACATGATCGGCATCGGCTGGGCCGGTCCGACGCTGCTCCACGCCGGCACCGACGCGCAGAAGGAGCGCTACCTGCCGCCGCTGCTGTCGGGCGACGAGGTCTGGTGCCAGCTCTTCAGCGAGCCCGGTGCCGGCTCGGACCTGGCGTCGCTCACCACCCGGGCCGTCCGTGACGGCGACGAGTGGGTCGTCACCGGCCAGAAGATCTGGACCTCGCTGGCCCACGAGGCCCGCTTCGGGATCCTCATCGCCCGGACCGATCCGGACGCGCCCAGGCACCGCGGCATCTCCTACTTCGTCTGCCCCATGGACGCGCCCGGCGTGACCATTCGTCCCATCGTCGAGATGACCGGCGAGCACATGTTCAACGAGGTGTTCCTCGACGACGTGCGCCTGTCGGCGGACGATCTCGTGGGGGAGGTGGGTCAGGGCTGGGAGCTGGCCAAGGTGACGCTGGCGAACGAGCGGGTGTCCCTGTCGACGGGCGGCGGGTTGTGGGGCCGGGGACCAGCCGCCGAGGCCCTGCTGGCGATCGTGCGGTCCCGTGGCCCGGTGGCCGACCCCGTGCTGCGCGACCGGATCGTCCGCCTGCACATCGAGGGCGAGCTGCTGCGGCTCATCCGCCTGCGGACGGTGAGCGCCCAGATCCGGGGCGAGCCCCCAGGCCCAGAGGCGTCGGTGCGCAAGGTGCTGGCCGACGAGCATGGTCAGCGGCTGTTCCGCCTGGCCAAGGACCTGGCGGGCCCGGCCGGGATGCTGACCGACCACGGACCGCTCGGCGTCCCGGTCGACCTCTGGCACTACGGCTTCCTCTTCGCTCCGGCACTGACCGTGGGGGGCGGGACCGGTGAGGTCCAGCGCAACATCATCGGCGAACGGGCGCTGGGCCTGCCGCACGACTGAACCGAGGATCAGGCGGCGGCGGCGGGTTCGACGCCGGGGCCGACACGATCGGCCGACGCCTGCCGCGGCTCCGAGGCTCGTCCCGGGGCCCGCATCTGGCGCACGGTCCACGCCGTGGCAAGACCGGTGGCGAGACCGCCGAGGGCGAGGGCGATGCGGACGTCGGTCAGCTCTGCGACCGCGCCGATGATGGGGCTTCCGATCGGGGTCGATCCGAGGAACACCACGGTGAGGAGGGCCAGCACCCGTCCCCGCATCGGGGGAGCCGCCCGCAGCTGTATCACCGTGTTGGCGCCCGAGATCATCAACACGTTGCAGAAGCCCACCGCCAGCGTGGCCAGGACGGCCAACGGCAGGGTCGGGGCTGCCGCCAGCGCGAGGGTGGACACTGCCAGGCCGGCCCCCGACCGCACGAGGAAGCCCAGGTCGACCGAGCTGCGTCGGGCCACGATCAGCGCGCCGAACACCGAGCCGAGGCTGAGGGTGGCGAAGAGCGTGGTGAACGTCGACGCCGTGCCGTGGAAGGTCCGCTCGGCCAGCAACGGCAGGGTCACGGGATAGTTGAACGCCGCCGTGCCGACCACCGCCACGAGGATGATGGGCAGGCGCAGCTCGGGCGTCCGCCACGCGTAGCGCAGGCCCTCCCGAAGCTGCCCCTTGGCCTTGGCGACCCGGGGCGACGACCGGATCCGCGCCCGGTTCATGCGCACCAGGGCAACGATCACCGCCACGTAGGACGCGGCGTTCACCGCGAAGCACACGCCGGCACCCGGGCCGGCGATGAGCACGCCCGCCACGGTGGGGCCCACGACCCGCGACCCGGTCATCAGCGCGCTGTTGAGACCGACGGCGTTGGGGACATCGGCCTCCGGCACCAGCTCGACGACCAGGGCCCGACGGGACGGGTTGTCGAAGGCGTTGATGATCCCGAAGAGGAGCGCCAGCCCGAACAGCGCGCCGACCGTGATGCGGTCGGTCAGGGTGAGCACCGCAAGCGTGGTCGCAAGCGCCAGGAAGGCCGACTGGGAGCAGATCATCAGCCGGTGGCGGTCGACGCGGTCGGCGATCACACCCGCCCAGGCGCCGAGCACCAGGATGGGCAGGAACTCTGCGGCGGTCACCAGGCCGAGCGCGACGCCGCTACCGGTGAGGTCGAGGACCAGCCAGGTGATCGCCACCGACTGCATCCAGGTGCCGGCCTGGCTGATGAGCTGGCCCCCGAAGAACAGGCGGAAGTTCCGGCTGGCGAACGAACGGAATGTGGCGTGACTGGCGCTGCGGAGGCGCTCGCTCAAGTTCGCGCCCCCACCCCGGCCAGCTCCTCGAGCGCGTCGATGGCGTCGTGGAGGCGCCGCACGGCGTCGGGCCCGAGCTCCCGGAGCCGGACGGCGAGGAAGGCGTTGCGCCGGGCCCGGCTGTGTTCGAGGCGCCGGCGTCCCTCGCGCGTGGCCGACACCCTGGTCACGCGGCGATCGGACGCGTCGACCGTGCGGTGGACCAGTCCCTCCTCCTCGAGTCGGGCGATCACCTTCGTGATCGTGGGCGGGGTCACGTGCTCGGCGGCGGCGAGGTCGCCGAGCGTGAGCGGCCCCCGGGCGTCGATCGTGCCCAGGGCTGACTGCTGGGACGGCGACAGGCCGGCGTCGGCCTCCTGTCGCAGGCGGCGGTGGAGCCGAGCCGAAGCCAGCCTCAGGCGCCCGGCCAGCTCGGTGATCTCGAAGTCGCGCGGAGTTGGACCAACCATCAGTTCACCAGGCTAATTAGTCAGGCAAACTATTCCAACCGCAGTGGGAATTCGGGCCATCCCCGGCTGATTTGGCAGGATCATGGCCTATGGCGAAGGCCGGTTTGGACGGGTTCAGGCGCAACGAGTGGGTGAAGAACCTCGACGACCTGCCGGGCGTCCCCGCCGGCACCAGGGGACGCGTCTATCTGGTCGAGGGCTTCACCTGGACCCGGTACCGGGTGCTGTTCGACAACGGCGTCGACATCGGCTCGCTCGACGGTGCGGTGCTGGCCCGCCCCCGTGACTTCGCCTCGGCCCTGGAACGGCGCGAGCAGGCGGCGATCGCCTCCAAGGCGGCCGCGGAAGAGGCCGAGGCCGCCACCGAGGAGGGCGCTGCCACCGCCGGTGAGGACAAGACCGTGAACGGTGTGTCGGTGCCGGCGCACCTGCTCGACCGTTCCAGGCGGGCGCGAGAGCGCCTGGCCGCGGCCTAGGAGAATGGGATGAAGCTCAGCATGCCGCTCAGCTACGCCGGCGGGTTCAAGGAGTCGGCCGCCCAGGCCGCGGAGCTCGAGGCGGCGGGGCTCGACATCGTGTGGGTGGCCGAGGCCTATGGCTTCGACGGTGTGAGCCTGATGGGCTACCTGGCGGCCGTGACCGAGCGCCTCGAGATCGGCGCTGCCATCCTGCCCATCTACAGCCGCACGCCGACGCTGCTCGCCATGACCGCCGCCGGGATCGACGCCCTGTCGGACGGCCGCTGCGTGCTCGGTCTCGGCGCCTCGGGCCCACAGGTCATCGAGGGCTGGCACGGCGTCCCCTACACCGAACCCGTGGGTCGTACCCGGGAGATCATCGAGATCTGCAGGAAGGTCTGGACCCGGGAGCGGGTCACCCACGAGGGACGCTCCTACACCCTCCCCCTCCCACCCGACCGGGGCACCGGCCTCGGCAAGCCGCTCAAGCTGATCACCAGGCCGGTGCGCGAGCGGGTCCCCATCCATGTGGCATCGCTCGGTCCCCGCAACGTTCGGATGACCGCCGAGATCGCCGACGGCTGGCTGCCGATCTTCTACCTGCCGGAGAAGGTCGACGAGGTGTGGGGGGCCGACCTGGCGGCCGGTGCCGCGAAGCGGCCAGCCGACCTGGGACCGCTCGAGATCGTGGCGGGGGGCCTGCTGGCGGTGGGCGAGGACGCCGCCGGCGTGCGCGACCTGGCGCGACCCATGCTGGCGCTCTATGTCGGTGGCATGGGCGCCAAGGGCCGCAACTTCTACAACGACCTGGCCCGGCGGTTCGGCTACGAGGCCGAGGCCGAGAAGATCCAGGACCTCTACCTCGATGGCCAGAAGGACGACGCCGCCGCGGCCGTCCCGCCCGGCCTGTTGGAGGCCGCCACCATCTGCGGCCCCGAGGGCTACGTCCGCGACCGGATCGCCGCCTACAAGGACACGGGTGTCACGGTGCTCAACGTGACACCGATCGCCGACGACGTCCCCGCGCTCGTCGGACGGCTCAAGGAGTGGATTGGCGACTGACGTGGAGCCCGGCTTCGAGACACTCGACCCGCGTACGGGTGAGGTGCTGGCGCGCCTGCCCGAGCACGGGCCGGTGGATGTCGCCGCCGCCGTCGCCCGTGCCCGCGAGGCGTTCGGCCCCTGGGCCGCCCTCGGATTCGACCAGCGCCTCGATCACGTGCTGGCGGTGCGGGACCTGCTGATCGACCGGATCGACCAGGTCGTCGACGTCATCTGCCGCGAGACCGGCAAGCTCGAGCCCGAGGCCCTCAGTGCCGAGGTGCTGGCCACCTGCGAGCTGATCGAGCACTACCGCAAGCGCGGGGCCAAGGCGCTGCGGCCGGAGAAGGTGCCGGTGGGGTCGCTGCTGCCGCACAAGCGGGCCTGGCGCAGCTACGAGCCGATGGGCGTCGTCGGCGTGATCTCGCCCTGGAACTTTCCACTCACGCTGGCCATGACACCGGTCGTATCGGCCCTGCTGGCCGGCAACAGCGTGGTCCTCAAGCCCTCCGAGGTCACGCCCCTCGTCGGCCTCGAGATCGGCAAGCTGTTCGCCGACGTCGGTGCACACCCCGACATCGTCCGGGTGCTTACCGGGGGTGGCCGCACCGGGGACGCCCTGGTTCGTGCCGGGGTGCAGAAGGTCGCGTTCACCGGCTCGGTGCGCACCGGCAAGCTGGTGATGGCGGCCGCGGCCGAGACCCTCACGCCCGTGCTCCTCGAGCTGGGCGGCAAGGATCCGATGATCGTGTGCGACGACGCCGACGTCGAGCGAGCCGCCTCCGGCGCGGTGTGGGGCGCGTTCATGAACGCCGGCCAGAGCTGCATGTCGGTCGAGCGGGTGTACGTCGACGACACCGTCTACGACCGCTTCGTCGACCTGGTGGTGGACCGCACCAAGGCGGTCCGACAGGGCCGCGGGCCCGGGCACGACATCGGATCCATGAGCTTCGGGCCCCAGGTCGAGACCGTCGAGCGTCACGTCGCCGACGCCCGGTCCAAGGGCGCGAGGATCCTCACCGGCGGTCGCCGCGTCCCGGGACGGGAGGGGCTGTGGTACGAGCCCACGGTGCTGGTGGACGTCGACCATTCGATGGACGTCATGCGGGACGAGACCTTCGGCCCGGTCCTTCCGATCATGCGCGTGCGCGACGACGAGGATGCCGTGCGCCTGGCCAACGACTCCCGTTACGGCCTCAACAGCTCGGTGTGGTCGGCCGACGACGAGCGTGCCGAGCAGATCGCCCGGGCCATCGAGGCCGGCAACGTCTGCATCAACGACTGCATGGTGAGCTACGCCGTCGCCGGCCTGCCGTTCGGCGGGGTGAAGGAGTCGGGCATAGGCCGCATCCACGGCGTCGAAGGGCTACGGGCGTTCTGCAACACCAAGTCCGTGCTGGCCGGCCGCCTCGACCTGCGGCGTGAGCTGCAGTGGTTCCCGCTCCCGGGGTGGGTCACGGGCTCGCTGCGTCGGATCATGCGCCTGCGCTACCGCCGCGGCCTGCGCGCCAAGCTGCAGGGCTAACCCAGGTCAGCGGGGGAAGTCCTCGCCGGTGAACGGCTTCCGCTCGACCAGCACCAGCCAGTTCCCGGAGTTGTCCCTCATCACGGCCTCGACGCCGTAGGGGCGGTCGGCGGGTTCCTGGATGAACGTCACGCCCTTGGCCACGAGCTCCTGGTGGGCCTTGCGGCAGTCGTCGGTGGCCAGACCGACGGCGCCGAGGGAACCCTTGTCGAGCATCCGCCGGAAGGTCGCGGCATCCTCCTCGTCGAGCGGGGGGCCGGGCCTCATGAGCGTGAGCTCCAGCTCGGGGTGATCGGGATGGCAGACGGTGACCCAGCGGTAGCCGTCGCCCATCGTGATGTCGGTGACCTCCCGGAAACCGAGCTTGTCGACGTAGAAGGCCTTGGCCTCGTCCTGGTCGGTCACCCACACGGTTGCAAGCGAGACGTTCGTGATCATGCGTCGAACCTAGGAGTCGCCGGTCGCTTGCGCTTCTCCCAGGTTGCTGTCCTGCGCCGGCTGCCCGCCTCGCCAGCCGTCGATGCCGCGCATGAACAGGAAACAGCCCGGAATGTGCGGTCCGCCCCGCGCCGCCCAGCGATCGCGGTACTGGGTCGGCGTCTCACCCACCAGCTCCCGGAAGCGTGACGAGAACGATCCGAGGCTGGCAAAGCCGACAAGCAAACACACCTCGGTGATGGTGAGGTTGGCCGATCGCAGCAGGTCCTGGGCCCGCTCGATGCGCCGGCGGGTGAGATAGCGCATCGGGGTCTCGCCGTAGGTCTCGCCGAAGCACCGGGCGAAGTGGTACTTCGAGACGTGCGCCGCACCGGCCAGCGCGTCGAGGTCGAGCCGCGAGTCGTAGTGGCGGTCGGCCAGGTCCTTGGCGTTGCGCAGGTGCGGCAGCAGGGAGGCGGGAACCACGACAACAGGTCAGAGGTAAGCGCCCGGTCCGGTGAACGTGCCTCGGTGCCAGCGGCGCGGCGTGACCAGGACGGCGCGGGGATAGTCCTCGAACAACCAGCGGGCGAAGTTGCGCCGGGTCCAGCCGGTGGCGCCCGCCAGCCGCAGCCCCGCCCTCACGCCGCGGCGGTGGCGCACCGCCCGGATGAGCTGAACCGACATCTGGTGGTCGGCCACGAGCGACCGGCGCACGGTCCGGCGGTACCGGGCGGTGACCACCCCGGGAGGCTCGCCGGACCCCCGGGCCGTGCCGGCGGTCCCGGCAATGGCCTCGGCGGCCAGTACGCCGCTCAACAGCGCCTGCCCGATGCCCTCGCCCGTGAGCCGGTCGCTGGCGGCGGCGGCGTCACCCACGAACAGCGTGCGGCGGCCGGTGAGCACCGCCTCGTCGATGCGGGCGGGGATGGGCCAGGCCCGGTGCGGTGCGTCCGGCTCGGCACCCTCGCCCAGGACCCGTCGGATATGGGGCCGCTCGAGCAGGTCCCGCCAGATGCCGGCCATGTCCCGGACGCGTTCGACCCGCTCCCCCCGAATGATGCCGAAGCCCACGTTGGCCCGACCGCCCGGCAGCGGGAAGGACCAGGCGTAGCCGGGCAGCAGGTCGGGCTCGAACCACACGAACAGCTCCCGTGCGGCCCGCGGACCGACGCCGCCGAAGTACTGGCGAAAGGCGTGCCATTCACCCCGATATCCGGGCGCGGCCAGGCCCAGGTGCTTGCGGGTGGGCGACCACATGCCGTCGGCGGCGACGGCGTAGGCCGCGGTCAACTCGCCCACACCGTCGACCCGGACCGCGACGTGGTCGTCGTGCTCGGCCGCCCCCAGGCAGGCGTGCCCGTCGAGCACCTTGACCCCGGTGGCGCGGGCCTCGTCGAGCAGCGCGGCGTCGAGGTCGGTCCGGCGGGCGACCGCCGCGTACGTGCCGCGGCCCCGCGGCAGCGGAAACGTCACCTCGGGCCCGGCGGGCGCCCGCACGACGACGTCGTCCACGCGCTGCCACGAGGCGACGCGCCCGGGCTCGAGGCCCAAGCCCTCGAGGAGGCGCAGCGCACCGGTCGTGATCCCGTCGCCACAGGCCTTGTCGCGGGGGAATCGGGCCCTGTCGACCAGGGTTACGTCCCGCCCCGCGCGGGCCAGGCCGATGGCCGCCGCCGACCCGGCGGGGCCCCCTCCGATCACGACGACATCGGCAGCGGGCACCCGCCAACGCTACGCGCTCAACAGGGCTGGTCCGGACCCGGCCGGTACGTTGCCCGGAAGGTGTCGGTGGCGGGCGGCTTGTCCGGGTAGGTGATCCGGCGGGTGGTCGTGACGTTCACGCAGTCGCCCGACGGCGACTCCGAGATGCCCACCTGTTCGCCGCGGGCGTACGGCGTCGACCACAGGGTCACCGTCACGCTGCTGTCGGTGTGGGACGTGTCCACGAGGATGCAGTGGGGCGTGTCGTTGAGGAACGCCAGGTCGGGTGCGGGGTGGCCCATCGTCGCTTCGCGGCCACGCGGGTAGCGGGCGAAATACTCGGAATGGGCCTGGTACTCGGTGATGTCGAGCCCGGCGAAGTAGGCGGCGTTGAACGTGGTGGTCGAGAACTGCGACACCCCGCCGCCGACCTCGTCCACGTGCTTGCCGTCGCGGATGGCGCCCGCCTCGACGAATCCCTTGGCGACGGTGCGTGGCCCGACCAGGTCGTTGATCGAGAACGTCTCACCCGGCTCGACCAACGCCCCGTCGATCAGGTCGGCGATCCGGTGGATGTTGGTGACCCGGGACCCGCCGGGGTTGTAGTAGGTGGTGAACCCGGGCCCGGCGGTGGTGGGCGCGCCGTTGCGCCACGCATGGTTGCCGCCGACCGGCTGGGTGACGCCGCACTCCTGGGCCGCCTCGGTCGTGAAGGTGGGCTCGGTGATGGTCACCTCCAGCTCGGCACCCGGCTGGCCATCCGTCAGCGCCGCCCACACCCGGGCGGCGCTGTCGGCACCGCAACAGGCGACACCCTCCTGGGAGGGAACGACGGTGGGGCCGCCGGCATCGAGCACGATCCGGGCGTCCTCCGGCTCGGCCACGATGTCGGCGAAGACCTGGGGGAGTGCCTTGTCGACGGCGTCCTTGTTGATGGCCAGCGCGGGCTCGCCACCCTCGGCCGTCGGTCCGATCCACGTGCGGAGCTGGGCTGCCGGCACGGTCTCGGTGGTCTCCGCCGCCGTGAGCTGCAGGCCGTTGCCGGTCATCTCGTTGGCCCGGTCGGCCAACTCCTGGGCCTGCTCGTCGGTGAAGTTCGGGGCGACGGGCGCCGAGCCGACCTCGATCTCGATCGCGCCCGTCCGTGACTCGGCGGCGGCCTCGGGCAGCTCGTCGACGAGCGTTTCGATGTCGACCCCGTGGCCCGGGATGCCGGGCACCAGGGCCCAACCCTGCGAGCCGAGCTCGATGGTGGGGTCGCGCGGGGCGGTGAGGTCGGCGCCCTGCAGCTCGACCATCTTCGCAGTCGCCGTCGGCCCGCTGACCGTGTAGTGCACGTCGACGTCGCGGGGCGCGAAGAACGACTGGAGCCACGTGAACGGCTGCATGAACAGGGAGTCGCCCCGACCGACGTCCAGTGCGGTATCCGATGTGGCCTGTTCGTCGAGGGCCAGCCCGATGTCGCCTGCGGTCGTCTCGTAGGTGTTGTCGTCGCTCGTGATCCGGACGGGTCGCGCCGCCACCTCCTCGGCGATCCTGTTCATCACGTCGGGGAGCGATGCCTGGCCCAGGCCACCGACCTGGCGGCCGGCCACCTCGACGTTGCGCCGTACCTGGCCGGCCAGGGCGGCCGCGTCGATCGCCCAGGCACCGAACAGGAGAACGAGGATGAACACCGGCAGGGCCGCCAGCGCCAGCGCCCAGCGCGGCGGTCCGCCGTCTCGATCGTTGATGGATGGGGCTGGGAAGTGGCGGCCGGTGGGCGGCTCCTCGTCGACGCCGGGGTGGCCGTTCCCGCCGGTTGCGCTCCGACGCTCGGCGGGCATGGGGCCGGCGATGCGGGCGTTCGGGCCGGTTGTCCGACCTTCGGCAGCGGCCGCCCCACCCAGGACCAGCGTCCGCTCGCCATTGCCGCGGGGGCGTTCGGCGGCCGCGTCGCCGCCGTTGCCGGGCGGCTTGTCGTCAGTCGCCTCGTCGGCTCCCCTGTCGGGCAGGTCGAAGATCGGCGAGCCCTCGGCGGTCGAGTCGCTCGGGGGTGGACCGCCGCCGGTCGAGTCGCCCGGAGGTGGGTCGCCCTCGGCCGGGGCGTCTGGCGATCGATCGCCGCCGGCCGGCGCGCCCTCGGGCGCGTCGGCGCTGGCC
>JBOGHG010000058.1:0-19411 GCA_050744525.1 Acidimicrobiales bacterium | reverse complement strand
AGCGCGGTGCGACCGAGCCGGCTCATGACCCGGGTCCGGTCACCCGAGACTCTCCTGCAGCAGGTCGTTGCCGGCCAGCGCCCGTCCGCACACCTCGTCGACCTGCTCGGCGTAGGCCGTCGCCGCCGCCGGGTCGTAGGCTTCGAGCTCTCGTACGATGCGGACCAGCTCACTGGTCCCGTCGACGCAGGAGGCAAGGTCTCGTGCCACGGCCCCCGCCAGGGCGGCCAGCTCGCGGGCCTGGTCGACGTCGAGCTCGGCGATGAACAGCTGGTCCTGCGCCACCGACACCTCTTCGGTCAACGCGCCGACGCGGTCCTCCAAGGCCTGCAACTCGGCCTCGGTGGCTTCCAGCTCGTCCTCGAGGTCGGTGATGCGGGCGCCGCGCTCGTCGGCCCGCTCCTTCCACTGGCTTCCCCGTGCGAACGACAGCCCTGCCACCCCGATCACCGCCGCGCCCGCCAGAGTCGCGGCGACGACGATCACGGCACGGCGACGGCCGCTCGGACGCGCCCGGCCCCGCCGCCGCGACCGCTCCGCGCTTCCCACTTCGGCGCCAGAGGGCTCCATCGGCGCGATCGTACGCAGACCGCCGCGTGTCCCTGCGGTGACACCCGCATCCTGCGCGCTGGATGGCTGTGCAGGACAGCGATCAGAACCGTGGAGGAGAGCGATGAGCGAAAGCCAGAAGGCCGAGCCGCAGGGCCGGCCCGTGCGGTTCTCGGACGATGAGCTGGTGGAAATGGTCCATACCGCGGTGCTCGGGGACGGCATCCGGTCGGCCGGAGCGGCCGAGAAGGCGTTCAGGGCGGCGGGCAAGGGCTCGAATGGCAAGCGGATCAGGCGGCGTGGCAGGTGGCCGAGCGGGACGTGCCCGATGTCGCGAACGTGCTCGAGGAGCACGCCGCCGAGGTAGCCGCGGGCCGAGGCCAAGGCCGCAGCCGAGGCCGAGCAGGCCGAGGCGACCGAGCCGGTGCCAGACCGTCGCCAAGGCGGAGGCCGCCGAGCGCGTCAAGGCCCGGCGGAGCCGCAAGAGCGCGGCGTAGATCACACATTTCGTGCCCGGGGCGCGGCCGCAACCGCCCCCGGGCTGGCCAGCCCCTACCGGGAGGAGCTGACATGCACAAGTCCACCACACCCACCCCGGGCGAGGACCCGCTCGCGGGTATCGACGTGCCACGGATCCGCGTCGAAGGCGCCATCGTGGATGCGCTCGGGGCCCTCGACACCGTCGGGGACCGCACCGAAGGGCTCGACCCGCCCGGCGTGACGCGGTCGACCAAGCGGTCACGCCGCCCACCCATTCCCTGGTCGAGGCGCGGCGCCGGTGTGGGCGGGACGGGGGGTGACATCGTGGCGCCGGTGGCGCCGACCCGGACGGGGCCCTACCGGTCCGGCCCCTCCCCGGGGACCGGGCGGCAGGGCCCAGACGGGCCATGACCGCGTCGGTCGCGTGCTGGGCTGTCAGCGACGCTGCCGGCAGGGCTTGGGCGCGCCAGGGCGGTCAGGGTTCGCCACTGGCTGATTGGCTCCCGGGTGTTGTGGGGCCGTCGTCGACGTTTTGCTGGGTCAACTCCAAGGCTCCCGTCTCGTAGCCGAGCCACCTGCCATCGCCATCGACTTCTGCTGCGCCGAACTCGAGGCCCACGCCGCGGGGACCGCGGATCGCTGTTAGGGCGCGGTACCGGAGCGCCCGAGCTAGTGGCTTGCGGAGATCCCGCAGTCCCCAGAGCGCGAAGGCCGCGACGGCCGGCCAGGCGATCGCTTCTACGAGGTCGATGGAGGCCTCGAACCAGTCCATCGGGTCAGTGGGTGCGCTGTGGCCGATCAACGAGGTTGAGGATGCGTTGGGCAAACCAGCGACGGGTCCGGTCACCGGGGACGAGCTCATAGCCATCGAGAGCGAAGCTCGCCCACGGGATGGACTCCCCGGCACCCCCGGGTTGGTCGTCGCCGTCGGGCACCTTCGCCGGCGGGCACAACCACCAGTCGAGATCGTCGTCGTCCCTGGGCTGAGGGGGGGTAACCGTCATGCGTATGGATCTTCCAGCCGACGGCGGCAGGGGGGCCGGACTTGGGTGAGCACGATACATCCCGATATGGTTGAAAGCTGTAACACGAGGGCTCTTGACGTATCTGCAAGTCGGAGAGAACCTGTATCTGATACGACTTGGGAGTGTACACGAGGCGGTTACAGCGGTCAGTGGCTTCGACAACGATGCCCGGCCCCGATCCCGAGAGACCCGAGACGGAGGCACCACATGACCAACACGACGACCGAGGAGGCACGGGCAGCGGTCGAGGAGGCGCCGCCCGAACTACGCAAGGTGACCATTTCTATGCCCGACTGGATGTTGGACGATCTACGAAAGCGTGCGCGTCAGCGGGGGATCACGGTGACCGAGCTGATGCGCCGAGCCGTGTCGCTGGAGCGGATGCTGTTCGCCAACCAAGACAACGAGGTGATCCTCCGCGACAGGACGACAGGCAAGGACACCGCCATTCGCATGATCTAGGGCGGTTGAGCGCGCCGCTCTCTAACCAGCCCACCACGGACACACCTGCCCCTGGCTCCGCGCCGGGGGTGCGGCTTGTCCAGCGTCAGCCGCAGCCCGGCCATATCCGGCGCTGCGCCTCTGCGCCGGGTCCGCCTGGGCAACGTGGCGCAGCAGACCAGAACCGGGGCGTGGACGCCCGCTGTCCTCGTGGCGGCGACGACATGGTGAGCCCTACCGTCACCACGCCGCGCTACTGAGCGTGTGGAGCGGGCCCAGCGCGACGGACCCCCTCCGCGTCGATGTAGCGGTCGGACTCGGTGAATCGGCCTTCCTGGGCGAACCGCGCATGGATGGGCCGAGCGACCGGGCGGAGATCCCGGGTGAGCGCTGCTCGCGCCACGGGACGGTACGGACCCCGAGCCGAGGCGGACCCGTGAACGCCGGCTTGTTGAAGGCGCGCGACCGGCGGGCGCTCTGTCTTGGATCGTGGATTTCGTTCGACAACGTCCCTAAGTGACGAAAACGGGTCCAGTGGCCCACCACCGAACCGCCAGTAGGTGAGGTCGACGCGGTTCCATCCCCTTCCCGAGCATGGCGCCGCGCGTCCCGAAATCGTTGCGTAGGGGTTGCCCCACTCTGTGGATTGGGCGTATACCTCGCGGTGCTGGGTTGGGTCGACGAGGATCTCACCCGGTGCGAGGGACGATGAGCTTGGGCCGTGCATCGTTGCCACAGGAGATGACCGCGGGGCCGTGCTCCGTCGAGCCCGAGGGGGTCCCGCCCGACGTGGCGGCACGCATCGTGCGCGCCTTGGACCGTTCGCCGTCGTGCGTGGTGACGCTGATCAATCCGGACTTGACGATCCGCTGGCTCAGCCGTTCGGCCCGCTGGATCACCGGCAGCGACCCGTCGACCCGCACGGGTGACAGCTCGCTCCAGGGGATCCATCCCGACGATGTCGAGCGCCTGTTGTACGGGCTGGAGGTGCTGCGGGCCGCGAGCCCGACCGACGCCCCGACCGTGCCCGTGCTCGCGCCGGTGCGCTACCGGTTCCAGCGGTTCGACGACGGCCGCTGGGTTGTGATGGAGGCGGTGATCCACAACCTGCTCGACGACCCCCTCGTGGAGGGCCTGCTGGTCGAGTCGCGCCCGGTGGAGGGCGGGCTGGACGGCGTGGGTCACGTCGTCGACCTGCTTGTGGCCAACGCGCCGCTGCAGGACGTGCTGGCAGCGTGCGCCCGCCTCGTGCCCGCGTACGTCGGGTCGACCGCGGTCGTGGCCTTCCTCGACAGCGGGCCGGTGATCGGCGCGCCGGCCGACAGCCCCGCCCGGACGCTCTCGGCCGACGACCGCTGGTGGCGCCACGCCGTCACCGAGCGCCGCACACAGGCGTCCGTCAACTTTGCTGGGTTCCCCGGCGAGCTCGCCGATCGGGCCCGCACCTTGGGTTTCCGGACGGCCTGGGTGTTTCCCCTGCGAGACGAATCATCGGCGGACGTCATGGGCTGTGTCGTGATCTGGGTGCAGATCGACATCGAGCTCAACATCGGCATCGACGACGCCCTCCGCCAGACCCAGCGCCTGGCCAGCTTGGTGATCGGCGAGGAACGCCGCCACCTCGCACTGCGTCAGCAGGCCCTCACCGACCCGCTCACCGGTGTCGGCAACCGCTCGGCACTGCGACAACGACTAGACACCGCGCCCGGTCCCATCACCATGGCGATCATCGACCTCGACGACTTCAAACCCGTCAACGACACCCACGGTCACGACACCGGCGACGCCGTCCTCCGGGTGGTCGCGGACCGGCTCCGCGGCACGGTGCGAGCCGACGACCTCGTCGTTCGCCACGGCGGCGACGAGTTCGCGGTTGTCTTCGCCCATCAGACGCCTGCCGACGGGGCAGACCAAATATCGCAGCGAATTGTCGCTGCGATTGAAGCGCCCATCGCCCTGCACGGCACCCCACCCATCACGATTGGCGCCAGCATCGGGCTCGCCACCGCCAGCGCCGACACCGTGGTCCACCAAGCCGACACCAGCCTCTACCAAGCCAAGGCCACCAAACGCCACACACCTCCCCCCACGATCCCCCGAACATTCCAATAGAAACCAACCGCGCCCGTTGGGCCTCGATCATCCTGACGCCCAGAGCTTCCCGTCGACCCCTCTCGAGCATCTCGAACCGGCGACTCCAACTTCGACGGTCCGAAGCGGCCCGTGACCTCAACGAGGAGGGCGTCTCGCGTCGCTGCTCGGCATCGAGTTCGCCGATGCGGAGCTGTCGGAGCTGTCGATGAGGCCCAGTGCCCGGGGGGGCGGCCGGTTGCTCGGGTCGCGGCGCGAGCTGCTTGCCACCGAGGTGATCCCTCCCGTCGACTTCGTCTCCCCGCCGCCGGGCGGGCTTCGCGCTTGTCGGTTTTGGCCCGGTCGCCCGCCTGGCGGCGCTGGGCTAGCGCCGGCGGAAGATCTCGTAGATGGCGCCGTCGGAGAGCGAGACGACGAAGAGGTTGCCGTTGGGTCCGGTTTGGATGTCGGTGACGATGCCGAAGTTCTTGCCGAAGAGCAGGCTTTCGCTCTCGGTCATCTCGTGGAAGGTGAGGTTGTCGGCCACCTTGTCCCGGAGCCGCGGGTCGCGGAGCTTGAGCTTGTCGTTGCCGACCTCGAAGGTGAACAGTGCCCCGTTGAAGGTGTCGAGGGTGGAGAACCCGACGAACAGGTTCCCGTCGTAGCGCCCCCCGAGCCCCTTGCCCGCCAGGAACCCGATGCCGGCGGGGGCGAGCACGTGCTTCCAGCTGAACTGGGGGTCGGTGTACTGCGAGTCCTCGAGCGCGAACAGCCGCCCGAGGGCCTGGTCCGGCGTGTCGGCGATGCGCTCGGGACCCCAGCGGAACTGCTGGAGGTTGGGGAAGTCCTCGTGGTGCAGGGCCGTGGTCTCGATCTGCTTGAACTCGCGGATGCGTTCTAGGGGCCCCATGATCTGGATCCACCCGCCGTTGAAGCCGGGCTCCACCAGGTTGATCTCGTCGAAGGCGTCCTCGCCGTTCTCCTGGGTCCACAGGCTGCCCCGCTTGGGGTCGAAGGCCATGCCGAAGCTGTTACGGAGGCCGTAACCGAACACCTTCTCGATGTTGGCCCCGACCTCGCCGCCGAAGTCCTCCCCGATCTCGAAGAAGGGGTTGTCGGTGGGGGTGGAGCCGTCGTCGTTGAGCCGCAGGATCACCCCGGCGAAATGCGCATCGTCGGGCTCCGGCCCGCCGAACTGGTCATCGGGCACCCCCGGTCCGAAGGGCCCGTCGGGGAGGTTCTGCAGCTGCCCGCGGCGGCCCACGTCACCGAACAGGACATAGAGCTTGCCGTCCGGCCCGAACCGGAGCACGCCGCCGTCGTGGTTGCCCCGCTCGGGCTGGGTGAAGGTGCCGAAGGGGGTCGTGATCGTGAAGGCGTCCTGCTGGATCGCACGCAACCGGATCAGGTTCCGGTCGAAGGTCAGGCTGGAACCGTCCCACGCGAAGCGGTCGACCCGGTTGCCCAGCAACGGTGTCTGGTTCAGGACATCGGTGTCGGCACCGGTGGTGCTCTCGGTCCAGAACAGGTACACGCCGGGGTTGCGCGGGAACCGCGGATGCAACGCGATCCCGAGCAGACCGCGCTCGGAACCAAAATTGACCGCCAGGTCCAGCACCGTCGCCGCGACGGTGCCGTTCACCACCCGCTGCACCTTGCCGGTGTTCTTCTCCAACACGAGGAAGTCGTTCGGACCGAGGAAGGCCACGCTGGTCGGCGTGACCAGGCCGCCCACCACCGTCCGCACCCCCAGGCGTGGGTCCTCCAACGTCGGCCCCGGCGACTGGGCCGCGGCCCCACCCGCGGGCAACACCCCCACGAGCAACGCCACGCCGGCCATCAGTGCCGGCAGGAACACCCGCCGTGGGCATCGACGAATCGATCGTTTCACAGAAGCCACCTCCTGACGCTCGGCGGCCTCCCACGCCGACGCCGGCGCGGGAGGCCAGCGCAAGTCACACGCGCGCCGCGCGGGGGATCGTCCCTCCCTGCTCGGCCCATAACCGGCAGGGCCAACCCGAACGACGTGCCAAGAGTTCCCTATCTGACCTGGCCGCGGATCTCACCTCCCGGATGAGCGGTGGTGTGGACGTTCACATACGTGTCGCCACCTTCCAGGGCCGCGACGACAACGGCAAGGTCGGTCCACCCGCAGGCGTTCCCCAGGTCGGGCGCGGTGATCACACCCTCCGCGAGGGTCCCGTTCACCGTCTCCGGGCCGCCACTGAACAGCGTCACCCCCACCGGGCCGTTGACTCCCACCGCGCCGCAGTGAATGTGGGCCGCGATGACGTTGTCGATGTTGGCCACGTTCACCTTGAACGCGAGTCCCTCCGCACGGAGCTTGAACGTGGCGACCCCGGTCGCCTGCGTGTCGACCGGCGGCACCTCCTCGTCCCCCGACATGGGCGCTGCGAAGTTGTCACCCGCGGACGCCGACCCCGCGAAAACCATGAGGCTGGCGCCGAGCACCACCACCACAACGAATAATCGTCGCATCCTCTACCCCCTTCCACGGGAGCCGACTCGACGGAAACCGCACGAGGCGGCTGCTCGCGGCTTGTGCTTTCAGTCCCCGGTGATCTGAACGGTGCGTCGGTCCCAGCCGGTGAACCGCTCGCCGCCCTCCTCGACGTGGGCGAAGGCGTCGACCGTGGCGGGCCCCGGGAGCCACAGTCCTTGGGACCTCTCGAGCCTGACGAAAAAGGTGTGCGAGCTTCCATCGCAGGTGGGCACGTAGAAGGCCTGGCTCGGGTAGAGGAACACGGGTGACTGTTGCCCGGTGCTGCCCACCGGACACGCCACCGTGACGTCGACCACTATCGTCGCGCCGCCGTCTTCGAGGCGCCCCTCGTCGGCCAGGGCAACGGTGACGATCGGTCCGACCCGGATGACCTCGGAGTCCCGGGCCTCCTTCGTCCGGCCCTGCCCGAAGACGACCAGCGCGCTCACCTGCGCCTCCCCGGTCGCGAACACGCCGTCGGCCGCCGGCACGGTGACTTCAACGATGTCGCGTTCGATGCAGCGCGGCGAGAAGGGCGCCGCCCCTGACGCCTGGGGTTGGACCACGCTGACCCGGGCGTCCACGACGGTCTGTGGCTCTGAGCAATAGACGTCGAGGCGCACAATCACTGCCTGGCTGTCGGGCGTGAGCCCGGCCGAAGTCAGATAGATCGCCGGGTCCCGCGGCTTGGCGGCGTCGGCCGGCTGTGCGGCCCCGGCCACGAACAGCACGAGCAGGCCGGCGAAGGCCAGCCGACGCAAGCGATGCGAGACCACGCGCCCTCCCATGGCGACCACCTCCTGGAAGCAGCCCGGTGCTGGCTCTTGGGAATACGTTCCTCGCCGCGCCCTCGTTCAGCGTCGCCCGGTCTTGTCGCGTCGAGACCACCCCAAAGCGCGACGCTGGCGCGGGAGGAACCGTCCGACTGGAGCTTTCCTGGCCCACCGTGGGGTTCTCGCCACGGTGGCCAGAGAAAACTCTCGGAGCGGCTGACTAGATGAATGCAACTGGGCTGTGCAACGAATTACTGGTATGGCCCCCGGGGCGCGGTTCGTGATGGGTGCCAGTTCACGCCACGGTCACCCAGGCGACCGACTCGATGACCCGGCCGCCATGGCTCGCGCCTATGACACCCACGCCGGGGAGCTCTACGGGTTTGCCCTGCGAGCGCTGGGTGACCGGAGCATGGCTGAGGAAGCGGTGCAGGAGACGTTCGTACGGGCCTGGCGGGCGGCCAGCCGGTTCGACCCCTCGATCGGCAGCGCGCGGACCTGGCTGTTCGCCATCTGCCGCAACGTCGTGGTTGACCTGTCGCGGTCGCGGGCGTCCCGCGCCAACCGGGACGAGATGCTGGTCCAGAACGTCAGCCACGACGATCTTGACCGGAACCTGCGAGCATGGCAGGTCGAGGAAGCACTCGGCCGTCTCTCCGACCATCACCGCCAAGTGGTGGTAGCGATCTACTACGAGCGGCTTTCAGCCAAGGAGGTCGCCGCCTCGCTGGGCATCCCCGAGGGGACGGTACGTAGCCGCCTGTTCTATGGGCTCAAGGCGTTGAGGCTGATACTCGACGAGATGGGATGGGAAGGTGACTGAGGCCTGCCGCGATCGGCGGGGCAGCCTGGCCGTAGCGGCCCTCAGTCGGCTGGAGCCGGCCGAGCAGGCCGCCCTCGACGCCCACGTCGACCAGTGCGACGCCTGCCGGTCCGAGCTGCGTGAGCTGACCGCGACAACCCGGGCGTTCCAGGAGACCGACGAGATGGGATGGGAAGGTGACTGAGGCCTGCCGGGATCGGCGGGGCAGCCTGGCCGCAGCGGCCCTCAGCCGGCTGGAGCCGGCCGAGCAGGCCGCCCTCGACGCCCATATCGACCAGTGCGACGCCTGCCGGTCCGAGCTGCGTGAGCTCACCGCGACGGCCCGGGCGTTCCAGGAGACCGACGCCGACCGGGTACGGTCGGGGGAGCGTCCCCTGCCGCGCGTCGAGCTGCGACAGGAGGTCCTGGCCCGGGTGGCGACGGAGCGGGCCACGCGGCTCCGCCGGCGCCGCCTCGGGCTCGCCGGGGCGGCCGCCGCGCTGGTGATCGTGGCTAGCCTGCTCGTCGGGGTTGTGCAGCGCACGGGCGATGTCCCTGGCGAACAGGTCGAGCTGGACGCCGCCCGCGGGGGCGTAACCGACGCCCGGGGCTCAGCCGTCCTGGAGCCCCGACCGTGGGGCACGCAGATCCACCTCGAGGTCGTCGGCCTGGAGCCCGGCACCGAATTCGAGGTGTGGGTGCTTCGGCTCGACGACAGCCGGGTCTCCGCCGGGACGTTCGTGGCCCCGGCCGGCCCGATGATGCAGCTCGTGGCCGCAGCCGGTCTCCCGCCTGACCAGGTCCAAGGCGTCGGTCTCAGCACCGAGGCCGCCCCGGTCCTCTACGGGCACCTCCGCGACCCCGAGTAGTTCACGATCGACCCCGGGGCGACCGACTACCTGCTCGCGGGCGAGGAGACCGCCATCCCTGCGATCAGCCAGCTCCTCGAGCACTTACCGCCGAGGATCCCCGTCCGGGTGCTCGTCGAGATCGCCGACCCGTCCGCCCGGCGCTACCCGATCGGGATCACACCGACGCCACGTGGCTCGACCTGCCGGCCGGCGCCCCGCCCGGCGCGGCGCTGGTCGAGGCGGTCGGTACGGCCGACATCGGCGCCGCGACCAAGCTGTGGGTGGCCGGCGAAGCCGCCGCGTTGCAGCGCATCCGCCGCGTGCTGTTCGAGGACCGGGCCCTCACCCGCTCCCAGGCGGCAGTCCGCGGCTACTGGAAGCACGGCCGCTCCGCTGACACCGCCGCGAACGATCGGTGACGTTTAGGCAGAAGCTGCCGACGTCGCATGACGGCGTTCTGTGGTGCGGCTCGGACGGGCACCGGTCGCCAGCGGCGGACAGCCAGTCGGTGTGGGCCTTGACGTCGGCCCAGGCGGGCTCGACAGGCTCATCGATCACGCTGGCGAACGACCGCGAGGTGCGCGAGCCTCGGCTCAAAGGTGCACGAGCACGAAGGAGGGAGCCATGGGCAAGGTCATCGACTGCAACCAGGTGGCCCCCGAGGCCGGCTGCGATCACGTCGTGCGCGGAGCGACCGAGGAAGAGGCTCTGCGGAACGCCGCGGAGCACGCCAAGGAGCACGGGATCGTCGAAGTCACGCCGGAACTCACGGAGAAGGTCAAGGCAGCGATGCGCGACGAGTAGATCGCCCAGATCTGCCTGATCCACGCTACGACGACACCGCGACAGAACGACGTCGCTCCGCTTGTCTCCACCGAGCACAGATCGGCGCATCTGTCGCCGGCGATCGACAACAGGAGGTCGGCCCAGGGCCGCTCCGGTCGAAGCTCTGGTGGCGCTCTGTGATCGAGGTGCGCGCGCACGGCGTGGGTGACCGTGGCCGTTGCTAGGTTGCGGTGATGCCCGAGCGGATCACGTCCCGGCAGTTCCGGGAGTCCGACGGCGTCGATGACTGGCGCGAGGTGGGGATCGGTGCCTGCGCCTGCTTCCGCACTGGATCGTTCGCCAAGGGCGTGGCGCTGGTCGACGAGATCGGCCGCTTGGCGGTGGGCCGCCGGTGACCGCCCTCTGCCCCGCCACGCGGCGCGTCCGGGAGATGGGACGCTTGTCGCGGTGAATCGCTCTGAGCCCAGGCCGACGACGGTGCGCACCGGGCGTGAACCACCCCGGTTGCGCAGCGTGGTGGTGCGCCGAGTCGAACAATTGACCGCCCGTATGGTCCGCGTCACCTTCGGCGGCCCCGATCTCGAGGGTCTGACCGTCGAGCATCCGGCGGCAAGCGTGCGGCTGCTGTTCCCATCTCCCGGCACGCATGAGCTCGTCATTCCGAGCTGGAACGGCAACGAGTTCCTCCTGGCCGACGGGCGACGACCCACGATCCGGGCCTTCACGCCGCGCCGCGTCGACCCCCAGGCCCTCGAGCTCGATGTCGAGATCGTCATCCACGGCGGCGGGGTCGCGTCCGAGTGGGCGCAGGCCGCCGAGCCCGGCAACCTGGCGGCAGTCTCGGGTCCCGGCCGCGGCTACACCATCGACCGCGACGCGCCGGCCTTCCTCCTGGCCGGTGACGAGACCGCCATCCCTGCCATCGGCCAGCTGCTCGAGGCCCTGCCCGGCGAGAGGCCCGTCCAGGTCCGCATCGAGGTCGCACACCCCGACGCCCGGCTCACCCTGCCCGACCATCCGGGCGCGACCGTCAAGTGGTGCGACCTACCGGCCAACGCGACCCCGGGCGAAGCTCTCGTCGCCGCCGTCGGGGGGATGGATCTCGCCCCCGGTAGTCGGGTGTGGGTGGCGGGCGAAGCGGCCGCGGTGCAGCGCGTCCGCCGCCACCTCTTCGAGGACCGCGAGCTATCCCGTACCCAGGCTTCGGTGCGGGGCTACTGGAAGCACGGCCGCAGCGGCGACGCCGATGACGCCTGAGTTCCCACCGAGGACAACGGCGCGGGAGTAGGACCAGTCATGCCAGGAGCCAGTCCCCGGGTGAGGGCGACTTGGCGCCAGATGGCGTCCGGCGTCCCGATTTGGGCCGACTTTGGCCCGCCCCGCGGCCCGAGATGCCGCTAGAACGCGACGTCCATTGTCCGCCACATGGTCGGAAACACGAACAGTGCGAGTCCGAGGGCCACGAGGCCGATCGGACCGCCAGTGCGCCGGCCCAGCGTGGTGCCTGTGAACGCGGCCAGCCCCCAGACCACCACCGCGCCCAGGTAGAAGAGCGCTGTCAGCTCGTCGTCCGGTTCGAAGAGCGCGAAGACCATCGGTTCCCCCCAGTTCCCAGTTGTGGCCGCCCCTTCTAGCACCTGAGCACTCCGCTCGTTCGGTGAGAGCGCTCCCCCACGTCAACCGCTACGACCCGACTACCGCCGAGGGTGCGCCCATCGGCGCCCCTTCGTAGGTTGGTGCACATGCAGGTCCGGGCCGGATCGCTGTCGGAGTTGAGGAAGGCGGGCCAGCTGCGCACGAAGGTGGGCACTGTGCCCGTGGTGGTCTTCTGGCACGACGGCCGGGTCTGGGCGATCGACGACCGTTGCCCGCACATGGGGTTCCCGTTGCACCGGGGCACCGTCGAAGACGGGCTCGTGACCTGCCATTGGCATCACGCCCGCTTTGACCTCGCGTCGGGTTGCACGCTGGACCTCTTCGCCGACGACGCCCGCGCCTTCGATGTGACGATCGAGGACGGCGACGTCGTGGTGGCGTCCCGGCCGGACGGTGACCGGATCGGGCACCTGCGAAACCGCCTGGAGGACGGGCTCGAGGACGGGCTCATCCTGGTCATCGCCAAGTCCGTGCTCGGTCTGCTCGCGGCCGGGGTGGATCCGGCTGAGATCGTGCGGGCCGGCATCGACTTCGGCACGACGTACCGGGAGGCGGGTTGGGGTGCCGGACTGACGGTGCTGGTGGCGATGGCCAACTTGATGCCAGATCTCGACGAGGCCGACCGGCCGCTCGCGCTCGTGCACGGCCTCGCATTCGTGTCCCGTGACACCCGCAACCGGCCGCCCCGGTTCGCGATCGACCAGCTGCGCGGCGCCGACGTTCCGGCCGAGCGTCTGGCCGGTTGGTACCGGCGGTTTATCGACACGCGGTCGAGTGACGCCGCCGAGCGGGTGTTGGCCACCGCTCTGTCAACGGCGTCCGGCGGCCCCGCGTTGGACACGGTCGAGCGGATGATGTTCGCCGCCGTTACCGATCACGTGTTCATCGACGGAGGCCACACCCTCGACTTCACCAACAAGGCATTCGAGGCGCTCACCCACGTCGGGGCGTCGGCCACGGCCCAGGTGCTGCCCACCCTGGTCCGCCAGACCGCAGCTGCCCGCCGCCAGGAGGAGACTGCGTCTTGGCGCCATCCTCACGACCTGGCCAGGCTCGTCGGGCAGACGGTCGAGCGGCTGCCCAGCCTGGTCGAGATGGGCCGGCGGCACGAGGGGCGCTTCGACGACGTGGGCGGGCTGGGTTGGCGGATCCTGTCCGACGACTCCGATGAGGTGGTCGGATCGGTGTGCGATGCCATCATCGCCGGTGCCAGCCCCGAGCAGCTCGGCCGCGCCCTTGCCTATGCCGCTGCGCTGCGCATCGTGCGATTCCACCCACAGAACGACTTCGCCGACTGGGACACCGTCCATCACGCCTTCACGACCGCGAGCGCCCTACACCAGGCCCTGACCCGCAACCCGACCGTCGAACTGCTGCGGGGTGTGGTCCACGGCGCCCTCCGCGTTTACCTCGACCGGTTCCTCAATGTGCCCGCCTCACCGCTTCCCCGGACGGGCGCCGCCGACCTGGGGGAGCTGCGGTCGTGCTGGGACGTGCAGGGCCAAGTGGATCGGGCCGGGGCGATCGCCTACAGGGTCCTGCGAGCCGGCAGCGATCCCCGCCGCCTACTCAAGCATCTTGGCGCGGCGCTGCTCGCCGAGGACGCCGAGTTCCACTGGTTCCAGGTCGTGGAGGCCGGCGCCCGGCAGTTCCACGCCTGGCCGACCGGCTCAGAGGAAGGTGCGCACGTTCTCGTCGGCGTCACCCGCTTCTTGGCCGCCCATACCCCAACCCGGCGTGAGCTTCCGCAAGTCGTGCACATCGCGACCCGCCTCGGCCGAGGCGAGGCCCTGTACGAGGAGCTGGACGACCAGGCAGTCGACCGCTCGGAACCGTGACGGAGGCAGCTCGCTACGGCGGCCGGTCGTCGCCGGTCGACACCGTCCGGCGATTGGTCGTCGGCCCCACACGGCGGTCAACAGGGCCCGTCGGGAACGCTGGTTGCGCAGACGTTGGCGCGGAACACGTTGCCCGTGCCGGACAGTCCCGGCACGGCGTAGCTTTGCCGGGGTGCGCGTGATCGTCGCTGGCCATGGCCAGATCGCGCTGCGGCTTCAACGCCTGCTGAGCGCGACCGGGCACACGGTCTTGGGCATCGTGCGGAATCCCGACCATGTCGAAGACGTGCGGGCAACCGGGGCCGACGCCGTGATCTGCGACCTGGAACACGCCACCCTCGACCAGGTGGCCGGCCTTCGCGACGGAGCGGACGCGGTGGTCTTCGCCGCCGGTGCCGGCCCGGGCAGCGGCCCGGGCAGCGGTGCGGCACGCAAGGAGACCGTCGATCGTGCCGCGGCGGTGCCGGCCGCTGACGCTGCGGAGCGGGCGGGAGTCCGCCGCTTCGTGCAGATCTCCTCCATGGGAGCCGGATCACCTCCCCCACCCGGCAGCGACGACGTGTTCGCCGCCTACCTCCAAGCCAAGACGGCCGCCGAAGACGATCTTCACACCCGCGATCTCGACTGGACCGTGATGCGGCCCGGCCGGCTCACCATCGAGCCGGGCACCGGTCGCGTCCGCCTCGGGCCGCCGCCCCTCGCACGGGGCGCGGTCAGCCGGGATGACGTCGCCGCAGTCATCGCCACGCTGCTGGTCGACGGGCGCGACATCGGTCACACGCTCGAGTTGGTGCAAGGGGATACCCCGATGGCCGACGCCACCAGCCAGCTCTAGCTGTACGAGTTGTCGCACCTGCGCCTGCCGCCGGGCGCTTGCGTCGAGTGGGTCGTCGAGCATCACGACGCCTGGGCGACCTCATTCGGCCCGCCGACGTGTCGTACGACGACGGCCGCAAGACCTGGAACGGTCTCATAGACCGGCATCCGGCCCTGGTCGCGCAGTGCCGAGGCGTGCCGATGCCATCACTGCGGTGCGCTTCGCTCGTGAGCGCGACCAACATGCGCGGCCTCATTCGCCAACGAGAGCGATGAATCCCGGGCCCTGAGCCCGTCTTGTAGGTGAGTTCTGGCGCCCTCGCCGATGCCACGGGTGCAAAGAGCGTCGAGATCTCCCCCGGGCCGCTCAAGATGGGAGCCCCGCCACGGGGAGCGAAGTAGGAAGGCCAGCTATGAGCATGACGTTTCCAGGCGAATCAGCGGAGTACCGAGCGGCGCGCGATCGCCTGCTCCAACGGGAGATCGAGCTGCGCCGCGCCATGGAGGGCGTGGCTGAGGCAAGGCGCGAGCTTCCCCGCAGGAGCGGTCGTCCCGGAGGACTACGTCTTCCAGGGAGTGGGTGCGGACGGCGCCCTGACCGACGTGCGGCTGTCGGAGCTGTTCGCGGCCGGCAAAGACTCGCTCGTGATCTACAACTTCATGTTTCCTCGCCATTCTGGCGACGACCGGCCGGGGCCCCCGGGCGGCAAAACCGCGCTGCTGCCGCTGAAGGAGGGCCCGTGCCCGTCGTGCACGGCCATGCTCGACCAGCTCGACGGCGCCGCCGAGCACGTCTCCCAGCAGATCAACCTCGCAGTGGTAGCGAAGTCCCCGCTGCCGCGCATCCTCACATTCGCCGACGAGCGTGGCTGGCGACAGCTGCGGCTACTGTCCTCGGCCCGCAACAACTTCAAGCGCGACTACCACGGCGAGACCGCGGATGGGCAGCAGATGCCAATGCTGAACGTGTTCCACCGTGACGGCGACGTGATCCACCACTTCTGGAGCACGGAGCTTCTCTACGCCCCAACCGACCCCGGACAGGATCCCCGTCACGTCGGCACCCTCGAGCCGCTCTGGAACCTCTTCGACCTAGCCCCTGAAGGACGCCCACCCGACTGGGAAGAGCAGCTGAGCTACTAACCGCTGGGGGGTGAGCTGATCACATCGATTGCGGCCGGGGCAACGGTCCCAAACCAGTCAACCGGCACGGTGCCTGGTACCACCACCTTCGAGAGCAGCAGCACATGTGCTGGGTCGACTCGGCCACAAGCATCGTGAAACGGTCGCCCGAGGGCCGTGACCTTCGCCCGACGCCTCAGGAAGGCGCAGGCCGACGAAGCCCGCTCCGCGTGCTCCGAGCACCAGCGAAGACGCCCCGGCAGTCCTCCGCTGCCCCTTGAACACGGACGCGTGCCGACGACGACCATCCGGTCGCGGGTCGGCGGATGCCGGCTACCGCACCACCTGGACTGGTTGGCGTCACTCGTCGTCTGATCGCTGTCTCCTTTGTCAGCCGGCGCCTGGGTGACCGATCACGTTCGGCGCCATGTGTCGCGGCCGGCCATTCCGTACTGCTTGAGGTCCAACGCGCGCTACGGACGCACAGCGATGAAGCAGTTGTCGGGTGACTCGAGACCCTCGGGTGCGAAGTCGTCGAGGTTGTAGGTGAACACGCCCGTCCACGCCGGTTTCCCATCGTTGGGGCCCATTCAGCAGGACCACGCCTGGGAGTGGGTAGCTGTCCGCGGCCTTAACGGCTGCGTCTACGAGTCCGGGAGCCGCCGCTAGCGCCCCCATATCTGCCAGTGAGACTTGGGGTATGCCGTTGATCGGGGGGTCCATCAGCTCGACGGAGGTGGTGGTTACGGTCAGCGGTTCCTGTGGTCGGGTCTGACTGGGGTTGTCGCAGCGAGGTTGGTTGGGTGCTTGTCGACCCGGGCGTGGGGCGTAACTAGGCACGCCCCGTTCCGGAGGGTGATCGGGCTCGCTGTTAGCCGCAGCTGGTGCTCGACACGGTCTCCTTCCCGGAACGTGCGTGCCACCCCTTGACCACTTGGAGAGAGAAGGGATGGCCATGCCCATCGTAGAAGCGTCGCGTCCGGTCACCGGTGGTATCGACACCCACCTGGATGCTCACGTCGCCGCTGTCGTGGATGTCAACGGCGGTGTGCTGGCCGTCGAGTCGTTCCCGACGACCCCCGCCGGGTTCGCCGACCTGCACGGCTGGCTCGTCGGGTTCGGTGAGATGGAACGCGTCGGTGTCGAAGGCACTGGTGCCTACGGCGCTGGCCTCGCTCGCCACCTGCGGGGCTGCGGGCTAGAGGTGATCGAGGTCGATCGACCCAACCGTCAAGCCCGCCGGCGGGCCGGGAAGTCCGACCCTGCCGATGCCATCGAGGCTGCTCGAGCAGTGCTCGCCGGGCGGGCCACCGGCATTGCCAAGACAGGCGACGGTCCGATCGAAGCGATGCGGTCGTTGTTGATCGCCAAACGATCCGGTCGCGAGGCACGCATCACCTGTCTCAACCAGCTCCGCCACCTCGGTTTCTGTGGACCCGATGACCTGCGAGAAGCGTTTCGCGGGGTTCCCCGCACCGCGCTGGCCACACGAGCTGCTGGGCTGCGACCTCGTGCCGGCAGCGACGACGTCACCTATGCCACCAAGCTGGCAATGCGCACCCTGGGCCGGCGGGTGCTGGCCATCGAAGCCGACAACAGCGAACTCGACAGCCTGCTCGCCGACCTCGTCGAGACCACCGCAGCCGGGCTGCTCGCCGTCCAGGGCGTCGGCGTCGACACCGCCGCCATCCTGCTCGTGGCCGCGGGTGACAACCCGGAGCGGGATCCGAAGCAAGGCCGCGTGGGCGCACCTGTGCGGTGTCGCACCACTGCCTGCATCGTCAGGCAAACGCACCCGCCATCGACTCAACCGGGGCGGGAACCGTCAAGCCAACCATGCGCTGTGGCGGATCGTGTTCACCCGCCTGGCATCCGATCCCCGCACCCGCATCTACGTCGAACGCCGTCTCAACTAAGGACGCTCCAAGCCCGAGATCACCCGCGTGCTCAAACGCTACGTCGCCCGCGAGGTCTACCGGCACCTCCCGCGCCCCTGAGATCTGGAGCGGCGGGCCTGGCCCAATAACTGCCTGACCCCGCGCCGCGGTGTGTCCTTCGATCGACCTGCTGACCCGCCGCTGCACACCCATCCGGCACCGCCTTGGCCTAATAAGAGCCCGCCCTCGCCGAGTGGCCGATCACTGGTCTGCCAGCACCGCCGGGAGCACCTTGACAAGACATAGGAGTCTCCATGGCCGGGGCGGCCGCCTGGGGAGATGAAATGCTGGGTGGTCCCGTCGAGCGTGGTCGCCGTTGACGCATTGGTGCCGGTCAGCCCGCATAGGAGTCTGGCTGCTGGGGCCTGTGGGACCTGAGATTGTCGCCTCGAGCACGAACCCCAGCTTCAGCTGTGCCAGGTCCCTCCTCGACGGGTCCACGTGATGTGGCTGCTGAGAGGAGACCCACAGTGGAGGTGTTGCATGAACGAGTCGCGGGCCTGGACGTGCACCGTGACACGGTGGCGGCTTGTGTGCGGCTACCTGGCCGCGGACAACCCGAGGTGCACAAGCATCGGTTCCCGACCACGACCGCGGGCGTGGCGCAGCTGGGCGACTGGCTGACGGGCTGGGCAGTCACGGTCGTGTCGATGGAAGCGACCGGGGTCTACTGGAAGCCCGTCTATTACGGCTTGGAGGACCGTTTCGAGCTGTGGCTGTGCAACGCGCAGCATGTCAAGAACGTGCCCGGCCGCAAGACCGACATGTCCGACGCCGAGTGGCTCGCCGATGTGGTGGCCCATGGGATGGTGCGGCGCAGCTTCGTGCCGCGGCCCGAGATCCGTCAGCTGCGCGAACTGACCCGCTACCGCCGGACCCAGATCGAAGGTCGCATCCGGGAGTTCGAACGCCTCGAGAAACTGCTCCAGGACGCCAGCATCAAGGTGTCGTCGGTGGCGTCGAGCGTCAAGACCCAGTCGGTGCGAGCGATGGTCGAAGCACTCATCGACGGACACCGCGACCCCGAGATGCTCGCTGGGTTGGCCAAAGGCAAGATGAGATCCAAAATCGATGCTCTCGCCCAGGCGCTCGCCGGGAACTTCGATGCCCACCACGCCGTCGCCGCCCGCCAGATCCTGGACCACGTTGACTTCCTCACCGCCAGCATCACCGCGCTGGACACCGAGATCGCCGCCCGGCTGCGGCGCCACCAGGCTGTGGTCAACCTGCTCGGCGACGTCCCTGGCCCCCGGGCAGCGCAGCATCGAGGTCATCGTGGCCGAAACCGGAGCGGACATGACCCGCTTCCCCAGCGCCGCGCGGCTCGCATCCTGGGCCGGTGTGTGCCCCGCCAACCACGAGTCCGCCGGTCGGCGCCGCCACGGCCGTACCCCGCCCGGCAACCGCTGGCTCGTCACCACCCTCGTCGAAGCCGCCCGGGCAGCGGCGCGTACCAAGCACAGGTACTTCAGGGCCCAATACCGCCAGATCGCCCGACGTCGCGGCCCCAACAAAGCCGCGGTGGCCGTCGCCTACAGCCTCCTCGTCACCATCTGGCACATCCTCACCACCGGCGAGCGCTACCACGACCTCGGCGAGGACTACTGGGTCAGAGCGGGACCGGCGGTTGGCGTTGGGGCGCGGCCGGTTGTGGCCGACGTTCTCGATCCGGACGCGGTGGCCCGGGAGGTCGGCGAAGCCGAGCCCGAGCCGATCGTGCGTCAGCTCACCGCGTTGCCCGTAGCTGCGGACATGCGCGCAA
>JBOGHG010000057.1:0-19497 GCA_050744525.1 Acidimicrobiales bacterium | reverse complement strand
CTCCATCACGTCCTCGACGGGAGTCGAGTCGGCGGCCTCGACCCGACCCGGGTTCACCCGGCCGAGCACGATGCCCCGGTCGTTGACGACCACGACGCTGCGCGCGTGCATGTCGGCGACATCGGCCAGCCGGTTATCGGGCCGGCAGGTCGGCGGATCGCGGTCTGCGGCGTCGAGTGCTCGGCGTTCCGAGGTGTCGGCGCGCACGGTGGGGAGACCGGCGGCCATCCAGTCGACCTTCCCGGCGGCGTAGTCGTACACGGGTCCGAACCCGAGGCGTTCCAGCCGCCACGCCGCCCGGGGGCTCATGTCGCACAAGGCATCCCAGCAGTAGACGACCACCGGCCGGGACGCGTCCAGCAGCGCCCGTCCGGTGCCGGCGTCGAGGCGTTTGAGCGGCAGGTGCAGTGCACCGGGGAGGTGTTCCTCGGCGTATTCGTGCTCGGGCAGCACCTCCACGAGCTGGGCGCCGGCCCCGACCAGGCGCTGGGCCTCGTCGCGGTCAACGATGATCGGCACCCGCGACCTCGATGCTCGGTGGGGTTGTCACGACGCGAGGACTGCGGTGAGCTGCGCCATTGTGGGTGCACCCGAGGCGCCGTGCTCGCCGTGGTAGAGCCGGCACGACAGGGACGGGCGGGCGTCCGGGTCGGCGAAGGGGTCCCGGCCGTCGATGCGGATCGTGGGCGAGCCGTGCATCCCGAACCGCTCGGCCTCTTCTGGCGAGGCCAACTCGCGCTCTCGCACCACCGCGGTCAAGCCCTGTTGTGCGAGGGCGGCGTCGAGGTGGCGCCGTGCGGTCTCCCGGTTGGGGCAGTCGGGGACGTACAGCAACTCGATCTCCATGCCGTTAGCGTAAGCCTTCCAGTGCAGGGGAAGGTCAAGGACTGATGCGCATCGGGGACCTGGCCCAGCGGTCCGGGGTGACGGCCAAGACGATCCGCTACTACGAGGACGTGGGCCTGGTCGAGCCACCGCCGCGCACGCCGGCGGGCTACCGCGACTACGAACCCAGCGCTCTCGAGCGGCTGGCGTTCATCCGGGCTGCCCAATCCACCGGTCTCACGCTCGGCGAGATCCGCAGCATCATCGCCCTGCGCGACGACGGCCTGACCCCGTGCGGCCACGTCCTCGACCTGCTCCGGCGGCGGGCCGACGAGCTCGACTGCCGCATCGCCGAGCTGCGATCGCTGCGCGGTGAGCTGGGGCGCCTCGTGGATCGCGCCGAGGGGCTCGACCCGGCCGATTGCGACCCCGGTCGCGTGTGCCACCTCATCGGGTCCCGCTGAACAACGCTCGGCCTGCCGCCGGGAGTCGATGCGCCCTGGGAAGCCATCTGACAACGAGCCCTTGACCTTCCAGCGTACGGGAGGGTTTACCGTGCTCGTATGCCCCCCACCATCGACGAGATCAGCACCGCGTTCATCGCCGGCTACCCCCAGATGACGGACGAGGAGCAACGACTTGCCCACGCGGTCTACCGGCTCCTCGCCATCGGCCGGCCGGCATCCGTCGACGCCATCGCCATCGCCGCCGGATGGGCGCGGGACGCGACCGCGGCCCGGCTGGACACGTGGCCGGCGGTGTTCCGCGACGGCGACGGCGGGGTCGTCGGGTTCTGGGGACTGGCTGCCGAGCCCTTCACCAGCCACCGGATGGACTTCGATGGGTCCGGGACGGCTTGGACTTGGTGCTCTTATGACACCCTGTTCATCGCGCACTTGCTGGGTGTCACGGCCCGGGTCAGCTCGGTGTGTGCCACCACCCGGGATCCCGTTGGGCTCAAGGTGTCGCCGCACGGCGTGACCGATGTCGAGCCGGCCGAGGCGGTCGTGTCGTTGCTGGCTCCCGACAGGCCGTTCGACGACGACGTTCGGCAGAGCTTCTGCCACTTCGTGCTGTTCTTCGCGTCGCCTGGCAGCGCCGAGAAATGGACCCACGACAACCCGGGCACCTTCTGGATGCCGGTAGCCGAGGCCTTCGAGGTGGCCGAGCGGACGAACACCGCGGTGTTCCCCGCCCTTGTCGGCGGCAGCAAGGAAGCAGGATCCGGTCGGCGATGAGCAGCCCGATGCGCTTCGGCGAGGGCGATGGACGACACGACGACGACTACGACCTGGCCGTCGTCGGCTCGGGCGGCGCGGCGTTCGCGGCCGCCATCCGGGCCACGAGCTTCGGTGCCCGCGTCGCGATCATCGAGCGCGGTGAGGTAGGCGGCACGTGCGTCAACGTCGGCTGTGTACCGTCCAAGACCCTGCTGGCCGCCGCCGGTGCCTACCACACCGCAGGCCACCACCCCTTTGCCGGGGTCCCGACCAGCAGCGGCCCGGTGGATGTGGCGGCGGTTGTGGCCCAGAAGGACGAGCTGGTCGCCGGGTTGCGGAAGACCAAGTACCTCGATCTGGCCGCCGACTACGGCATCGAGGACATCCGCGGCACCGCGCGCTTCACCGGACCCGACACCCTGGACGTGGACGGCCGAAGCCTGCGGGCAGGCGCCTACCTCATCGCCACGGGCGCCGGGCCCGCGGTGCCTGATCTGCCGGGGGTGGCCGACGTCGATTACCTGACCTCGACGACCGCGATGGAGTTGACCGAGCTGCCGGAGCGGCTGGTCGTCATCGGTGCCGGGTTCGTCGGCATGGAGCAGTCCCAGCTCTTCGCCCGCCTGGGCGCCCGGGTGGATCTCGTGGGCCGACTGGCCCCGCGGGCCGAACCCGAGATGGCCGCGTGGATGGGCGGGATCTTCGCCGCCGAAGGAATCACCGTCCACCCCGTACGGGCTACCGCGGTGGCCCGTACCGCGAGCGGCGTCGAGGTGGTCTGTTCCGACGGCACGACCTGCCTGGGCGACGCAGTGCTGGTCGCGACCGGCCGCCGTGCCCGCACGGCTGGGCTGGGCCTGGATGTGGCCGGGGTCAAGCTGGACGAGCGCGGTTTCGTGGTGGTCGACGCCACCCAGCGCACCTCGAACCCGCTCGTGTGGGCGGCGGGTGACGTGGCGGGCGGCCCGCAGTTCGTCTACGTGGCGGCCGCCCAGGGCACGGTGGTGGCCGACAACGCCGTCGGCGGGGCCGGCCGTGCGATGGACTACGTCGGTCTGCCGTCGGTCACGTTCACCAGCCCCCAGCTGGCCACCGCGGGTGTCACCGAAGCCGACGCGCTGGCCGCGGGCCACCGGTGCGACTGCCGGGTGGTCCAGCTCGACCAGGTTCCCCGGGCGCTGGTGAACCGTGACACCCGCGGCGCCATCAGGGTCGTGATCGACGCCGACACGCGCAAGGTGCTCGGTGTTCACGCCGTGGCGGAAGGCGCCGGCGACGTGATGCTGGCCGCCACCTACGCCATCAAGTTCGGTCTCACGGTCGAAGACCTGGCCGACACTTGGGCGCCCTACCTCACGATGAGCGAGGCGCTCAAGCTCGCCGCCCAGAGCTTTCGCGCCGATGTCAAGCGGCTCTCCTGCTGCGCCGCCTGACCCGCCCGCGGACCAGGCGGCACGACTCGGAATGTCGCAGGGCGACGAACCCGCCGACGGGTTCTTCGGCATGGTTGGTGTCGCGGTGGCGATGGCGCTGTGCTGCGCCGGGTTGCCCTTGGTGTTGGGCGCCGGGATCGCCCTCGGCGTCGTCGGCATCGCCGCCGGCAGCGCCCTGATCGTTGTCGCCGGCGGTGCGCTGGCCGTCCGGGCGTGGCAGCACCGCAAGAACGCCGACGTGTGCAACCCGCCCGCCCACGTGACCGAGTGGCTCCGCCGCCACTTCGGCGGCTGAGACCCGACCCGCACCAGTCCAAGAAGGAAAGGAACCCACATGACATCCCGGACCCATGACATCCCGGCGCTGGCGGCCGAGTTCACCGCCGCCCATCTCACCCATGGCGCCGCCGAGCAGCGGCTCGTGCTCGCCCTGTTCCGACTGCTCGGCGAGGGTACGCCGTTCGGCGCGCGGGAACTCGCCGAACGCGTCGGGCGCCCGCTCGATGAGGTCGCCTCCGACCTCGATCGGTTGCCGATGGTCCAGCGCGACGACCAGGGGCGTGTGGTCGCCTCGGCGGCCTGACGCTCGAGCCCACCTCCCACGCGCTCGAGGTGGACGGGCACACCCTCCACACATGGTGCGCGCTCGACACGCTGTTCGTGCCGGAGCGCCTCGGTCGGCCCGCACAAATCCGCTCCTCCTCCCCCAAACCGGCGACACGATCACACTCACAGTCGACGCGTCCGGAGTTCACGACATCACGCCCGACGGCGCGGTGATGACGCTGCACGAGGTCGCCGGGTTCGACCCGCGAGACGTGATCGGCACGTTCTGCTGCTACGTCCACTACTTCCCTCCGACGAGGCGGCCCGGCAGTGGGCCAAGCGCCGCGCGGGCACCTACGTCGTCTCGATCGCTGAGGGCTTCGAGTTCGGACGCCTCTACAACCACGCCCAGCTCGGCGCCGCGCTCGCGCAGGAGAGCGCATGACCGCGATCCAACCCTTCCGCATCGAGGTCCCCGACCCGGACCTCGATGACCTGCGCGAGCGTCTGGCCCGCACCCGCTGGCCCGACGAGCTGCCCGGCGACGAGTGGGACGACGGCGTCCCCCTCGGCTACCTACGAGAGCTGGCCGAGCACTGGCGCACCTCCTACGACTGGCGAGAACACGAGGCGCGCCTCAACGAGTTCCCCCAGTTCACCACCACGATCGACAGACAACACCTGCACTTCTTGCACGTGCGCTCGCCCGAGCCCGACGCCCTGCCGCTGCTCATCACCCACGGCTGGCCGGGCTCGATCGTGGAGTTCACCGAGATCATCGGCCCGCTCGCCGATTCACGGGCGCACGGCGGCGACCCGGCGGACGCGTTCCACGTGGTGGCCCCCTCGGTCCCGGGCTTCGGCTTCTCGACGCCGACGAGCGAGACCGGCTGGAACCTGCACCGCATCACCGTCGCCTTCGCCGAACTGATGGAGCGGCTCGGCTACGAGCGCTACGGCGCCCACGGCGGCGACTTCGGCTCGATGCTCTCCCCGGAGCTGGGACGCCTTCACCCCGACCGCGTCGTCGGCGTGCACGTGAACGGGTTCCTCACACGGCCGCCCCGGGACCCGGCGCAGCTGGCCACCCTCACCGACACGGAGAAGGCACGGCTCCAGGCGTACAAACGGTTCTGGCGCCAGCGGGGCTACGCGATGGTCCAGGCGACCCGGCCCCAGACCCTCGCCTACGGCCTCACCGACTCACCGGTCGCCCAGCTCGCCTGGCTCGTGGAGCGGTTCAAGGAGTGGACCGACCCGGTGGCCGACCCACCCGATGCCGCCATCGACCGCGGCCTCCTGCTCACCAACGTGATGCTCTACTGGCTCACCGGCACGGCCGGCTCGTCGGCCCGCCTCTTCAAGGAGACCGCCAACGACGTCGGCCCCGCCAGCGAGCCTTCCGCGGTTCCGACGGGCGTGGCGGTCTTCCCGGCGGAGCCCTTGCTGTCCATCCGGCGGCTCGCCGTGCGCAGCCACAACATCGTGCACTGGTCCGAGTTCGACCGCGGCGGCCACTTCCCGGCCATGGAGGTCCCCCACCTGCTCGTCGGCGACCTACGGGCGTTCTTCCGCCCCCTGCGAGAACCCAGCGGTTCACCCAGATGCGCAACCACGTGACGGCACTTATTGCTGTCCACCATCGGACCGGCCGAACGCGGAACCGGTGACCGACCCTGGTGGCGGCCTGGCGGCGGGCGCACACTGACCCTGGCGCACGAAGGCGGCCCCGCCGTGTCGAGGCAGCCCCCGATCCGATGGCACCTAGGACGCGGTTCGCAGGATGGCCGCGCGCAGCTCGGCGGGGGGAACCCCGAGATCGTGGAGCAATCGGTTCGACAGCGCCGCACTCCTCGTCGACCATGCCCAGCAACAGGGCGGAGGGGTCGATGGCCGCCAGCTCCCGCCGGGTGGCTTCGGCCAATGCGTGTCCCAGGGCGCGCTTCATGCGGGGCGTGGTCGAGAGCTGGATTCCTCTGGCGAGGATCGACATGCACTGGCGGCGGGGGCGGCGCCACGGCTGCCAGGGTTGCCGCACCGTTCGTCGGGCGAGCCGTTCGAGGGCGTCGGGGCCGAACGTGCGGCGCACCGCGTCCCGGACGCCGTCGAGGTCGATGCCGAGGCTGGCCAGTAGCTCCTCGTCACGGCGCGGTGGCCCGTCGATCTCGGCCTCGAGCGCCGCCCGGACGGTCTCGACCTCGTCGGGCAACAAGCGCCCGACCTCGCCCGGCTGCAGGTCGCGATGCTGCACGAGAGCCACGAGCAAGTGCTCGGTCCCCACGTAGTTGTGGCCCAGTGACCGGGCTTCGGTGATCCCCGCGGCGATGACGGTCATCGTGTCGGCATCACAGCGCTCGAACACCACGGTCACCCTCTGCGACGGCCTCGACGGACCCGATGCTTCTTGTGTACTGACTGGCGGGTCACACCCAACACCTCGGCGATCGCCTGCCACGACCACCCCAGCGCGCGGGCGTTGTCCACGTGCAGTTCCTCCAACTCCTCCACGAGCTGCCGCAGCGACGCCACTGCCGCCAACCCCACCGCGGGGTCACGGCTGCTTGCCGCCGCATCCAGCTCGCGTAGGCTCTCCACGCCTGTCAACCTAGGCTGACGGCAGGCAAAGTGTCAACCTTGGCTGACAGCATCCCGTAGCCGGTGGCTCCAGTGTTGTGCTGGCCGAGACGACGTCGTTGTTCCGCCCGGTCTCGTCCGAGTCATCACGTGGCTGCTCGCCGGCTGCCGGTCACATGCAACGCATGGGCGGGGCCTGGTCAGGTCGGCGGCGGGCTGGGGCTACGGTCTGGGGTGCGCGTTGAGGGCGTGCCCAGGTCCGCGGGAAGGACTGAGTCCTCCTCATCGAGTTGGTGCCGGTGGTAGGTGTCATCTTCTTTGTGCCTCCAGATGCGGACGGGGAGGGCGCAGGTGAGGAGATGGGATGACCGCTCGATCTCTGCCCGAGCGCCCGGCTGTCGGCGGGGCGTCTACCGTCGGCATCTGGGTCGCTGGCAGGCCACCGAACGACGAGGTCGCGGCGCTCCTGCACACGTTCGGCGACGTGCCAGTCCACGACGAGGACCTGCCATGAGGGCGGTCCTCCGGGGCGACGCGCCCCTCGCCGTGACCGTGGTCGGAGCGATCCGGGGTGGCGACGTCGACGCGTTGCGACGGCTGCTGCGTGACCACCCGGATCTGGCGATGGCCAGGATCGGTGACGCCCCCGGCAACGGTGGGGCGAGGTCCAGGACGCTGCTGCACATCGCGACCGATTGGCCCGGCCATTTCCCCAACGGACCCGCCACCGTGGTCGTGCTGACGGCTGCGGGGGCCGACGTGAACGCCCGCGTTGCCGGCCCCGACTCCGAAACGCCGTTGCACTGGGCGGCGAGCAGTGACGACGTCGACGTGCTCGATGCGCTCATCGACGCCGGGGCCGACATCGAGGCACCGGGAGCCGTGATCGCCGGCGGCACCCCGCTCGACGACGCGGTCGCCTTCGGCCAGTGGCGGGCTGCACACCGGCTGGTCGAACGCGGCGCCCGCACCGCCGTGTGGCACGCCGCCGCGCTCGGGCTCCTCGACCGCGTCGAGGCCCACTTCGCCGGATCCCCGCTTCCGGGGGCGTACCCGTGGGGTGCTACGAGTGACGCGCCGCCCGACGAGTTGACCGTCGCCTTCTGGTGTTCCTGCCACGGCGGGCAGCGTCCCGTGGCCGAGTACCTGCTCGGGCGTGGCGCCCCACTCGACTGGCTCTCGGTGTGGGACGGGCTCACGCCGCTCGACGCCGCCCGACGTGAAGGGCACGACGGGCTGGCCACCTGGCTGCGCACCGACGGCGCCAGGTCCGCCGACGAGGTGGCAGCGAGCCGCGACGAGGACACGCCATGACCCGCAATCACACTGGCCGCACCGGCCCCGCCGATGAACGCGGCATCCTGGGTCCGAGCGGACACGGCGATTCGTCACCACGGTGACGGTCGACGACCAGGGCCGCACCCACGTGCCCTCCGACCCCGACGAGACCTGGGGCCCAAGCCCCGCCACCACGTGACCGGCTCGCTCGGGGGCTGCGGCCTGCCCGGCGTGATCGACGCCGCCAACGGTGGCCACGTGCTCGTGCTCGGCCCGGCGTGGAACCGCCACGGCCGACCACGCAGCGGGAGCAGTGTCGAGGTCGTACTTAAGCCCGAAGGTCCCCAATGCTCGGATCTGGCGCCTGACATCGCCGCCGCCCTCGATGCCGCCCCCGAGGCCGGGGCATTCTTCGAGTCCCTCGCCCAGTTCTACCGCAACGCCTACCTGCGCTGGATCGACGCCACCAAGCGCCGTCCCGAGCAACGCCCGGTGCGCATCGCCGAGATGATCCGCCTTCTCGAGCAGGGCAAGAAGGAACGCCCCATTGACGAATCCCCACAGGCCGTCCGGTCGGCGCCGGTCATCGTCCTGCTGGGCCTGGAGCACGACGCGTAACTGCGGCCGGTGAGCGCGAACTGGTCTGGCAACGTGGAGCGGACGGCACGAACGCGCCCGGCGATCTTCCAGCGCGCGAAACCCCGCAGCCCCGACCAGAACAGTGAACGATCAGCCCTTCGACACCGTGGGCCGTGTGCAGCTCGCCGCTCCCGAGCCCGTGGCCAGCGGCTATGCCGCCTGGGAGTGGACACCGGTGTCCTGCTATGCGGCCAGCACCACCTGGCGCCTCCACTACCCAGGCGACGGCGACCGCTATCTGAAGGTCAGACGCGCCGACGAGTTCCCGGGCCTGCCCGCGGAGGCACGCCGCACCTGGTGGGCCGGCGGCCACCTCTCGGTTCCCGACGTCATCGACGAGGGCACCGACGGAAGGGTCGACTGGCTGGTGACCACCGCGCTCGACGGCCAGCCGGCGACCGATCCGGAGCTCGGCGAGCCGCGACAGGTCGTGATCGCGCTGGCCGAAGGGCTCCGCCGGTTCCACGACGCGGCACCCATGACGGACTGCCCGTTCGAGTTCCGGATCGCCACCGCCATGGCTCACGTGCACCACCGTGTGACCGCGGGGCTGGTCGATCCGGCCGAGGACTTCGACGACGAGCACCAGCACCTCGACGCCGTGGGTGTCTGGCGGCGGCTGAAGCGTCTGCAACCCGCCGACGAAGAGCTCGTCGTGTGCCACGGCGACTACTGCCCACCCAACGCCCTGCTGACCGGCGGCAGGGTGACCGGCTATGTCGACCTCGGCGAGCTCGGCGTCGCCGATCGCTGGTGGGACCTCGGCGTCGCCACCCGTGCGATCACCTGGAACTACGGGCCCGGCCTCGAGGGACTGTTCCTCGCTGCCTACGGCGCCGCGCCTGACCCGCAGCGCCAGGCGTTCTATCGGCTCCTCTACGACCTCGCCTCCTGACCCATGCCTCAGCCAAGCTGAGAGGACCCCACGCGGAATCGTGCCGTCCCGGGCCTGCCGGCTCTGCGATGCTACGGGCCGAGGGTCCAGGAAAGGGGGTGGGCTGTGATCGAGCTCGAGGTGGTCGACATCGCAACCCGACCCATGTCCGTGGAAGAGCGGCAGCGAATGCGGGACGAGGCCGTGCCGCTCGCGGGACAACCGCCTCCGGCGCCAGGTGCGCGTGTTGTCGAGGTGGTCGATGGTCCGAGGTGGGAGCACGAGGTCACGCTGAAGGAGCGTGATGGGGAGCGGGTTCTCGGCATCACGATCGGACAGCCGGAAGCCATCGCGATCGGGTTCGGGCTGCTCGGGCACCTGGAGCCCAGGCCGATGACGCATGACTTCATCGGCAGCCTCCTGCGGGCGTTGGACGACCTGTCCGTGCGCCAGCTGGTCATCACCGAGCGGGAGCGCGGCACATTCCACGCAAGGCTTGAGGTGCAGCATCGTGACCGGATGCTCGGCGTCGATTGCCGCCCGTCCGATGGGATCGCCGTGGCTGTCCGGCTGGGTGTGCCGATCCTCGCCGCTGACGAACTGGAGCCGCTCCTCACCGCCTGACCCGGGTCAGGTTGACGGTCGGGTGAGCTACCGTCCGAGGTAGTTCTGGAGGCCGGCGAGGTTGGTTCCAGCGGCGCGGTAGGCGATGTGCCCATCGGGGCGGATGAGCCAGTGGCCGACCTGGTCGGCTCGGGCGGCCCCAGTCGCCGGTGACGGCTGTCCTGAGCCGCGTCTGCGATGCGACACGATGGCGAGGTGAAGCAGCGTCATCTCCGGCCCGGTGACGAATTGCATGGCGACGAGGTCGTCGTCATCCGCGGCGGTGAGCTCGACCCTGAGCTCGTTCGCAGCGATGCGCTCCGCCACCACTCGATCTACGGCACGTACGGGATCTCCGTCTTCGCCGCTCGCGACGCCACCATCGACGAGCTGGCCCAGCAGTCACCGCTGGTCCGGTTCGAGGTTCTGACGCTCGTCGAAGTCGGTGTGCTCCGAGCCGCTGGCTTCCGCCTCGAGCCGACCGGACGCAACCCGCGGCACTTCACGGTGGCGTTCGACGACCTCGACAAGGGCGTCGACGCGTTGGGCCGCTGTGACCACCTTGTCTGGCAGAACCCGTACCATGAGGACTGACCCGGCAGGGGAGCGAGCCAACCATGGACAACGACATCGACCTCACCGCCGACCTCAACGCACAGGACGACGACGGCCTCGGCTGGTCCACCCTGGCCGACACCCGCGACCCCTCACGCGTGCGCCCCGGCGCCATGCTCCTTGCCGGCAACCGCTACGGCCGAGCGGTCGTCCGCGTCGTCGCGGTCGACGACGACGGCCAAGTCCACTTCGCGATCCTCCCCGGCTCGGTCGACAAGAACCGTCATCTCCTGGGCCGCACGGTCGCGTAGCCGGCCCCGGTCGGCTCGACCGCTGACCACCGGCGCGGCCATCCGGCTCGTGCCGACAGGCGGCCGCCTTCCGCCGTCAACGCCCATGCGAGTTGTCACCACCACAGTCGGACCAGCGGAGCTCGCCGCCGGTCGCGCCTACGTGCACGACCTCGAGCTCGACGGCGACGAGGCGCTCGCGATCGGGATGCGCGTCGATCTCCAGGACGCGTCGGGCCGTGTGTTCGCCGCCATCGTCACCGGCAGAACCGGCCCTCGCCGGCAGCTCACTATCGAACGAGAGCCTCGATGCCCCCGTGGCGGGGACCGTGGAGTCGCCCGGGCAGCTACCTTGACGGGCGATGACATACGCACGCGGTTCCTTCGGGAGCTGCGGGCCTCGTAGTAGACCAGTCCACTACGCCACGGACGTGGCAACACTAGGTGGACGAGTCGCCGGACGGAGCACCACGTCAGACGACTCGCCAACACGCAGCGGACTGGCACCAGCACATTTTGCCAAGGTGAGGGTCGCGGGTTCGAGTCCCGTCGTCCGCTCCAAGGAAACGCAGGTCAGCGGCCCTTCCCCGGGGCCGCTGTTGCGCGTGGCAGGTCCATCATGCCCATCGCCTTGCCCATCACCGGGGCAGGAGGGCACCGGGCATGACCGGTTGCTGCCCGACGCCGGGTCGGTGCGGTGATCCTGCCGGGATGCGAGGATCACTGCGACGACGGAGCTCCGGCTCGTTCGAGCTGCGGGTGTACATCGGCGTCGACCCGGCGACGCTATCGATCTGTGACGGTCCGGGGCAACCGCGGTGAGGCTGAGCGTGAGCTCGCTGCGATGGTGGCGAGCGTCCGCTCGAGCCGTGCGGTCGGGGTGCGGTCGTCGGTGAGCGATCTGTTGGAGGCGTGGTTCGCGGTGGCTTCGACCGGGTGGGCACCGACCACGACACGTCAGACCCGTTCGGTCCTCGATCGCTACCTCCATCCCCACCTTGGTGGGCTTGCCGTGGGCGAGGTGACCCCGGCGATCATCGATGCTGTGACGCCGGCCTTCGCCGTCGGGGAGGCGTCGGGGGACGCCCGCTGGCGTCGGGCACTCTGGCTCGTGTTCACACGGTGCTGCGGGCCGCGTTCGGGAGGCGATGCGGTGGGGATGGATCTGGGACAACCCGGCCGAGCGCGCTCATCGCATCGTTGCGACGACCGCCGAGCATCGACCACCGACTCCTGAGGAGGTGCGCACGCTGCTCGAGTACCTGCGCGGGCGTGACGAGCAGTTACACCTGCTGGTGATGCTGGCAGCGGTCACCGGTGCGCGCCGGGCCCAGCTGCTGGGGCTGCGCTGGCACAATGTGCAGCTCGACACTCGCCGCGTGTCGTTCTGTGCCGGCTGGGTGGAAGGTCCCGACGGCCCGGTGCTCACCGCGACGAAGACACGGCGAAAGCACTCCGTGGATCTCGAACCCACGACCTGTGCCTTGCTCGCACGCCACGCCCTCGATAGCGGCGGGCGCGACGAGGGGTTCGTGTTCAGCGACGATGGCGGTGTCACCGCATGGAAGCCGAACCGGGTCACCAAGGCGTTCATCCGCCATCGCCGCGCCGCTGGCCTCCGCTCCTTCCGGTTGAATGACCTGCGCCATTTCATGGCGACCGAGATGCTGCACGCCGGCGTGCCCATCGTCGTGGTGTCCCGGCGGCTCGACCGCCAGCGCGTGTCCACGACCCTGGACCGCTACGCTCACGCGGTCCCGGGCAGCGATGCCCACGCCGCCGCCACGATCTGCGAGATCATGCGACGGTCCGCGTGACGACTCGGCCCTGTCCTGCTGCATCGTGGCCGAAGCACGCACGCGGGGGCCGCGACGGCGACCGAGACCGCGTCACCGATGCCCGACTGGCAGCCCCGGCTGGAGGTCCGGGGATGGCCGAGGTTGTCGCACCCTGTCGTTAGGGTGGTGGCCAGCACAAAGGGGAGCGTTGTCCATGCTGTCCGCGCACGATGTCGCCCGTGAGCTACGCCAGCGGTTGCCTGACGCGGGCGATGTGAAGGTCCACAAGCTTGCCTATTACTGCCAGGGTTGGCACCTGGCTTGGATCGGCGGACCAATGTTCCGCGAGGCGATCGAGGCGTGGACGAACGGGCCGGTTGTGACCGATCTATGGCACGACGAGAAGCGCGGTCGGCCCCGTCCGCCGGTCCAGCGGCTAACCGATGCGCAGGTCGGGGTCGTCGACTACGTCGTGGGCCGCTACGGCGGATCGACGGGACGCGAGCTGGTGCGCAGGACCCATCTCGAGGATCCGTGGCGGGATGTGAGCGAGGACGAGGACGCGTTCGCGACAGCGAACCCGGAGATCGCCAACGAGGCGCTCCGTGCCTGGTTCAGCGCGGACGAGGAGTACGTGGCGCACCGTGACGCGGTCACGAGATTGCGTGAGCGGCGCGACATCTACGGGTTCGAAGGCCCGGCGATGCCCGACGACCTGCGTGACGCGACGCTCCGGATCCTGGCCCAGCACGGTTCCCAGCTCTCGACCGGGTGACGATCAGGGCGCTGACAGCCGCGGACCGCGCCGCGCTCGCGGGCTTCACCTGCGCCCGGCTCGGCGAGGCGTGGGCCGAGGCGGTGCAGGAGACGATCCGACACGATCTCGCCGATCAGCTCGCGGCCGCCACCGTGTCCGCGGTGGGTCTGTTCGACGAGGACGGCGTGCTGTGCGGTGTCGCCGCGTGGCGGATCTACGACGTGATGCCGCCCGTGCTGTGCCGCAGCGACATCGTCGCGGTGGCCGTGCGCCAACAGCGCAAGGGCTACGGCCGGGCGCTCAAGCAGGCCGTCATCGACGAGGCCAGAGCAGCCGGTGCGGTCGCGGTCGCCTCGATCGTCCACCGGAACAACACCGCGATGCTCGCCCTCAACCGGCGGCTTGGCGCCACCATCGAGTACAACCCCGAGGACCCCGAGAACTGCCGCTGTGCGATCGGACCCCTCCAGGGCTAGCCGTCGCTGAGGACCCGGAGAACCGCCTCGGATGCCCGGCGGTCGGCCTCGTCGCCGGCGCCATCACCACTCGTGTTGCTGGGTTGCTGCCAGCTGTTGGGGCGGCAGGCGTTGTTGGCGACGACGTCCGAGGTGCGGGAGCGTGCTGCCTCGATCGCGAGTGAGGAGGCGTCCCTACCTCATCCTGCACAACACGGAGGCTCTCTCCACCTCGCGTAGCGCTTGACCATCACCAGCGGGCGTACCGCCGGTGCTTTCGGAGTGTCCCGTTCTTGATGACCGACACGTCGTCGCCGCAGACGCGGCAGATGCCCATCCCCTGATACCGGGAGGCGACTGCCGGTTCGGTGTGCGAGCCCGAGCAGTAGGGGGCCGGAGCGGTGGTCCGCGCAAGGCCGGTGCCGATGCCACCTCCCAGCCACGACTGCTTCCAGGGGCGACTGCGCGCCACCTGATCTTCGCGTTGACTGGCCAGCCATTTCTCGACGTCGTGGCGGCGGGAAGCGGAGCCGACCACCCACCTTGGTGGCCGTCGGCCCCTCGCCGCGGTAGCGCAGGCCTCGAACCGCCCCTTCGGATACGCCGAGCAATTCAGCGAGGTCGCTGACCGACAGGTACTCCGACTGGCCGGGCTCTGCCATAGGTGGTGGTTGCCGACTCTCTTCGGCCTTGCGTACGGCCTCCGTCAAGTCGCGGATCCCGTCGGAGATGTCATGCAATACGGCGAGCATGCGGTTCATGCCGTCGATTACCTCCGCGTGCCACTTCTCGTCATGGCGCCGTTGCCTGTCGGTCGTCGTTCCCATGCGCCGGACCATAGAGACACGGCGGGCTAGACATGTGGTGGCAGGGGTCAAGCAGGGGAGGGCGCCGATGTCGGTGCGGGACGGTCTTGGGGAGCCGGACTGGGATGGTGAGGTTCTCCGGCACGACGGGATGTTGTGGAGGCCCAAGCCCGACCGCAGGATCGCGGCTGCTGAGTTCATCCGTGGCAGGGCACTGTTCCTCGAACTGCACCAGGACGGCCGGTGGAACCCGTGGGTGCTGGACGATCACGCTGCAGAGCTCGAGCAGGCCATGGACGCGATGGACCAGTGGGCGCGGGCAGAGCCGGGCTTCAAGAGGCTCACCCTCGAAGACCTCGGCAGATGAAGGTGTAGATCATTTTGGGAGCACATTCTCGCGAGCGAAATACGCCGCCGCCCCGCTTGAGGATTTCGTTCTCGAGTTTCAGGGTGCGCGTCTCGCGACGCAACTCGACCAGCTCTTCACGCTCCCGGCTCGACAGGCCTTCACGGCGGCCCTCATCGATGTCGGCCTGGGCCATCCAGTTCCGCAGACAGCTATCACTGATCCCAAGATCAGCGGCGATCTGCGCCACGGGCTTCTCCCGCAGCCGAGCAAGCTCGACCGCACGCTGACGAAACTCCGGCGGATGAGGACGCGGCATCAGGGACTCCTTCCCGAGATGGTCTCACCACCTCAGCGCAGGTGTCCGTCAAACCGGGGGATGCTCAAGGTCCTGGCGCGTCAGCAGTTCCCGAACAGCGCCGAGGGGTTCCGGGAGCTGCGCTCCTTGGGCCGCCGGTGGCGGCCCCGGACCTGGGCGGTCGAGGGCTGTAACGGGGTGGGCAAGCACCTCGCCCCGACCCGGTGTGAGGGCCGAGGCGACGGCGCATCAGCGCGCGGTTCGTCGGCGATGAGTACGGACGCGTTCGGGCGTCCTAGAGCGCGACGACGAACCTGGAGGAAGACGCATGGCCGACGACGAGAACGAGATCCGGGCCCTCCTGCACCGATGGGCCGAGGCGGTGCACGCCGGTGACCTCGAGCGTGTGCTCGTGCAGCCTGCGGATGACATCGTGATGTTCGACGTCCCACCGCCCGAGGAGGGCGTCCGCGGCCTCGACGCCTACCGGGACACGTGGCCACCGTTCTTCGAGTGGCAACATGCCGGCGCGTCGTTCGAGATCCTCTCGCTCGACGTCACGGCCGGTGAGGACGTTGCCTACGCGTGGGCGCTGCTGCGCTGCGGTACTCCCGAGGAACTGGAGCGGGAGCCCGACCGCCGGCTTCGCCTGACCGTCGGGCTCAGAAAGGAGCTCGGCACCTGGGTGGTTGCCCATGAGCACCATTCCTTCACCGACAGGAGCTGAGGCGGCGCCGCTGTCACAGCCGGGCGCGCTGTGTCGTCTCAGGTAGAGAGATGGACCACGAACAGCCGGATCACCGCTTGGCGGATCGGACCAGGGAGGCGGAGTCACAGGAAGGACCAGGAGATGACCACCGTTGACCACCACGAAACACCGACCAGAGCCGCCGCGCCTGTAACCGACCGCTACGTCGTTGGCGTCACGTTGCTGGCCGCCGCCTTCACGCTCGTCGCTGGCGTGTGGGCGCTGTTCTGGCCGGGCTCGTTCGCCGAAGCGGTCAAGTTTCCCGAGCACACGCACTTCCTGCACGACGTGGGCGCGTTCCAGATCGGAATCGGCGTCACCTTGGCCTTGGCGGTGCTGTGGCGTGACGCGCTGGCCGTGGTGCTAACGGGATTCCTCGTCGGCAACACGATCCACGCCGCCAACCACGCGGTCGACCTGGATCTCGGCGGACGCGACAGTGACCCCTGGCTGTTGGGCCTGCTGTCACTGCTCGTCGCCGTGGCGCTCGTGCGCCGCCTGCGGCAGCTGCACTACGTGGTTGGCCACGTCGAACCGTCCTGCGATCCGAGGCTGGCGCCGTTCGTCGAGCAGAAGACCGCGCTGCTCACCACCTTCCGGCGTGACGGCACGCCGGTCGCCACCCCGCTGAGCGTCGCCGTGGAGGGCGACCACGCTTACGTCCGCACATACGAGAAGGCGGGCAAGACCAAGCGGCTGCGTAACAACCGCCACGCCGAGCTCACCCCGTCGACGACACGCGGCACGCCGACCGGCGCACCGGTCCCGGCCGAAGGCCGCCGCCTGGGCGCCGCAGAGAACCACCACGCCGCCCGGCTGCTCAGGCGCAAGCATCCGCTGCTGCACGGGATCCTCGTGCCGCTGCTCCATCGGTTGGGACGCGCCAAGACCGGGCACACGGTGCACTTCGAGCTCACCCCCTCCTCGTGAGTGATCGGGTGATCCTCGCTCGGTTGAGCGGGGCGAACCGCTGACCGGTCCGCCCCACCCGCAGGAGGTGTGATGGTGCGAGGGACTCAGTCGAGGGCGCTGGCGCTGATACCAGCCATGACCGCGTACTCGATCGCAGTCGGCATGGCCGCTAGGAGGGCCATGGTCGCGACCACCATCAGGCCGAACCAGCGAACACGAATCAGTCGGGTCATCTCAGGTCCTTCCGTGGCGGCGATCTGCCGCCACGGGTACTTCGGCGCCCGACCGCTGCGGGATGAGGGCCTGGACCGGGTCGCCAGAGCCGGCAGCGGCCCAGTGGTGACCTGACCCCGGCGTCCCCGGCAGACGCGGGAACCTCGCGCCGCCGGGCTGGCGCCCGATCTTTGTCGACTACCTGTACCTCGGCTTCTCCAACAGCACGGCGTTCAGCCCGACGGACGTGATGCCGATGGCTCCCTGGGCCAAGTCGAGCATGGCGGTGCAGGCAACGGTCTCGCTCGTGGTCATCGGCCTCGTTGTCGCTCGGGCCGTCAACGTTCTCACGTAGCGCCACGCATGAACGTGGAGGTGAGGCCGCGAGATCGCGCCTTCCGCACTCTTCGTGTCAGAGAATCGCGATTGGGTTGACCGGCGACCCCGTCCCACCCTCGATTCGCAGCGGCGCGGCGACGAAGAGGAACTCCCATCGCTCCGCCTCCTCGCATCGCCGGACGAGGTCCTCGAACTGCAGGTAGTCGAGCAGGTGGATGCCCATGGCGTTGACCGCGAGGACGTGGATCGGGAACGCGACCCCTTCGGTGGTGCTCGGAGCCGTGTCGTTGTTCCCGTCCGACCCGAGCGCGGGGTACGTCGAGCAGCACTCCGCGACCCACGAGGCCGTCCTGCAGCAGGTCGATCGCGCCGGCCGCGGCACCTCGCGAGGTCACCTCCGTGTCGGGTCTCCCGCCGTACAGGGAAGCCGTCGTACGCAACGTGGCAGAGGGCATCGATGTGGCTGTGCCCCTCGTTGTGGTAGTCGACGCCGACGTAGTCTTTGGCGAAGCGCACGCTCCCGGATCCGATGTCGACGTCGGTCAACATCGTCATCTCGTGATGCGCCGGCTCGGGGTTGTCGACGCCCCTTGCGTGTTGAGCGGCCGGCCGAGCGAGACCGTCACCCCGCTGCGCGCCAGTCGGGCTGCGGCGGCGATCCGGTCGGCGGTGAGGTAGTTGAGGGCTCCCACCTCGGCCCGCTCGCTCCAGCGACCCCAGTTGGCGACCTCCCGGAAGAGCTGGTGGAACTCGTGGGCGCTGACATCGACGCGACGGTCTCCCTGCCAGCGCTCACGGTGCGCCATCATGACCCGGTTCACCGCCGCGACCGGCGATCATGGCTGTGGGGCCGGCATGGCCACGGGGTGGGTGACTCGGCACCCGCGATAGGCGCGCTGTTTCATCCATGGTCTATGTCCGGGAAGTGTGCGCGGCGTGCGGCAGTCGCGCATCATCCAGTCCGGGTGATCGCGAGCTGCTCGAGGCCGGTCTCCCACCGGCTAGAGGACCGACCAGAGCTTCCAGCGCGTCTTGTGTTCATCACTTCCGGCGGCGTCCTGGTCCGACGCCGCTGTCAGCGTCGGGGTGAGCATCTCCGTCGACCGGTGGGAGCGGGCTCGACACACCTACGGCATGGCCTACACCGACCGGTTGCGGGCCTTCCGCGGCCGGTTCGACGCGCCGCCCGACGTCATCGCCTACCCGGCGGACGAACCCGAGCTCGAGGCCGTCCTCGACTGGTGCGACACGGCCGGCCATGTCGTCGTCCCCTTCGGTGGTGGGTCGTCGGTGGTGTGGGGTGTGAACCCCCCGGCACAGGCGGCGAGCGTCGTGACGGTCGACGTGACGGCGATGGACCAGGTGCTCGAGATCGACCACACGTCCCGGGCGGCCCGCATCCAGGCCGGGGCCCTGGGACCCGCCGTAGAGGACCAGCTACGCCCGCACGGCCTAAGGCTCCGGCACTTCCCGCAGTCGTTCCAGTGGTCGACGGTCGGCGGCTGGATCGCCACGCGCTCGGGCGGCCACTACGCCACCAACCACACGCACATCGACGACTTCGTCGAGTCGGTGTGCCGCGCTCCGGCGGACGTCAACGGGGAGTGAGGCCCCTGATCCCGAGGCGTTCGTGCTGCTGCGACGATGACGTCCGGGTCCCGTACGCGCTGCTCACCTTCTGCTCGTGCTGGGTTTAGCCTTCCTCCGTGGCCTCGCTCTCCGACTCGCTATGGGACCGGAACCGAGTCCTGGCCGCGGCCGCGCTGGAGCACACGTTCGTCCGGGGCATCGCGTCCGGGGAGTTGGCCCGGGCTACGTTCGCCTACTACGTGGGACAGGACGCTGCCTTCCTCGACGCGTTCTGTCGCGCCTACGCCTTGGCCTTGGCGAAGAGCCCCGATCGAGAGGGCGTGATCGCGTTCAAGGAGCTACTCGATGGGGCGGTCGACGAGCTCCGCCTTCACGACGACTACGCGGCCCGGTGGGGCGTCGACCTTCTGCAGGCGGC
>JBOGHG010000056.1:0-19541 GCA_050744525.1 Acidimicrobiales bacterium | reverse complement strand
CTGCTACCGGCGACGCGTCGGTGCCGACGACGGTGAGCTGCCGGTGCTGAGCGGTGAGGACAAGCGCGAGGCCGCCAAGCGCGACGAGGAAGCACGCGTGTGGCTCACCGGCCTGCAGGCCATCGCCGCCAAGACGGGCGTGCGCGTCGTCTACGACCTGTCGGCCACTCCCTTCTACCTCCGAGGCTCGGGCTGGCCGGAGGGGACGCTGTTCCAGTGGGTCGTGTCCGACTTCTCGCTGATCGACGCCATCGAGGCTGGGCTGGTGAAGATCCCACGCGTCCCGGTCGACGACAACGCCGCCCAGACCGACATGCCGACCTATCGCGGCCTGTGGCTTCGCATTCGAGACGACCTGCCGAAGAAGGGCCGCAAGACCGACGCCGTCGACGGCCAGGAGCCGACCCTGCCGGCGCCGCTCGAAGGCGCGCTGCAGAGCCTGTACAGCAACTACGAGAAGGCGTTTCGCCGCTGGGAGGAGACCACGACCGACATCGACGGCTCAACGCCGCCGGTGTTCATCGTCGTGTGCAACAACACCAACGTCTCCAAGCTCGTCTTCGACTACATCGCCGGCTGGGCCAAGCCGCTTCCCGGCGCGACAGACGCGACGGTGGTCGTGCCGGGCAAGCTCACTCTGTTCTCCAACGCCGACGGCGACCGGTGGTCGGCGCGCCCCAAGACGATCCTCGTCGACTCCACACAGCTCGACTCCGGTGACGCGATGAGCGCGGAGTTCAAGGCCGCCGCTGCTGCCGAGATCGAGGAGTTCAAGGCCGAGGTCCGGCAGCGGTTCCCCGGGCGTGACGTCGACGAGCTCACCGACGAGGACCTGCTGCGCGAGGTCATGAACACCGTCGGCAAGCCGGGCAAGCTCGGCGAGGGCGTTCGCTGCGTCGTGTCGGTATCGATGCTCACCGAAGGGTGGGACGCGAACACGGTCACCCACGTCCTCGGCGTGCGCGCGTTCGGCACCCAGCTCCTCTGCGAGCAGGTCGTCGGCCGCGGGCTGCGGCGCCGGTCGTACGTCGTGGGCGAAGACGGTCGCTTCGAGCCGGAGTACGCCGAGGTCTACGGCGTCCCGTTCAGCTTCATCCCCGCCTCCGGCTCCGGGCCCGACCCCAAGCCGGGCCCGATCCCCACTCGGGTTCGGGCGATCGAAGACCGCATCCACGCCGAGATCACCTTCCCTCGTCTCGTCGGCTACCGGTGGGAGATCCCCGACGAGCACCTCGAAGCCGACTTCATCGACGAGTCCCGCCTCGCGCTCGACTCCCGCGACGTCCCCACCCGTACCGACGTCGCCGCCATCGTGGGCGAGACCGAGGAGCACCGCCTCGAGCGGTTCGAAGCGATGCGCGCCCAGCAGGTCGCGTTCGTCCTCGCCAAGCGGCTCCTCGACCGTTACTTCCGCGCGCCCGACGAAGAGGGACAGCCCGGCGCCGAGCGGCCTTGGCTGTTCCCTCGCCTGGTCGAGATCAGCAAGCGCTGGATCGGCGAGTGCGTGACGCTCAAGGACGACGCGTACATCGGACTGCTGGCCATGGCGCAGCGCGCCGACGATGCGGTCGAGAAGCTCTACTCGTCGATCGTTCGTTTCCAGGGCGGCGATCGCCGGCTCGTGCCGCTGCTGCGCCCCTATGACCCGGTCGGCTCGACGCGGTACGTCGACTTCGACAGCACCAAGGACGTGTACGTGACCCACCCGGATCGCTGCCACATCAGTCACGTCGTGTGCGACAGCGGATGGGAAGCCCACCTCGCCGGCAAGCTCGAGCACCTGCCCGCGGTGCGCACCTATGTGAAGAACCAAGGTCTCGGCTTCACCATCCCGTACACGATCGACGGTCAGCAGCGCGCCTACGTGCCCGACTTCATCGCCCGGGTCGACGACGGCCACGGCGACGACGATCTCCTGAACCTGCTGATCGAGGTCTCGGGCGCGGGCCGGCGCGACAAGGAGCACAAGGTGAACACCACCCGTGATCTCTGGATCCCCGCGGTCAACGACCACGGCGGTTTCGGGCGCTGGCGGTTCATCGAGGTCACCGACCCCTGGGAGGCCGGCGGGATGATCGAAGCGGTCGTGAACGATGTCGCGGGAGCGCGCGCATGAGCCCCGCGTCCAAGAAGACGACCGGCCCGACACCGGTCGAGTCGACCCGCCACGCCGATCGCCGTGTCAACATCCCGACCGGCGAGCTCGCCGACTTCGTCGCCGACGTCGAGCGGCAGCCCGGCACCGCGCTCTATCCCCGCGACCAGAGCCTCGACCCCCAGCTCGTGTGGAAGGGCAAGGACGAGCAGGACCTCGCCGAGTACCTGAACGTCTCGACCGTCCCCGTCTACATCCAGGAGAAGGTCGACCCGCGCGCGCTCGTCGAGAACCTCCGGCAGACAGCGGCGGCTGGCGACGCCGAGCCTGAGCTGACGCTGTTCGACGACTTCGACGGCCTGGAGTTCGACCAGCTCGTCGACTTCTACGCCCACGAGGGCAACTGGTCGAACCGTCTCATCCTCGGTGACGCACTCCTCGTGATGAACAGCCTCGCCGAGAAGGAGAACCTCCGCGGCAAGGTTCAGATGGTCTACGTCGACCCGCCCTACGGCATCCGCTTCGGCAGCAACTGGCAGGTCTCGACGCGGAAGCGGGACGTGCGCGATGGCAAGGACACCGACGTCACGAGGCAGCCCGAACAGATCAAGGCGTTCCGCGACACGTGGGAGCTCGGCATCCACTCGTACCTCGCGTACCTCCGGGACCGCTTGACCGTCGCGCGCGAGCTGCTGACGGAGTCCGGCTCGTGCTTCGTCCAGATTGGCGACGAGAACGTGCATCGCGTGCGTGCGCTCATGGACGAGGTCTTTGGCGATGAGAATTTCGTGAGTCTCATCACGGTCAAGAAGACCGCTACCGCAGGCAGTCCTGGAATCGGCACCGAGGTCCTCTCCGCAGTCTCCGACTACCTCGTGTGGTACTGCCGTGACCGGTCTTCGGTGAAGTACCGGCCCCTTTTCGACCCGCGCGAGGGCTTCGACTGGGTCAACTACGACTTCGTCCTTCAGAGCGATGGCTCAACTCGACGGATCACCGCGGAGGAGAAGGCTGGCGCTCAACCGCTCGGAGCACAAGAGCGCGTCTATCGAAGGTCGCCTCTCACGTCCGCGTCGTCTCCGGAGAGCGCCCAATTCTCCGTTGAGCATGCAGGGAAGGCCTATGCACCTGGCAAAGGCGGGTGGAAGACGAATCGCGCCGGCTTCGATCGGCTTGCTGCGGCGGATCGCCTCGAGGCCTATGGCACAACGCTGGCCTTCCGCAGATTCGCCGACGACTTTCCCTACTTCCCGCTGGTCAACCTGTGGACGGACACCGCACGCGGCGGCTACAGCGGCGAGAACATCTACGTGGTGCAGACGAACACGAAGGTCATCCAGCGCTGCATGCTCATGACGACGGATCCGGGTGACCTCGTGCTCGACCCGACGTGCGGGTCGGGCACCACCGCGTATGTGGCGGAGCAGTGGGGGCGCCGATGGATCACCATCGACACCAGCCGCGTCGCGCTCGCGCTTGCGCGCACACGACTCATGTGCGCGCGCTTCCCGTACTACTTGCTCGCCGACTCGCCTGAGGGTGCAACGAAGGAGGCCGAGCTCGCCGGCACACCATCGGTCGGGAACGGCCACGCCGGTGACGTGCGCAAGGGCTTCGTCTACAAGCGCGTGCCCCACATCACCTTGAAGTCGATCGCGCGGAACCCGGACATCGCGCAGGGCCTGTCGCGCGAGGAGATCGATGCCGCCATCGCGCGGCACTCCGACAGCGAACTGCTCGTCGACCAGCCCTACGAGGACCGCAAGAAGGTGCGGGTCACCGGACGGTTCACTGTCGAGAGCCTCTCGCCCCACCGGGTGCTCGACGACGAACGCCCGCCGCCGACGAGCACCGAGGCGGCCGCGGCGACCGATGCCGACGCACCGTCATTCGAGCAGACCATCCTCGACAACCTCCGCAAGGCTGGCGTCCACAACACCTTCAAGGGTGAGGAGATCGGCTTCGACCGACTCGACCTCTACGCGGGGACGTGGATCCAGGCCGAAGGTGAGTTCACCGACGCGCAGGACCAGACGCGTCGCGTGGCGATCAGCCTCGGTCCCGAGCACGGCACGGTCGGCCCCGACCACATCAAGGAGGCGGCCAAGGAGGCGATGCGCGGTGCCGGCTTCGATCTGCTCGTCGTGTGCGGCTTCGCGTTCGACCCACACTCCGGCGAGACCGCGCGCGAGTTCGCACCCACCGATGACGGCTTCGCTGTCGCGGCGGTGGAGCGCCGACTCGGGCGCCTGCGCGTGCTTCTCGCCCGCATGAACCCCGACTTGGCCATGGGTGGCGACCTGCTCAAGAAGACTGGCGCCGGCAACCTCTTCATGGTCTTCGGCGAGCCCGACGTCGACATCCGGCGCGTCGACGGTGACATCGAGATCGAGGTTCGCGGCGTCGACGTCTACGACCCGACCACAGGCGAGGTCCGTTCCGGATCGACCGACGACATCGCCTGCTGGTTCGTAGACAGCAACTACAACGGCGAGAGCTTCTTCGTCCGCCACGCCTACTTCACCGGTGGCAACGACCCATACGCTCAGTTGCGGCGCGCCCTACGAGCCGACGTCGACGAGGACGCGTGGGCGACCCTCTACTCGACGGTGAGCCGCCAGTTCCCCGTGCCCGACACCGGAAAGATCGCCATCAAGGTCATCAACCACTATGGCGACGAGGTGCTCCAGGTCTACGAGGCCGGGCCGGCCTGATGGACACGCAAGTCCTCACGCCGCAGCTGCTATTCACGCTTCCTCAGCGATTGGTCGTGCCTCTGTTCCAGCGGCCCTACGTCTGGAACGAGGAGAACCAGTGGGAACCACTGTGGAACGACCTCACTCGCGTGGCCGATCGCGTCCTGTTACAGCCCGCGGCGAAGCACCACCCCCACTTTCTCGGTGCGGTCGTCCTCCAACACGTGCAGAACCCGACGGGGTCGCTGCAGGAGCGCACGATCATCGACGGTCAGCAGCGTCTCACGACGCTCCAGATCCTGCTCGACGCGCTCCACGCAGAGCTCCTCGCGGTTGGCGCCATCGCTCCATCACTGCGGGTCGACGCGCTGGTCGTCAACGCCGAGCCGTTCTGGACGCACCCGGAGGACCGCTTCAAGGTGTGGCCGACCAATCGCGATCGGCCGGCCTTCAACGCGGTCATGGGAGCCGAGCCACCGTTCGACCACGACAGCCTCGGCCACTCCGGGGAGCGCATGGTCGAGGCGCACCGATTCTTCAGCCTCCGAGCGCGCGAGTGGTTGGCGCTCAACGGGCCGGAGGAAGTCGACCGGCGAGCGACGACCATCGAGACCGTCGCCCGCGAGCTCCTCCAGATGGTCGTGATCGACCTCGCGGTCGATGAGAACGCCCAGGAGATCTTCGAGACACTCAACGCCCGCGGCGCCCAGCTCACCGCTGCGGATCTGATCAAGAACTTCGTTTTCCAGCGACTGCTCGAGTCAGGCGCCGATGTCGAGGCCGCCTACGAGCAGTACTGGAAGGAGTTCGAGGCCGCCTTCTGGGAGGCGGAGGTCAGCGTCGGTCGTCTCCGCTATCCGCGGTCGTCCATCTTCTTGAATCACTGGCTGATCGCGCGCACTGGCGAGGATGTCGTCGCTCGAGAGGTGTTCACGCGGTTCAAGACCTACGCCGACTTCGACGCCGGCGTCGCGATGCCGGCTCTCCTCGAAGAGATCGATCGAGCAGCACAGGTGTACCGCTCGTTCGTCGTCGGTGGGACCAACAAGAGCGAACCGATCGACCGGCTCGGGCTGTTTGCCTACCGAACCAGCACGCTGGAGAGCGAAGTCGTCAAGCCGCTCGTCCTCCACCTCCTCGATCCGGAGGCGGCGCCCATCCCACAGCATCAGCTGCTGAAGGCCGTCGACGTCGTCGAGAGCTGGATGGTTCGGCGGATGCTCGTGCGTGCGACGACGAAGAACTACAACCAGATCGTCACCGAGGTCATCGGTCACCTACGCAAGTCCGACCGCGGGCGCGCCGGTGACGTCCTGGAGACGTTCCTTGCGGAGCAGACGAGCGGAAGTCGGTACTGGCCCGACGACGATGAGGTGCGCCAAGAGCTCAGGGCGCTACCGGCGTATCGGCGACTGCGGCGCGGGCGGCTCCGAATGGTGCTGGAGGCGTTCGAGGACCACGTGCGGGGCTTCAGCTCTGGCGACGAAGGGCTCGGCGGCCAGCGTGTCCCACGCGGGCAGCTGCACATCGAGCACGTGATGCCGCAGAAGTGGCTCCTTCACTGGCCGACGCCCCAGGGAGCGGGAGGCGACACCGACCGAGATCGGCTCATCCACACCGTCGGCAACCTGACGCTGCTCACCGGCCGGCTGAACGCCAAGGTGTCGAACGGACCATGGCTGGGCGTGGCGGGCAAGAGGGAGGGTCTCGAGGCCCACGATGTGCTGCTGCTGAATCGGGATCTCGTCAAGCGCGAAGCCTGGGACGACGCCGCGATCAGGGCACGCTCTGATGCGCTCGCGAAGCTCATCATCGAGATCTGGCCAGCGCCCGAGGGCCACCGGTCGGGCTTTGCCGCCGAGAAGCCCGCGCCGCGGCATGCGGTGGACGTCTCGGACCTCATGAGCGCCGGTCTGATACCCACAGGGGTCGCGCTCCGATCGGTCCGGAAGAAGTTCGCCGACGTCGTCGCGACAGTGCTGCCTGACGGACGGCTCGATGTCGACGGGACGATCTACGCCACGCCGACCGACGCTGCGCGCGCGGTTTCCGGCAAGAAGATCGGCGGCTGGTGGTTCTGGGTGTCTCCGGAGTCGGGAAGCTCTCTTCGCGAGCTCCGTCGCGAGTACCTCGATTCGCTGGCGGTCGATGCCGACGACGAGCCCGACGACGATGAGGGCGAGGACATCTGAGCACCTTCCGAATCGCGCGCAATCCGGATGAGGACTCGACGCTGCCGTTCGTGCTCTGGGTCCCCCTCGGAGCGAAGCCGCTCGTGCTCAAGGCAAAGGACACCTGGCCGCGCAGCGCCAAGATCTACTGCCACCGGAGTGAGTGGCCCGACGATGCAGAGATCGTCGAAGAGACGCCGGTGCGATCCTGTACGCGACGGGGCGTGGCGATCGATCTCGTGCTCGATCGCTATCGCGAGAACCGCTCGCAGTTTGTGGTCACGACGCTGAAGGGCGGACGCGAAGGCATCTTCTGGCAGACGGCCAAGACCACTCGCAAGACCCGGCCTGGCATGCGCCTGCCCACCCGCCGCAGCGCGGCCGGTGTCCTCGAGATCGTCGTCGACACACGCGAGCGGTACGCCTGGAGGTTCGAACGACAGCAGGTGATGCTCGACAAGCGGGCCCTGGTCGTCGGCGACTACGCGGTCGAGGTCGACGGTGAGGTCGTCGGCGTTGTCGAACGGAAGAAGCTCGCAGAGCTGGCCGGGAACGTCGTGGACGGCAGCCTTCTCGTGACGCTCGGCGAACTCGCCACGGCACCGCGCGCCGCGATCGTGGTGGAGGACCGCTGGGCCGACGTGTTCCGCCTCACCTACGTAGCGCCGTCGATGGTGGCCGAGATGCTCGCCGCCGCACAGGTGCGGTATCCGAACGTGCCGATCGTGTTCTGCGAGAACCGGCAGCTCGCCCAGGAGTGGGCGTACCGGTTCCTCGGCGCAGCTGCCGCCTACGCCGACGAGGAAGCCATCGAGCTGTAGATCCCGAGCGCTCGGCGGAGCCTCACAGCGGTTGCCGAGCTGACCAGTTTCCTGAACACCGAAGGTCAACGGCCGCCGCGGCTTCTAATGGATCTTCTAATGGACAGGCCGGAATGGGCCGTCACGGGCCGGATCTGGCGGCATCGGCCGGCACGCGAAAGCCCAGGTCAGGCGGACTTTTCGGGAGCGGCCGTCACCGGCCGACATGGCCGTGAGCCGCCTCATAACCCGAAGGTCGCGGTTCAAATCCCGCCCCCGCCCTCAAGATCCGAGTGAAGGCCCAGGTCAATGACCCGGGCCTTCATCGTGGCGTGCAGCTTCTACCGGGTTCAGGCGGTCTTCTTCCGGCGCTTCTCCCGACCTTCTACCGGAGATTTCGACGCCGGTAGAACGCCCGGAACGATGAGTTGCTCGAACACGCGGGCGGCCTCGGCCTGCATGCCGGGGAGGACGTGTTGATAGGTCTCGATGGTGAACGTCGGCGTGGCGTGTCCGAGGCGTTCGCTTACAACCTTGACCGGGATGCCTGCCGCGATGAGCAGCGAGCCATGGGTGTGCCGCAAGTCGTGTAGGCGGATCACGGTCACACCGGCGCGTCGGGCGATGCGCTCGAACGCCTGCGAGATCGCGTGCGGATGAATGGCGGCGCGGTGGCCATCGGCAAACATCCGCGCTGACGGCTCGATGCCGATGGCGTGCTGTTCGACGGATTGCCACGCCCGCCAAGCGCCGAGCACGGCGATCGTGGTCGGGTCCAGGTCGATGCGCCGTCGAGCGTTGGCGGTCGTGCCACGTGTCTCGTGCAGGTCGTAGCCGATGGCGACGAGGCCGCGGTTGATCGACAGGGTCGCCTTGCTGGTGTCGAGGTCGTCCCAGCACAGGCCGAGGAGCTCGTTGCGCCGCATCCCGGTGAACGCCGCGGTCCGCAGTGCCGCGAATAGGCGGTGGCCTGCAGCAGCTCGCAGGAACGCCTGGGGCTCCTCGGCCGTCCAGGACCGCTGTTCGACCTTCGGGCTTGCTGTCATGCGTGGGGCGTGGGCGATCAGCGCCACGTTGCGTGGGACGAGGCCGCGGCGGACGGCGTCGGCGAGCGCGCCTCGGATCACCAGGTGGATCTCGTGGACGGTCTTGGGTGCCAGAGCAGCGACCCCATCGCTGGGGTGGGGCGGGATCCACTGGCGCACCGCCGACGTCGTGGGGCACGAATCGGCAAGAGGATCGCCAACTGGGAAGACAGCCATTACTTCAAGCCGATCTCCCGCTGACGAAGGCGCGGATGCCCTCCACCCATCATCGCCCGACGATTGCCGTATGGAATCCGAAGCAAGGAGAGAAGAAATGGCCGAACAGATACTCGCCGTGGGCGAGCTGGTCGAGCCCGCCGAGAGCGAAACGGTCGTGAGCTGCCGGCCGCTGACGAAGCGCGACGGCGAGCTCACCGGCGTCGACGGTCACCGTAGCCACATCGTCGATCCGCAGGGCCGCGGTACGCCGCTGCGGGTGCTCTACCCGATCGCGCACGGTATCGCCGCAGCCGCTGGTCGCCGCCTCAGCATGCGATGGCGACCTGGGCGCTGCCAGGGTGCGCCCTGGACGCCGCCTGGGCGGTGGCCCGACTCTCAGGAAGTTCTCAGATTGCGCCCTGTGTGTCCGCAGCAAGGCTGGGCATGCTGGGTGGCATGACCGACGACCAGACAGCTCCGGCGTCCGGCCAGGTCCCCGTGCCCCCGCCCCCGGGACCCTACGTGGCGGGCACGGAGGGGATCACCGCCCCGCAGGCGGAGGTGCCAGACGAGCCGCCGACGTTGCAACTGCCGGCCTCCCCGGGCAAGACCCCTCCCCGTCCGATCCATCCGGCCCGTCCGATTTCCCCGGCGCCGCCGGGTGGGGCGCGCCCTCCACGCCCCCCGCCCCGCGCCCACCTGGCCCTGTGCCGGTCGGTTCGCCGGTCCCGCCGTCTGCCCCTCGGCGGGTCCGGCGGACCGTTGCCGTGGTCGCCGCCGCAGGTGTCATGGCCGCGTCGGCGGCCGGCGGCGCGCTGTTGGCGCTGAGCCTGGACGACGACGACACCCCGGCCACGACCAGCCTGTCCGCGGCCCCCGCCGGCGACGACACCGGCAACCAGGACAGCGCGCCGGATGAGCCCCTGTCCCAGGCGGCGGCCGCGGTGCTGCCCAGCGTCGTGTCGATCACCTTCGACGCGAACCTGGACACCGGCCAGGGCTCCGGAGTGATCATCAGCTCGAACGGCCAGATCCTCACCAACGACCACGTCGTGGCCGCCGCGGACGGCGGCGAGCTGACGGTGACGCTCAACGATGGGTCTCGGGCGGACGCCCGCATCCTGGGTCGGGACCCCGCGACGGACCTGGCGGTGATCCAGGCCGAGGATGTCGAGGGCCTCACCCCGGCCACCTTCGGCACCAGCGACGATCTAAACGTCGGGGACACGGTGCTGGCCATCGGTAGTCCGCTAGGCCTGGACGGGTCGGTGACGTCCGGCATCGTGAGCGCCCTCGACCGGTCCATCACCCTGTCCAACGAGCAGCTGCCCGAACCGCCGTTCGGAGGCGACGACGCCGCCCAGACCGTGCCTTCGGCGGTGATCGACGCCATCCAGACCGACGCTGCCATCAACCCCGGCAACTCGGGTGGGGCGCTCGCCAACACCGACGGCGAGGTTGTGGGCATTAACACCGCCATTGCCTCGCTGGCGGGCGGTGGCGGCATCGGCTCGCAGGGCGGCAACATCGGTGTGGGCTTTGCCATCCCCATCGACTCGGCCCGCTCGATCGCCGAGCAGCTCATGGAGGACGGCGAGGTCTCCCACGCGTACCTGGGCGTCGCCATCACCGACGCCGAGGACGGCGGAGGGGCCCTCATCAGCCGGGTGGAGGAAGGCCAGCCGGCCGACGAGGCCGGCCTGCAGGAGGGGGACGTGATCACCCGTGTGGACGGCGACGAGGTCACCTCCGGGTCCGACCTCACCTCGGCGATCCGCTCGCACGAACCGGGCGACCGCGTGACCATCACCTACACCCGTGACGGGGACGAGCACACCACCGAGGTGACGCTGGCCGAGCTGCCCACCGACTGATCACCACCACGACGTCGCCCTCGTCCACGCGTTCGGGCGCCTCATCGATCGTGCTGTGCTCGGCGTGATGGGAGGGCCCCGGGGACCAGTGCCTCGCCGAGCGCTAGCCCGAGCGTCAGGCGTGCCGGGACGTCTGGTCGGCGGGACTCCGTGGTCGACCCGACCGGGAGCCGGCATGACCGAGGATCGTTCATCGAGCGGCGTCAGCGAGCGGTTCCGGCTCATTCGGCCGCTCGTCGACTTCCTCCACACCTAAAGAGGTTCGCATATTAAGGTGACAGGTCTGGGACACTTGGGGCATGCTGTTCCAGGTGCTGGTGCTGTTGGTGTGGCGGTTGGTGGGGGCGGTGGGGGGCTCGCCGGCGCGGCGGGACTTCGAGGGCATGGAGAAGCGTCGGCGGCGGGCGGCGCGGATGTTCGAACGGGGGGTGAGCCAGGCGGAGGTGGCCCGGGAGCTGGAGGTGTCGCGCCAGTCGGTGAGCCGCTGGTACGCCGATTGGCGGGCCGGGGGAACCAAGGCGCTCAAGGCGGCGGGGCGGGCCGGGCGCATGCCCCGGTTGAGCGACGATCAGTTGCGCCGGCTGGACCGGGCGTTGCGTCGGGGGCCGCGGGCGCATGGGTTCCCGACCGATCTGTGGACCCTGGACCGGGTGGCGGCGGTGATCGAGGCCGAGACCGGGGTGAGCTATCACCCGGGGCACGTGTGGAAGCTGTTGCGGGACAAGTTGGGTTGGAGCCGCCAACGTCCGGCGCGGCGGGCGGTTGAACGCGACGACGAAGCGATCGCCCGCTGGGTCGCCACCGAGTGGCCTCGCATAAAAAGGGGGCCCGCCGACGCCGAGCCTGGATCGTCTTCCAAGACGAATCGGGGGTCTCGCTCCTCCCGTCGGTGAGAGCCACCTGGGCGCCCAGGGGCGAGACCCCGGTGCTGCGCCACCGGTTCAACTGGAAGCGCCTGTCCATGGCCGCCGCCCTCGCCTACGCCCACGACCGCGCCGAGGCCCGCCTCGTGTTCCAGACCCGTCCCGGCGCCTACAACGACGAGTCCCTCATCGAGTTCCTCGGGGCGCTGCACGACGAGCTCGGCGGCGCCAAAGTCACCTTGATCTGGGACGGATTGCCCTCACACCGCAGCCGCCGCATGCACGCCTGGATCCGCGCCCAGCGCCGCTGGCTGGTCGTCGAACGCCTGCCCGGCTACGCCCCCGACCTCAACCCCGTCGAGGGCCTGTGGGGCAACGTCAAAGCCACCGAGCTGGCCAACCTGTGCGCCGACAGCATCGACGAACCCGCCCGGGCCGCCAACGCCGGCATCGACCGTGTCCGAGCCGACCACGACCTCGCCTTCGCCTTCCTGCGCCATTGCGGCCTCTCTCTATGACCAGGCTATCACTGTAATATGCGAACCTCTTTTAGGCGGCGGGGAGCGTGGCGCTGGTGATCGCCGCGAGCCGTCGCCGTCTGGATCGACGGCAGGTACCACCGGCGGCGTCGTCACTCCAGCATCGGCGGCCGCACACCCGTCGACTTCGAGCGCGCCGCCGCCAACAGCGCTCGACACTCAGCGCCAAGGTGGGCTGGCGTGGGTTCGGCTAGTGCTGGCTCATGCCGACGTCTCGTCATCCCGGCAGGCCCGCGTCTCGATCCGAACCTTCCGCTGTTGGCGATGGCCTGGACCGGTAGGCCATCAGCACCCGCTGTCTCCTTCCGTTCCTCACCTTCGACCTGCCAGTCGCAGGCGAGCTGCCCATGCCGAGGCGCAGCTTCACTCCGGTTGGCAGGCCAGGGCCGAGCGAGGCGGGATCAGGAACCAGGGAGCTTGACCACCGGGCAGACGAAGCTCTTGACCACGCCGATGTCGGTGGCCGCGCCGGCGTCCAATGCCGCGGCCACTTCCTCGTCGCTATCGAAGTCACCGCTGTTGTTGGTGTCGAACGCCGCCACGGCCGCGGCGTAGTCGGTGAACTGCAGACCATGGACGCGCCAACGGCTACCGTTGTAGCCGGCGTCGCCGGGGGCGGCGGTCGCCACCTTGCCAGGTTGCACGCCGAAAAACTGACAGATCGTGTCGAACGACGACTCTGGGGCGCCCGTGGTGGACAGGTCGGTTGGCGTGTTGACCGTGCGGTAGAGCTCAGATACAGCGGCTGGTGCAGCACGTTGAACGGCCGATGAACTCGGCGCACACCGCTGCGATCCACACGACGAAGGCCGCCCGCCGCGCCGCGACGGCAGCCGGTCTACTGGCCGACTTCGACGAGAAGCTGGCCAGCCTCCGCGAGTAGCACCGCCGCCGACCAACGCTCATCGCCATGCTCGACAAGGCCGGACTCCGATGAGCCTGATTCGCCCCTGACCGGCACGGGTAGCCCGGCCTCGGACCTATGTGCACGGCACCGTGGCCGAGGTTGCAGGCGAGGGGCTTGGCGTAGTCCTGCGTACCAGCCTTCGACCATTTGTGGTCCCGAGACGCCGAGCCCGAGGATGAGCCGGCCCTCCGAGAGGTGGTCGAGAGTGATGGCGGTCGTGGCCGTTGAAGCGGGTGTGCGGGCCGAGATCTGGGTGATCGAGGTGCCCAGCTTGATCCGTTTCGTCGCCGCGCCCCACCAGGCGAAGGGCGTGAAGCAGTCCGACCCGTAGGCCTCGGCCGTCCAGATGGATTCGAATCCGAGCGTCTCGGCGGTGGCGATCTGGTCGACGGCGTCGGGCGGGGGTCCGCTCGGCGGCCAGTAGCCGACGACCAGGCCCAGCTTCACCCGGCGTTACCCACCCGGAGCTCGCTGGCATCGGAGGCGCCGTTGTTGTCGCCGACGTCGCCCGAGGTGGCCTCTTCGACCGCCTCCTGCACGTCTTCGACCTTCTCGGCGGCCTCCTGGACCGTCGCCTGCTGCTGGCTCGGCAGTGTGCCGAGCCCGGCCAGACCCGACAGCATCTCGCGCAGCTGTGTCAGCTGGTTGGTGACGGCGTTGCGCTGGCGGGTCAGTTCGGCCACCTCACGTTCGGCGGTCTGCTTGGTGACCTCCGCGTGGGTCTTGGCGTCGAACACGAGTTGATCGGCCTCGGACTTGGCGTCGGCCACCGTGCGCTCGGCGAAGGTCTTGGCCTTGTCGATGATCTCGTTGGCCTCGGCGTCGCTGTCTCGCCGGCGCTGGTCGGCGGCCTGCTCGGTGTCCTTGGCTCGGACGTGGGCGGCCTTGGCCCGCTGGTCGGCCTCGGCCACCAGCTTCTGGGTGGCAGCAACCGCAGTATCGTGGCGCTCGCTCTCCTCGCGCTCGGACCGCTCGCGCCGTTCGGCCAACTCGAGCTCGAGCGCCTGCAGCTCGGCCTCACGCTTCTCCTTGGCCTTGGTCAGGAGCTTGGATGCGGCGGCGCGCTTCTCCTCGGCCTCCCGCGACGCCACGTTGCGCAGCTCGATGATCTCGCGCTCCCCGGTGGCGCGGAGGGTGGCGATCTCGCGCTCGGCGGTGGCCCTGTGCTCGGCCACCTCGTGGTCGGTGACGCTGCGGAGCTGGCTGGTCTCCCGTTCGGCCTCCGCCCGCATACCTTCGGCCTCGCGGTTGGCGGCCGCCCGGCCCTCGTTGGCCTCGCGGTCGGCGGAGTCGCGGGTGGCCTTGGCCTCGCGTTCGGCGGCGGTCTTGACCGCGGTGGCCACGGCCCGTGCCTTCTCGACCACCTCCTTGGTCTCGAGGCGGGCGGCGGCGATCAGCTTCTCGGCCTCGCGCTTGGACTCGTCGCGGTGCTCGTTGGCCTGTTCCTCGGCCAGCCGCAGGAGCTGCTCGACCCGCGTGCCCAGCCCCGAAAGCGTGGGCTGGGCCGCCTCGTCGAGCTGCTTGGCTTGCTCGGCGACTTTACGTTCGAGCTCGTTGATGCGATCCCGAGCGTCGGTGGTGCCCGTCTTGGCCTTGGTGGCCGCGTTGGTGAGTTCCTCGATGCGGGCCTGCAGCCGCTCGATGAACATGTCGACCTGTGTGCGTTCGTAACCCCTGAGGACGATGGTGAAGTCAGGGGTGCCGGCGCCATCGGTCGTCGGCGAAGTGGTAGTCCCCATGAGGATTCATCCTGACACGCGTGGCAAGGCCTGGTGACGTGTGATCGGCGTGGCCCGACGACTGTGGTCGATCGGGCGCTTCCTGCCGGCCGCCGCCGTGCAGGCGAAGCGGCTCCGTCGCTGCGGGGCAGTGCTGGGGGAGGCCCTGGCGCGGTTCCCCGACGTCGGGTTCGTGAACGCCTACGGGCTGACCGAAACGTCCTCCACCATCGCCGTGCTCGGACAGGAGGACCGCCGTGCCGCGGTCGACTCCGACGATCCGGAGGCCCAGGCCCTGCTGGGGTTCGGCGGGTCGAGTGCTGCCGATGACCGAGATCGAGGTGCGCGACGAGGCCGGCCAGCCGCTCCCTGCCGGGGAGACGGGCATCGTCTTCTGCGGGGCGAACAGATCTCGGGGAGTACGCCACTGGGAGCCTGCTCGACGCCGAGGGCTGGCTCTGCACCTGTTCATCGAGGGGCGGGCTGATGACACGATCATCCGCGGCGGGCAGAACATCGCCCCCGCCGAGATCGAGGAGGTCCTGCTGTCCCCATCCGGCGGTGTCCGCGGTCTGCGTGGTCGGGCTGCCCGACGACGAGTGGGGTCAGCGGATCGCCGCGGCCGTCGTGGGTCCGCGACGGCGAGGACGTCGCCACGGACGAGTTGCGCGACCTGGTGCGCTCCCGGCTCCGGGGCTCCAAGGCGCCCGAGGAGATCGTGTTCCGCGACGTGCTCCCGCATACAGAGACCGGCAAGCTCCTCCGCCGCTCGGTCGTCGCCGAGTTGGTCGGGCCAGCACGCGACGCCGCCGGCGTCTGATACTGCGCCATTCGTGATCGGCGCCGACCTGCTCGCCGCCGCCCGGTTTTGGGCCGCCGGCCACGAGCTGACCGACGCGACAGAGGCGGAACTTGCGGCGCGCCGCGTCGGCCGCATGGCCCACACCCTCACGCCGTGGGGTGTGAGGATCGAACTCGTCCACGACCTCGAGAACGCATCGACGCCGTTCGCCTCGGAACTCATGCCCGGCGGCTTCCACACCCGCGGTGTCGGCTTCGGGCACGCCGTCTTCGCCACGACCGCGTTCGACGAATCCCACGAGTTCCTCGTCGGCGGGCTCGGCTTCGCCTAGTCCGACTGGCTCGAGACCGAGATCGCCGCCGGCATCGAGCTCGAGGTCTGCTTCTACCACTGCAACGAGCGACACCACACGATCGCCCTAGCCAAGGCGCCGTTCGAGCTCCCCCAGAAGCTGCACCACGTGATGGTCGAGACCAACGCACGCGACGACGTCGGCGCCGCCTTCGACCGAACCTGGGCCACCGACCTTCCCATCCCCAACGGGCTCGGGCGCCACGACAACGACCACATGTTCAGCTTCTACGTCGCCAGCCCCGCCGGCTTCCAGGTCGAGGTCGGCCACGGAGCCCGAACCATCACCGACGAGCGGAACGACAACCGCCGCTACGACCGCATCAGCACCTGGGGCCACCAGCCACTGCAAGCCCCGGCGGCCGCCTGACCGAAGGAGCCCACCCATGAAGCTCGCCAATCTCAACGACCGCGCCGCGCTCGTCCTCGGCGACGAGATCGCCGACGTCGCCGAGGCATCTGGCAGCCGATTCGGACCCGACCTCACCGCCGTCTACGACGAGTGGCCGGCCTTCGTCGAGTTCACCTCGGCCACCGGCGCCGGCACCGCCCCACTCGTCGAGTCCGATCTGCGCCGCCCGGTCCCGGCGCCCCGGCAGGTCTTCGCCATCGGGCTCAACTACCGCGCCCACGCCACCGAATCGGGCGCGGCGATCCCGGACGTCCCCGCTACGTTCACGAAGTTCCCCGCGTCCCTGGCCGGCCCCTTCGACGACATCGAGAGCGTTGGCGACACCACCGACTGGGAGGTCGAGCTCGTCGCCGTCATCGGCCAACGCGCCGACCGCGTCGCCGAGACCGAGGCCTGGGCCGTCGTCGCCGGGCTCACCGTCGGACAGGACATCAGCGACCGGCATCTCCAGTTCGCCGCCGGCACCCAGTTCTCGCTCGGCAAGTCGCGGCGAGGCTACGGATCGATGGGACCCTGGGTCGTCACGCCCGACGAGCTCCCCGACCCCGACGACCTCGCCCTCGGCTGCTCCGTCGAGGCGAGAAGGTCCAGGACGCCCGCACCAGCGACCCCGCCTTCAGCGTCCCCCCTCATCGCCGAGCTCTCCGCCGTCCTGCCGTTGCTCCCCGGCGACGTCATCTTCACCGGCACCCCTGCCGGCGTCGGCGTCACCCGCCAACCGCCCAGATTCCTCTAGCCACGCCAAGTCCTCGAATCCTGGATCGAAGGCATCGGCACCATCCGCAACCACCGCCGATGAAACCTGCGGGCGCTCGCACCACCTGCGTCGTGCGTCACTCCTGTCGCTTGCCCTCGGGCGGTAGCGTCGTGCACGAGGGGTGACTTGATCGAACGACTCTCTGCTTCCCGAGGCCAGGGGACCCGGTGACCAAGCCCGACGAGGACCGACCGACTCGCCAGCGTCTCGCGTCATCTGAGCGTCGTCGCCAGATCATGGAGGCGGCCCGACAGGTCTTCATGGAGCATGGGATCGGGGCCCCACCCGGCAAGGATCGGGGCCACCCGGCAAGGACATCGCGGCGGCTGCTGGCATCAACGAAGCGTTGGTCTACCGCTTCGAGTCCAAGGAAGGCGTCTTCGCGGCTGCGGTCATAGAGCCATTGCGAGATCTGATGACCATGGCGGCGGCGCGTGCCCGGACGATCGACTCTCGACGCTGGGCGACATCCCGAAGCCGTCAGTCTGGCCGTCAGCGCCGCCGTGCGCCGCTTCGGGCCCGTCGCCGACCCGTGGCCACTCGCCACCATCATCACCCGGGCCGCAATCCTCAGCCCGCACCCCCTTGACCACGCGTCGCTGGTGGTGACCGGGCCTGCTTCAGCGTGCCCACACTCAGGTTCAGCGACAACTCCTGTGACGACGCCGGCACGCTCCTCGTGCTCATTCAGCGTGTCGTCACCATCCTCATCGACCGTGGCGCCTCATCGACCGTGGCGGTCAACATCCATGAACGGGGGCGTCAACGGGTCAAGGTCCTCACCCTTCGAAACTCAGTGGGTCGGGAGTTGGATGACGTGGCGGCGACCTCAACCTGTCCTGCCGGGATGTGGCAACAACTCCGCACCGGCAACGCCACCAACAAGTTCACCTCGTTTGACCGGTACGTCGTGTGGCGGCTCAATGGGGCACGACATCGACCTGACCGCCGATCTCAACGCACAGGACGACGACGGCCTGGGCTGGTCCACTTTGAACGATGCCCGCGACCCCTCACGGGTGTGCCCCGGGGCGATGCTCCTCGCCTGCGATCGCCACGGGCGGGCGGTCCTCCGCATCGTCCCCGTTGACGATGACAGCCAGGTCCACTTCACGATCCTCCCCGGCCCGGTCGCCAAGAACCGCCACCTCCTTGGCGCACCGTCGCGTAGCCGGACCTGAGCGGCTCACCCGGCGGCCACCCGAGCTGGCGCGCTAGGAGGCCGGTTGCCCACGGCGCGTCGAAGATCCTCGTGCTGCACAGCGCCACCATCGTCGGTCCACCGGAGATCACCGCCGGTTGCGTCTACGTGCATGACATCGAGCTCGACGGCGACGAGCAGCTCGCGATCGGGATGCCCGTCGACGTCAAGGGGCCGCCTTCTCGACGCCGTCGTGACCGGACGCGTCGACGCTCGCTTGCACCTCGCCATCACGCGGTGATCCTCGACCGCCGTTGGGCCGTGCACTCGCCTGGGCCGCTATTGGCGGGCCTGGCGCATCGTCCGCCGCCGATGCTTCTGGCCCGCCAGCTGTGCTTCTGGCCGGCGAGCTGTCCTCCTGACCTGCCGGCGTGGCCAAGCGCAAGCAGGGGAGCGCTCACCGATAGGTAACCGGGTTGGCGTCAGGTGAGCATCCCCGAGGCGGTCAGCCAGGCCAAATCGGCCTCGTCCTGGCGGCCAGCCTGCGCCTCCCGAGTGAACAGTTCATTGGTCTTGGTCAGCACGAGCGTGTAGGGGCTACCTCGGCGCCGGGTCTCGTGCCGCACCGCGTCGTCGATCCGCCGGTGGACGTGGCGGCGCTTCGCCTTGGCGATGGGCCACTCGAGGACATGCCGTACCGGGTGGGCAAGGAACTCGCCCAGTGTCTGGCACAGGGCGCAGTCGCATCCGGACGGCAGCGCCACGGACCAGTCGTCACCCGCGCGGGTGGACGGCTGGTCCGCACCTGGAGTCGCGTGCGGCAGTGCTGGGCGAGCTGGTCGAGGCCGGCCGACCTGCGCGGGGACCAGCACATTGCCAAGGTGGCGATCCATGAGCGTCTCGGCCGTCAACGCCAGGCGACGCCCGGGCTCAAGCCCCTCCTCGTCCGAATGGTCCGAACGGACCACGTGCGGTCGCAGAAGCCAGCCCAGCTCGTGGTGCGACGGACCCGGAGTGGGCATGCGCCTACGATGACGACGACCAGAGGAGGCCGATGTGACCATCCACCGATGGCTCGCACCGGTCCACGGAATGCCCGAAGCGGGGGCAGATCCTGGGCAGAACTGGGCGGGCGCCCAGGATGTGCCAGGGATAGTCCCCCCTCCGACAC
>JBOGHG010000055.1:0-19834 GCA_050744525.1 Acidimicrobiales bacterium | reverse complement strand
GCGGTGCCGGCGTCGAGCACGTACACGTCGTCGCCCGACGCCCCCAGGGCAACGAGCGCCGAGTCGCCGCCGCGGCGTAGGACCAGCTCGAGCTCCTCGTCGCCGGCGATGCGCCACACCTCGTTGGTGAACGTCAGCACGAGCAGGCCGTCGTCGGTGGCCGCCAGGTCGCGGGCCTCGATGTAGGAATCGCCGGCGGACGCGCCCTCCGACGGCGGTTCGACCGGGTTGCCGTCCTCGTCGCGCTCGACCTCCCGCGTGAGCCGCTCGGGCCCGCCGCCCGGCGGCAGCGCCACGATGCGGCCGTCGATCACCTGGTCGTCGACGTAGTAGAGCGTGCCGTCGGGAGCGACGGCCATGGGACCGGCCGTCGCGTCGTCGACCAGCTCCTCGACCGTCCCGCCGGCGCCGATCGACACGACCTGGCGCCCCTCGTAGTCGGCGACGAACACCGTGCTGTCGGCGCCGGCCGCCAGCTCGCTGAGCTCCTCGACCGCGGGCACGCCGCCGTCGCTGGGCTCGCCGCCTTGCTTGCGCAGCAGCCGCCGGCGCTGAGGGTCCGTGGCGAACAACGTCCCGTCCTGGCTCGCGGCGATGCCGGCGGCGGTCGACACGGCGTCGAGTCCGTCCACTTCCTCGAGGCGGTCGCCGGACACCTCGAGCACCTGTCCCTCGCCGGTTGCGACCCAGACCCCGTCGCCGCCGGCGGTGATGTCGACGGCCTCGGCGAGATCGTCGTCCTCGACCACGGTCTCGAGGCTGCCGACCTCCTCGGCGTCGCCACCCCCGTCGTCATCGGAACAGCCGGCAACGGTTGCGGACCCGACCCCGACGGAAACGGCCACGGCCAGCGAGAGCACCGGCGTCGACCGGACCAGGCGGGGCATCAGCGGTGTTCGAGGCTGTCGATGACCTCGTCCATGCGCTGGCCGGCGGCGGTGCGGTCGCCGGCGATGGCATCACCGACGGGGTCGGAGTTGAGCCACGCGTTGTACGCCCTCTGCTCGTCGGCGGTCATCTCTGCGTAGGGCTTGATGGGCCGGCTCTCACCGGTGGTGCCGTCCGCGAAGAAATCGGTGTCGAGGCCGTTGGCCTGGCTGCCGAGGGCGGCATTGGTGGCGTCGATGACCTCGGCGGACGTCCACGTGCCCCTGACCCCGTACTCGTAGGCTGCGGTCGCGCTCGTGAGCTCGGCCCTGATGCCGTCGCGGACGTTGGCCATGTTCGCGTACTCCTGGTCCACGGCGCCCTCGAGGCCCGACATGCCGAAGTTGTCGATCGCCTGGTCGAGGGCGAAGCTGCCGATGCTGATGGCCGAGCTGGCGGTCTGCCCGGCGACCGGCACCAGCCCCACGACATCCTTCACCAGCCCGACGCCGTCGAGGAAGCTCTGCCGGGCGGCGATGCGGGCCTCGGTGGCCTCGACCCGGGCGTTCTCGTCGGCCTCGGTGACCAGTCCCATGAGACCGCCGATCTGGCGCGACTCGCCGCCGAAGCCGTCGCCGGTGTCGGAGCTCAGGGTGTCCTGGACGAACTCGAGGCTCCCCCGGTAGACGGAGTTGGCGGCGTCGTCGTTGTCCATCAGCACCTTGAGGAAGTCGTGGGCGTTGTAGAGCCCCTGCTGGGCGTTCGCGTCGACGTCGCCCACGGACGAGGGCATGACCTCGTGGGTGCGGTCGGCGAGCTGGTCCATGTGGGTGCGCGCGCCCTCCCCGAGGGTCGGGAGCAGCTGCTGGAAGTGGACCGAGTCCTGGTCGCCGCCCACGGTGTCGACGGCGATCTCGAACAGCCGGTCGGACTCGGTGTCGTCCCAGTGCTGCAGGCCGTTGTCGACCACCGTCGCCAGGGCGTCGCCAAGCACCGGGTTCGTCGTGTTGGGTTCGAAGCCGAGCAGCAGCTCCAGGTTGGTGACGGTGCGGCCCGGGTAGTAGATGGTGCCATCGCCCGGGTTCTTGGTGCCCAGCCACTCGAGCGAGGCGTCCCGGTTCGCGCCCAGCGCGTCGAGGATGTTGATCTCGGCCATCGAATCCTCGGGGCCCCAGGGAAAGCCGTTCATGTAGCTGATCGGCGACGCGTTGTGGGCGAGCATGTAGTCGAGCTGGTGGTTGGCCACCTCGACGAGGACGTCGCTCGGCAGGGCGGCGTTCTCGACCAACAGGCTGTAGTGGAAGTTGTTGGGCTGGTCGAACTGGTCGCCCTGCCAGAACTCGGTGAACTCGCGGACCCAGTCCTCTCCCAGCCGGTCGTCGTCGGCGAGGTCCTCGTTGTTGGGATCCTGGCGGTCGATCTGGGGGGTGGCCGCGCGGGTGTCCATGGCGGTCGTCAGGATGGCGGCGAAGGGCAGCAGCCGTTCCTGGCCCCACCCCGGGTTGTGGCCGTACTCCCCGCCGGGCCAGGCCGCCTCGATCAGCGCCGGGATGCGGACCATCCCGTCCACGCCCATCCCCTCGACGAAGGTGACGGCGAACGCGGGGTCGAACTGGCCCCTCGCCGCCCGGCTCGCCAAAGCGTCCAACTCCTCGGCCGACGCACCGTCCTCCATCGCCGCCTGGATGTCCTGGGTGAGCTGGTTGGCCGCGGCGATGGCCGCGTCGCGGTCGGCGTAGCCCACGTGGCCGTGCCGGAGGATGGACGCGTCGCCCATCGTCAGCACCAGCGCGTTCATCTGCTCCCGGGTGAGCGGGCGCTCACCCAGCCGCTCATTGGCCTGGAAGAAGGCGTTGGCCACGTCGCCGGCGAACTCGTCGAGGTGGTGCCAGTCGCCCACGAGATCGGTGAAGGTGGCGTCGGGGTCGCCGAGCGCCGGCACGTAGGGCGAGCCGCTGCCTCGCAGGCTGGCGAGCTTGCCGGCCACGGCGCCGGCGTGGGTCTCGAGCGTGGCGACGAGGGCGAGCCCGTCGCTCGCGTAGCGGCCCAGCTTGAAGGGGTTGGCGCTGCTGGTTGCCATCGATCAGACCGGGATGTTGCGGCCGGAGTGGCGGGTGGACGGGGGCGGGTCGGGCTCGAGCGCCGCCTGGTTGTAGCCGCGCTGCGCCTGGTTGGCGTCTTCGGCGCCGGACACGATGGACGACGCCAGGGTGGCGAGCGTCTCCTTCAGCCCGGAGGCCGTGCCGGTGAGGCGGCCGTAGGTGCCGTCGAACTCGTCGCGGTACGCGCCCACCCAGTCCGTGAGCGTCAGCAGCATGGTCGCCCGCGACTCGAGTTGGGTCCCCAGGGTGGTCGCTGCGGCGTTGAGCGCGGCGACCGCGCTCGCCGCGGCGGCCCACGGGAATTGGGCCACGGTGGCGCCGGCCACCGCCTCGACCTTTGCCGGCATCTCGGCCGCCATGCGTTTCCTCCCCATCAGGCTGTCCGCCCGCCCCAGCGAACGACGAGACACTAGCGAACCGAGCCGCGGGCGGTGGCTAGTGTGTCCGCCGGCGGGGACCGGCTGGGACGAGCCGACCGTGGGGGGTCGGCGCTGCTACAACCACGAGGGAGCCAACAATGACGCAGGGTGCGGTCAAGTCGACGACCGAAGCGATCCAGGCCATCGACAACATGAAGAAGACGATCAACGGCGGGCTGCTCGACAGCATCGGCACGTTCGTGAGCCACGGCGACAGCCTCAACCCCGAGAACTTCGCCGGGGGATCGGCCGAGGCCTTCTACGCCGAGTGGCCCGACACCAAGCGCGCGCTGCAGACCGCCGTCGAGCGGCTCACGATGATGAGCGACGACATCATGACCGTCAACACCAACATCCAGACCGCGGGTGGTAACCAGTAGCCGGCCCACAGTCGGCGACTACGAGCTCGAACGGCAGATCGGAGCCGGCGCATCGGGGACGGTGTGGCGGGCCCACAGCCGGGGCCCGGTCGCCAGGGTCGTGGCCATCAAGCGGCTGCGGGTCGGTGGTGGTCCCGGCGAGCTCGAACGTCTCCGGAGGGAGGCCGCCCTTCTCACGGAGCTCGACCACCCGCACATCGTGCGGGTCCTCGAGGTGCTGCACGACGGAGACGGCATCGCGCTGGCCATGCAGTTCGCGCCCGGCGGATCGCTCGGCGACGTTATCGCCGAGCGTGCCCGCCTGACGCCCGGTCAGGTCGTCGCCGTGGCCGCACCGGTCGCCGACGCCCTGGCGTCGGCCCATCGGCGCGGCTTCCTCCACGGCGACGTCAAGCCGGCCAACGTCCTGTTCACGTCGGACGGCGAGCCGCTGCTGTCGGACTTCGGCGTCGCCCGGACGCTGGGCGCCTTCACCAGCGACCAGGTGAGCGGCACCGCCGAGTACCTGGCCCCGGAGTTGCTCGACGGGGCCCAGCCCGATCCGCGGGCCGACGTCTACTCGCTGGGCGTCGTCTGCTACCAGGCGCTGGCGGGGCAGCCCCCGTACGGCGGGGCGGTGCCGCTCGCGGTCGTGCGAGCGGCCGAGGGCGGCCAGCACCTGCGGCTGGAGAGCCTGACCCACGTGCCCGAGCCGCTGGCGGAGGTGGTCGAGCGGGCCATGGACCGCGTTCCCGCGCGGCGCTTCGCCTCGGGTGACGACCTCGCAAGCGCGCTGCGGGCCAGCGTCCCGGCCGGGGACATCCGGGTGCCCGGCACCGCGACCGGCGCCGGCGCGGGCGGTGGCGAACCACCGGGGGCCACCCGGACCTTCGGTCCCCGTCCTCCCCGGCCCGCACTCGAGGGCCCGCCCCGGACGCTGCGCCGGATACCCGTGCTGGCGGCCGTCGGCCTGGCGGCGGCGGGGTTGCTCGTCCTGGTGCGGGGACCGCTGTCGTCGGACGACGACGGCGGTCCCGACTGCCCGGATGAGGTGGCCGGCTCCACCCCGGGGGGCCCGGCGGCGGTCGAGGTCGAGGGCGACCCCGAGGGCGATGGCTGCCCGACGGTCGGCGTCTACCGGCCGGAGGCGGTCGGGGGCGGCGAACGCATGGTGCTCAGCATCCGCATCGACGGCGACCCGCAGCGGATCGCCATCGGCGAGCCGGGGGACCAACTCGTGCTCGGCGACTGGGACTGTGACGGCGTCGACACCCCCGGCCTCTACCGGGCCGGCGCCGGCGACGTCCAGTACTTCGACGCGTGGCCCCAGGTTGAGCGGCAGCGCTACCGGCCCGACCGCACCGAGCCGGCCGGGGCCGGGGGGACCGCGTCCCTCGCCGAGGGGGACGGCGACCGCTGCGACCGCGTCGAGGTGGCATCATCTGGGGGCGTCTCATGATCGAGACGGGTTGCTGGGGGACGGTGACGCGCAGGTGAGTGTCCAGATGCAGCTCGACAGGCCGCACCGCTGGTCGGACGCCGTCCGTGGACTCGCGGCGCTGGCCGGGATCGCGATCCTCGTCGTGGGTGTGCCCGTCGCCCTGACCGCGTGGGTGGGCTGGCCGCTGCCGACCGAGGTCCCGACGCTGTCGCAGGTCAGCGCCGCGTTGCGCGACACCTACATCCCCGACGAGTTCCTGGTGAAGGCCCTGGCGGTCGTCTGCTGGTTGGTCTGGATCGAGCTGGTGGCGTCGCTGCTCGTCGAGGCCGTCGCCTACGTGCGGGGCCGCAGGGCCGGCGCCGTGCCGTTGGCGGGCGGCCTGCAGCGCGGCGCTGCCCGGCTGATCGCAACGGTCGCGCTGCTGGGATCGCTCCTCGTCACCAAGGGCCTGTCCGGCTCGGGCGGCCTCGGGTTGCGGGCGTTGGCACCGCCCACGTCCCAACCGGTGGTGACGCTGATGGCCGACGAGGCACCCGACGACCGGATGGCCCAGGCCGGTGCCGCAGTCGGCGCCCGCCTGGCCGCGGCGCCGACCTACGAGGTGCAGCGCCGCGACACGTTGTGGGACATCGCCGAACGCCACCTGGGCGACCCCTTCAGATGGCGGGAGATCTTCAGCCTCAACCAGGGCAAGGTGCAGCCCGACGGGCTGTGCCTGACCAACCCCGACCTCATCCACGCCGGCTGGCGGCTCGAGCTGCCCGACGATGCCGGCGGGTTGGCTCCGCCGGCGCCGCCCGCACCACCGGCGCCGCCCGCGCCACCGGCGCCTCCGGCACCGCCGGTGCCCGCCCCCGACGTCGCCACGCCGGCCGCCGACGAGGGCGGCATGGTGCTGCTCGACGATGGGCGGGGCCCAGGTGGCGACGAGGTGGTCGCCGATGCCGCGCGGGCCGGGGCGCCGGGGGCGAGCGACGCCGACGGCGGCATGGTGCTGCTGCCCGACGACGGCGCGTCGGTCCCTCCGCCGGTCCCGCCGCCCACCCCCCAACCTCCGGGCGAGCAGATCGCCGCGGGCGACGGCTAGGAGTCCGAGACGATGGCCTCGACGGCGCTCCCCTCACGCCCGACCCCCAGCCGCCCCGGTCGACCCGCTCCGGCCCTGGTGCCCGGCGGGGGACGGCAGCGGCGCTGGTCCCTGGCGCTGCTGGCGGTCCTGGTGACGGTGGCCTCGGCGCTCGGCTTCGTCGTGCTGTGGATGAACGCCGGTGGGCGCGAGCCGGTCCTGGCCCTGGCCCGGAACGTCACCGCGGGCCAGACCATCGAGGACGACGACCTCCAGGTCGTGCGCGTCGCCGCCGACCCTGGCATCGAACCCATCGCCTCATCGGCGCGTGACGACGTCGTGGGGCGCCCCGCTGCGGCCGACCTGCTGGCCGGCACGCTGCTCGTGCCCGGGGCGGTCGGCACCCCCAGCGGCCTCGAGGCCGGTCAGGCCGTCATCGCGGTGCCCGTGTCGCCCGAGGAGCTGCCGGCCGACCTGGAGGGTGGCGACCGGGTCGTGCTGCTCCGGTCGTCGACCGACGTGTCGGCCGGCGAGGGGCCCACGGCCGAGACCATCGGCGACGGGACGGTCATCGCGATCCGGCGAGACGACGACGGCGGATCTACCGTGCCGGTGTCGGTGCGGGTGGCCGAGGGCCTGCTGCCCGAGATCGCCGCCGCCATCCAGTCCGACTCGATCACGGTGGCGCAGGCGGCGTCCTCCTGACGCATGGCGTATGTCGCGTTCGCCTCGGCCAAGGGGTCGCCGGGGGTCACCACCGCCGTCACCGCCCTGGCCGCCACCTGGCCGCTCGACCGCGGCCTCGTCGTCGCCGAGCTCGATCCCGCCGGTGGCGATCTGGGGGCCCGGTTCGACCTGGCTACCGAGCCCGGCTTGGTGACCCTCGCCGCCGCGGGGCGCCGTGAGCTCGACCGGTCCACGTTCGCCGGCCACACCCAGCCACTGCCGTTCGCCGGCCGATCGGGGCCGCATGGCGGCTCGGAGGGTGCCGTCCGCCGGGTGCTGGTGGGACCGGTGGCGGCCGATCAGGCCGGCGCCGCGCTGGCGGCCCTGCGGGGCGGGCTGCCGGGTGTGCTGTCGTCGCTGGGCGCCGACGTGCTGGTCGACTGTGGCCGGCTGGACCCCAGCTCGGCCGCGCACGACGTCGTCACCGAGGCCGATCTCCTGGTGGTGGTCGCTAGGCCCGTGGTCGCCGAGGTCCATCACCTGGCCGCCCGGCTGTCGGCGCTGCGGCCCAAGGCGCTGTCGCTGCTGCTGATCGGCGACCGTCCGTATTCGGTGGCCGAGGTCGCCGACGCCGTCGGCGCCAGCCCCCTCGGCAGGCTGCCGGTCGACGACCGCGCCGCGGCGGCTTTGACCGTCGGTCGGTCCGACGCGGCGCGGATCCTGCGCCGCTCCCGGCTGCTGCGCGACTCCCGGGCGTTGGCCGAGGGTCTCGCCGGCTGGTTGCCACCGCTGCCGGTCCGCCCGGCGCGGTCGGTCCCTCCGCCGCCGCCTCCCGACGCACCGGTGCAACCGTCGCAGAACGGTCACGCCGACGCCCGGCGGCCACGCCGGCGTCCCACGCCGTCGCCCCGTCCCCCCGGAGAGCCTCGGGCGGCGGCGCCCAGGGGGCCGAAGCACTTCCGCCGGGAGCGCGACGAGGAGCACCGGTGAACCCCCAGCACAAGGCGCTGGTGCGTGAGTTCCGCCGTGAGGTCGCCGACGAGCTCACCGACCGCCTGCGCGCCGACGAGGTGGCCGAGCGAACGCGGCTGTCGCCGGCCGACCAGCGGCAGTTCGGGCGGCAACTCATCAACCGGCGCCTCGAGCGCTACGCCAAGCAGCAGCTCGAGCAGGGTCGGGAGCCGCTGACGTTCGAGGACGAGACGGCGCTCGGCCAGGCGATCCACGACGCCCTGTTCGGCCTCGGCGCCCTGCAGCGACTGCTCGACGACGAGTCCATCGAGAACATCGACGCCAACGGCTGCGCAGACGTGTGGGTCACCCGGGCCGACGGCAGCAAGCACCGGGCACCGCCGATCGCCGACAGCGACGACGAGCTGATCGACACCCTGCGCATGACCGCGGCGCGGGTGGGGCTGACCGAGCGGCGCTTCGACACCGGTTCACCCTCGCTCAACCTGCAGCTGCCCGACGGCAGCCGGCTGTTCGCCGTCATGGCGGTCACTTCCAGGCCGTGCGTGGCCATCCGGCGCCACCGCTTCCCCAAGGTGTTCCTCGACGACCTGGTGGGACTGGGATCGATCGACGTGGCGCTGCGCGAGTTCCTGTCCGCCGCCGTGCGGGCCCGCAAGAACTTCATCATCTGCGGCGGCGTGGACGCCGGGAAGACGACCCTGCTGCGGGCGTTGCTCAACGAGGTCGGCCCCGACGAGCGGATCGTCACCATCGAGGACAACCTCGAGCTCGGGGTCGACCGCTACCCCGACCTGCATCCCGACGTGGTGGCGTTGGAGGCCAGGGAGGAGAACGTCGAGGGCGAGGGCGAGGTCGACCTGGCGACCCTGGTGCGCTGGGGCCTGCGCATGAACCCCGACCGGGTGATCGTGGGCGAGGTCCGGGGTCACGAGGTCATCCCCATGCTCAACGCCATGAGCCAGGGCAACGACGGGTCCATGTGCACAGTGCACGCCAACTCGTCGCTGTCGGCGTTCGGCAAGCTGGCGATGTACGCCGTGCAGGCGCCCGAGCGGCTCAACCTCGAGGCGACCAACCTCATGGTCGCGAACGCCGTCGACTTCGTCGTCTACATCGCCATCTCACCCGGCAGCGAGGGCGAGGGCGGCATGCGGCGCTACGTCTCGTCCGTGCGGGAGGTGGTCGGCGCCGAGGGCCCGCTGGTGGTGTCGAACGAGATCTTCGTGCCCGGCTACGACAAGCGGGCCATCCCCGGGGCGCCGCTGCGGGACAGCACGCAGGGCGAGCTCGCCGATGTCGGCTTCGACAGCTCGGTGCTGCTCCGACCGGACGGCTGGTGGAACTGAGGTCGTCCGGCCCGATTCGTTCCGGCGAGCGGCACGATCCGATCCGGCCCGATTCGGCCTGACCGATTCGTTCCGGCGTCGATCCTTCGCGAGGACCGCAAGAAATCGGCGCCGGAACGGCTCGGGACTCAGTCCGGCCGGTCGTCGATGCGCCGTGGCCGGTAGATCGCCGTGTGGACGACGTGGGCGACCGGCCGGCCGCCACCGAGCGTGCCGACGTCCATCTCCACGAAGCGGTGGCCCCTGCGCTCCCACTCCCGGGCGACGCGGGCCCTGGTGGTGACGATGTCGCCGTCGTGGACGACGCCGTGGTGCTGAGTCACGGACTCGACGTGGATCCACGGGCCCAGGCGTACGTTGGCGGACAGCACCCGGTTGGCGTCACGCAAGAGCCACCCGGGATGGGCGATCCGATGGTCCGCGTAGAGCGGCAGGCCCTCGTCGATCTCGGCGAGGTACTCGACGGCCTGGGCGGCGTGGAAGCCGTGCGGCGCGAGGCCGAGCGCCGTGCCGGCCGCCAGGCTGGCGGGCGACGCCTCGGGCGGGTCATGGGCCTGCTCGACGAGCGGCCAGTCGTCGAACGATGTCGGAGGTGGCGGCCCCGTGGGCAGCTGCGCCTCTCCGCTGGCGCGGACGGCGCCATCGGGACCCCGCAGCTCGAGGACCATGCGGTGGCCGCCGGCGGGCGCATCGAGGTCGGCAGCAACGACGACGACCGCCTCGCCCCCGTACACCGGCGCGTGGAACCGTGCCCGCATCGAGCCCCGCTCCAGCCAGTCGAGGCCCCATGCCTCGGCCGGTGGATGGGTCATGTAGGCATACACATCGACGCCGGGAACCAGTCCGCCGGCGAACCCGTACCGGCGGGCGACGGCGTCGTCGTGGATCTTGTTCGAGGACGCGGCCGCAGTGTTCCGGGCCAGCACCCGGTACTCATCGGCGGTCTTCATCGACGGTCAACCTAGGCGTCCGCGGGGCGCGGTCGTATGTGCGCGGGCGGGGGTCGGCGTGGGTCTAGTATCCCGGATCGCACGCGAGCCATCGGCAGCTGGGGGGCGGGCGCTGGGGTCCCGATGCGTGTGGGAGGAATCGAGGAGTGGCAAAGCCTGGCGCACCGCTGACGCTCGCCGCGCTGACGGCCCTGGCTTTCGTCGTCGCGGGCTGCGGCGGAGATGACGACGGCGAGGCCGCGGATGCGACTGCCACCGCAGAGGCCGAGTCGTCGACAACTACCGAGGCCGACGCCGAGGCGGGGACCACGACGGTACCCCCGACGCCGGAAGAGCAGGCGATCGCTGCGTACGAGAGGGCCTGGGAAGCCGAGTTCGAGGCGCTCAATCCCCCGAATCCTGAGCACCCCAGGATTACCGAGTCGTTCACTGGAGTGGCCGCACAATCGATCGTCGGCGTGATCGTCGAGGCGCAGCAGGACGGTCACTACACGGTCGGCTCGATGCAGACCAACCCCGAGCCGGTTTCCGTGACCGAGGAGAAGGTCCTGTTGCGTGACTGCACAGTCGAGGAGTCGACCAGCTACGACTCGGCAACCGACGCCGTGCTCGACCAGGGCCCCTACCCGCCGCGCAGCCGGGAGGTCGAGGTCGTGAACCAAGACGGGACGTGGCGAGTGTCGGTCATTCGGACATTGGAGGAATCGTGCACACCCGCGTGACCCGGTTGGGCGTGGCGGCGGCGATCACAACTGCGGTCCTGCTCTCGGCCGCACCCGTGATGGCGGAAGAGAACGCAGCCATCAACCCACCGACGAATGACGAGTACAGCCACGCAGCCGAGTGGGTTGCCGCCGCTGGCGGCGGCCGTGGGTCTGCCGGCCCAGCAACCTGCGAGCTCCCGGACGAGTCGACCAGTGACAAGCCGGCGCACTACGAGTGGCATTCGTATCCGGGCAGCGATGGCACGTACGCGGTATTCCTGGATTGTGTGCTGGATGGCACGTCCTGGGAGCCTGGAGAGCTCGGCAGCGTGCCAACGGACGAATGGGATGTCGTCTGGTATCGCATGAACGTCGAACCGCGCGACCCGCAGGAGCTCGCGGCCGACGCCCTCGCACGGCTGCGTCCGCCCGAGGCCGGCATCCACACCGATCCCGGCAACGGTCAAGCGAGCTTGGTCGGCATCGAGACGTGGCTGTGGCTCGATGAAGACACGTATGGCTACCAGGAGGTCTGGGAGTACGACGGCCCAGAGGTCGGCGGTCAACCGCTCCTCGCGGTCAAGGTGTGGGCCGAACCCAAACCCGGTGGCAATGTCGTGTGGCGTACGGCGGACGGATCGAAAACCTGCCCCAACGGCGGAACCCCACCAGGTAGCTGCACCTACGAGTTCAATCGGTCGTCGGCCAGCCAGCCGTTCGCTGATTCGTCCGGGCAACCTGCCTACGAGGTGACCGCGAGCTACTCGTACACGGGCGGGTACGAGGTCTGGGTCATGGGAGACCAGATCGACAGCGGCACGCTCGACGACATACCGCGCACGTCGATCACACACCTCGCCGTCGCCGAGGCCCAGGCCATCAACACCGAGGGCTGACCGCGTACGATGTCGATGATCGCCGGGTTGCTGGGGGCGTTGTGCGCGGTGGGGGTCGTCACCTTCGTCGTCGCCATGCGGCCCGTGGCGCCCGGCGAGGTGCCGGCCCGCAGGAGCGGGAAGAGCAGGGCCGACGCGTTGTCCAGCCAGTTCGAGCACTTCACGCTCCGGCTGGCGCTGGGGTTCGCCGGCGCCGTGGTCATCGGCGCCCTGACGCGCTGGCCGATGGCAGCCCTGCTGTGCGGCATCGCCGGGTTCATGGCGCCCAGCATGCTGGGGGGCCAGGCCGCCCGTCACGCCCAGCTCGACCGGATCGAGGCCGTCGCCGCCTGGGCCGAGATGCTGCGCGACACGATGGCCGGCTCGGGTGGCCTCGAGCAGTCGATCATCGCCACCGCAGGGGTGGCGCCCCTGCCGATACGGCGAGAGGTCATTCGCCTCGCGGCCAGGCTCGAAAGGGATCGGTTGGCTCCGGCCCTGCGGGAGTTCGTCGAGGAGATCGACGACCCGGCGGGTGATCTCGTCGTCGCGGCGCTGGTGCTCGCCGCCGACAAGAGCCCCAAGCGGCTCGGCGACCTGCTCGGGCGGCTGGCCCAGTCGGCACGTGCCGAGGTGAACATGCGCCTCCGCGTCGAGGCCAGCCGGGCCCGCACCCGCACCTCCGTCCGCGTCATCACGATCTTCACCGTGCTGTTCGCCGTCGGGCTCCTGGTGTTCAACCGCGACTACCTCGAGCCGTACGACAAGGCCGTCGGGCAGCTCGTGCTCGGGCTGATCGGGCTCTGCTTCGCCGGCGCGTTCCTGTGGCTCGCCCGGTCGTTCCGGTTCCAGGACGAGGAGCGGTTCCTGCGCATGGAGTCGTCGGACGCATGATCGTCCCCTTGCTGCTCGGCGCCCTGGTGGGCCTCGGGGCGATCGTGTCGTGGCGGCTGCTGTTCCCGTCGCCGCCGCCGCTGCAGGCGGCCATCGACCGCCTGCAGCGCCGCAACCAGCTCGTGCACATCACCCACGCCGATCAGACGGACGGGATCAGCGACTTCCTGGGCCGGACCGTGGGCGCGTCGCTCGGCCGCATCCTGCGCAACCTGGGGCTGCGCCTCGACTCCCTCGAGCCCGACCTGCGCCTGGTCGGGCGCAGCCTTGACCAGCATCTGGCGCAGAAGGTCGTCCTGGCGTTCTTCGGCCTCGCCCTCCCCGCGGTCGTCGCCGCGGTGTGGACCGTCGGTGGGTTCAGCGTGCCGCTGACGTTCCCGACCGGGGTCGGGCTGGTCCTGGGGGTGTTCTTCTTCTTCGCCCCCGACATCAGCCTGCGAAGCGAGACGGAGGAGCGCCGCAAGGCGTTCAAGCAGGCGCTCGGATCGTTCCTCGACCTGGTCGTGATCTCGCTCGCGGGCGGCACCGGGGTCGAGAGCGCCCTGCGGGACGCGGCCGGCGTGGGCAGGGGGTGGGCCTTCGCTCAGCTCCGCAACGCCCTCGAGGTCACCGCCCTGACCGGCGAGACGCCCTGGGCCGCGCTGGCCCGGCTCGGCGAGGAGGTGGGGGTGACCGAGCTCGTAGAGCTGTCGGCCACGGTGTCGCTGGCGGGAACCGAGGGTGCCCGCGTGCGCGACTCGCTGGCGGTGAAGGCGGCGTCGCTGCGGGATCACGCCCTGGCCGAAGCCGAGGCCGAGGCCCAGTCGACGACCGAGAAGATGGCGCTCCCGGTCGTGCTGCTGTTCCTCGGGTTCCTGATCCTCATCGGTTACCCGGCCGTCGACGCGGTCGTCAACAACCTCTGACCCACAACGGAGGAGGCATTCACATGTTCTTCGTCATCACGTCGATCATCTCGGTGCTGTGGCATCGCTTGCAGGAGCTGCGTGGCGACGATCGCGGCATGACCACGGAGACGATGATCATCACCGCCGCCCTCGCGGCCGCGGCCCTCGCGGCGGTCGTGCTCATCGCCGGCGCCATCAACAACAAGTCGCAGGACATCAAGGACGACATCGAAGGCGCGCTCGCCTTCCGCTGATTCCATGGGCGCCAGACGGCTGGGCGGTGACGAGGGCGCGACCACGGAGCTGGTCATCGCTGCGCCCGCGTTTCTCTTCATGATCATGCTGATCGTGCAGGCCGGCCTCTACTTCCACGCGTCGAACATCGCCAGCGCCGCCGCCCAGGAAGGCGCCCGGGCGGCGACGGTCCAGGGTGGGACCATCCCCGGAGGCAGGCAGGTCGCCAACGACTTCGTGCAGGCACTGGCGCCCCGGCTGCTGAAGGACGTGGAGGTCGAGGGTCGGTACGTCGACGACGGCGAGCTCGTACGGATGACCGTGAGCGGCGACGTCACCGAGGTGTTCGAGCTGCCCGGCGTCGACCTGGACTTCACGGTGCAGGAGACGTCGGAGGGTGTCATCGAACGGTTCCGGCCCGCGACCGAAGCCCCGCCCACCGACACACCATGAACCGGGTCGAGGGGGATCGCGGCGTGGTGACCACCGAGCTGGTGATCGTCATGCCGGTGCTGATCTGCTTCCTCTTGCTGGTGATCGGTGCCGGGCGTCTGACCGACGCCAGGAGCGACGTCGTAGGCGCCGCCGGCGACGCCGCCCGCGTCGCCTCGCTGCAGCAATCCGCCGGCGCAGCCCGCATCCAGGCCCAGGCCGCAGCGACCGACACGGTGTCCGGCGAGAACCTCAACTGCAAGGACGGCCCCCAGGTCCGTACCGAGTTCCTGCCCCGGGGGGAGTTCGAGCGCGGCGGCACCGTCCACGTCGAGGTGACCTGCTTCGTCGACACCCGCGACCTCACCTACATCAGCCTGCCGCTGACCGTCAGGGTCTTCGAGGAGGCCTGGGAACCGATCGACGCCCACCGGAGCCTGTGATGCGTCGGTCACTCGACGGCGTCCGCCGGGGCCGAGGCGACGAGGGGGTCGTGACCGCCTTCGTCGTGATCTTCGCCGTCGCCGTCGTCTTCGTGTGCGGCCTGGTGCTCGACGGGGGCCGGATCCTCGCCTCCAAGCGGGAGGCCAACAACCTGGCGGAGTCGGCGGCCCGCGCCGGCGCCCAGGCGATCTCCGACGACGCCGTGCGCAGCGGCAGCGCCGTCATCCTCGACGGGCCGGCGGCCGAGGCCGCGGCCTGTGCCTTCCTCGGCCGCGCCGATGAGCCGTGCGGCGGTGGCACGTTCGTGCGCACCGACGGCAACGAGGTCTCCGTCACCGTCCGCAGGTCGGTCGACCTCCTGCTGCTACCGGTAGGGGCGCAGACGTTCAGCGTCGACCGCAGCGCCTGCGTGGTCCGCGGCATCAGCGACGTGACCTCGGGCTGCTGACCCCCGCACCAGGCGTCGCCGCCGGGAACGGGCAGGTGGTCGGGGTGGTTGTGCGCGTTCGCCATGCGCGGGCGCTACAACAGACACATGAGCGAGCGCCCGCTGTCGGCCATCGTCCTTGCAGCCGGTCAGGGCACGCGCATGCGCTCGGGTCGACCCAAGCCGCTGCACATGCTCTGCGGCCGCCCCCTCCTGCGCTACGTCCTCGATGCCCTGGACGAATGCGAGGTCGACCGAGCGGTCGTGGTCGTGGGCTACGCCGCCGACCTGGTCACCAAGAAGTTGCAGGAGAAGCCGGGGCCCGTACCGCTCGAGTTCGTGGAGCAGCGGGTACAGGCCGGCACGGGGGATGCGGTGGCGGTGGGGTTGACCGGCATCCCCGAGGACGACCTCGACGCCCTCGACCAAGACGACGGCGACGTGCTGGTGCTGCCGGGCGACACGCCGCTGATCCAACCGACCACGCTGGCGGCCCTCGTCCTCGAGCACCGGCTCTCGGGCGCGGCTTGCACCCTGCTCACCGCCCGGATGGAGGACCCCGACGGCTACGGGCGCATCGTGCGCGACAAGGACGGGCGCGTACGCCGGATCGTCGAGCACCGCGACGCCAACGAGGCCGAGCTGGCGATCGACGAGATCAACACGGGCATATACGTGTTCCGCCGGGGGCTGCTGGCGCCGGCGCTGCGACGCATCACACCGGACAACTCCCAGGCCGAGCTGTACATCACCGATGTGATCGAGGTGCTGGCCGACGCCGGCCACCAGGTCGTGTCGCTCTTGGTGGGCGATCCCGACGAGACCCAGGGTGTCAACGACCGGGCGCAGCTCGCGGAGGCCGAGGCCGAGCTGCGCCAGCGCACCAACCAACGTTGGATGCGGGACGGCGTCACGATGGTCGACCCGTCCGCCGTCTACATCGACGCCGGCGTCACGCTCGCCCCCGACGTCACGCTCTTTCCCGGCACGGTGCTGCAGGGCACGACCACGGTCGGCGCCGGCAGCGACATCGGCCCCTACACCCGGCTGGTGGACACACGGGTGGGCGAGCGCGCCGAAGTCACCGAGAGCGTAGCCCACCTCGCCGTCATCGGCGACGACGCGGTGGTGGGACCGTATGCGGTGCTCGAACCCGGTGCGCAGGTCGCATCGGGAGGACGGACGGGGCCGTTCTACACTTCGGGTACCGGTTAGCGGGGGCCCGGCGCCCCCGGTCCGGCAGCGGAAGGTGGTTATGGAGCTCGTCACCAAGAAGAAGCTGCACATCGTTTCCGGGCGGGCGAACTTGCCACTGGCGGTGGAGATCGCCGAGTGCCTGGACGTGCGGCTCGGCGAGCCCAACTGCTCCGAGTTCGCCAACGGCGAGATCCATTGCCGCTTCAGCGAGTCGGTCCGGGGCATGGACGTCTTCATCATCCAGAGCCACGGCGCCAGCGGCACGATGTCGATCAACGACACCATCTTCGAGCACCTGCAAATGGTCGACGCCGCCAAGCGGGCCTCGGCCAAGCGCATCACGGCGGTCCTCCCCTTCTACGGGTACGGGCGGCAGGACCGCAAGGCCGAGGGGCGCGAGCCCATCTCCGCCAAGCTGGTCGCCAACATGTTCACGGTCGCCGGCGCCGGGCGCCTGGTGTCCGTCGACCTGCACAGCGGGCAGATCCAAGGGTTCTTCGACCAGCCGTTCGACCACCTCACGGCCATGCCGGTGCTGGTGGAGCACATAGAGAAGAACCTGGGCGAGGACCTGGTGGTGGTGTCGCCCGACGCCGGCAGGGTGAAGGTGGCCGAGCGCTACGCCAACGCCCTCCACGCCGACCTGGCCATCGTGCACAAGCGGCGGATCCGGGGGGCGCAGGACGCGGTGGAGGCCAAGGAGGTGGTCGGCAAGGTCGCCGGACGCACCTGCGTGATCATCGACGACATGATCGACACGGCCAGCACCCTGGTGGCCGCCGCCGAGCAGCTCGTCGAGCAGGGCGCCCGGCAGGTCTGCGCCGCTGCCACCCACGGCGTGCTGTCGGGGCCCGCCATCGACCGGATCAAGAACTCGGTGATCGACCGGGTCGTGGTCACCAACACCCTGCCGCTGCCGCCGGAGAAGCAGATCGACAAGATCGAGGTCCTGTCGATCGCCAAGGTCATCGCCGACACGATCGATGCCATCTTCGAGGACACGTCCGTGTCGGAGATCTTCGGCGGGGCCAACCAGGCCTGACCCCGCCGCCCCGCAGCCGCTTGGGGATCCGGGGCCCCGCGCCGGTAGCCTCTACCGGTCCACCCCATCCGATGCGCTCCGGCGCGACGTCAGAAGTAGGAGACTCCGATGGCTGACGACATCGTCCTGGTGGCCGAGACCGGCCGACCCACCGGTTCCCCGGCATCCCGCCGTCTGCGGGCGACCGGCAGGGTCCCCGCCGTCCTCTACGGCCGCGGCGCCGAGCCCGCTCCGATCAGCGTCGAGTGGCGCGACCTGCGCAGCGCGCTCACCACAGACAAGGGCCTGAACGCGCTGTTGACGCTGAAGATCGGCAGCAAGCGCACCAAGGCGATCGTCAAGGAGATGCAACGCCACCCGGTGCGGCGCGACGTGCTCCACATCGACTTCTTGGCCGTCGACGTGGACAAGCCCATCACCACGGACGTGCCCCTGTTGCTGGAGGGCGAGCCCGAGAAGGTGATCCGCGACGACGGCGTCGTCGAGCAGATCCTCAACGTGTTGATCGTGACCGCCAAGCCCGACGCCATCCCCGGCCACATCGCCGTCGACGTGTCCGATCTCGAGATCGGCCAGCACATCACCGTCGGCGACCTCCGGCTGCCGGCGGATGTCACGACCGAGGCCGATCCCGGGGACACCATCGTCACGGCCAAGCTCACCAGCCTGGCGCTCGCCGAAGAGGAAGAAGAGGAAGAGGGCGAAGAGGGCGAGGAAGTGGAAGGCGTCGAGGGCGAGGGCGCCGAGGGCGCTGCCGCCGCCGAGGGCGGAGAGGGCAAGTCCCGCCAGCGTGGGGGCGAGGGCGGCGAATAGGCCCCACCCGCGGCCCTGACGTCCATGTCGCTGTTCGGACGTAGGGGTGCTGCCGTCGAGCGCCGCGGCACCCCTGCTGACCTCCTCGTCGTCGGGCTGGGCAACCCCGGCCCGGAGTACGAGCACAGCCGCCACAACGTCGGCGCCGACGCCGTCGCGCTCCTGGCCGAGCGCCACGGCGGGGCGCTGAAGCGGTCGAGGGAACGGGCACTCGTGGCCGAGGTCCACATCGGCGACCAGCGGGTGGCGCTGGCGTTCCCGCAGACCTACGTCAACCTCTCCGGCGAGGCGGTCGCCCCGCTGGTCCGGCGGCACGGCATCACCGACCCGGCGCGGCTGATCATCGTGCACGACGAGCTCGACCTCCCACTGGGTCGCGTGAAGATCAAGCAGGGCGGCGGGCTGGCCGGGCACAACGGCCTGCGCTCGATCAAGGCGCACCTGCACACCGACGGCTTCGTGCGGGTGCGCATCGGCGTCGACAAGCCACCCAGCAAGGAGCAGGGCGCGAACCACGTGCTGCGCCGGGTGTCCAAGCGCGAGCGCGTCGAGCTGGACATCGCAGTGCAGGAGGCGGCCGACGCGGTCGAGGCCATCCTGGCCGACGGCATCGATGCCGCCATGAACCGGTTCAACACCCGGGACGCCCCGGCCTGACGCGCGCAGGCGCCTGGCTCGCGTCGGCCATCGCAGCCTCACGGGCCTCACGGGCCTCACGGGCCTCCCGCGCTTCGGCCCGCTGTTCGCCGACCCACCACTGGCGCAGGATGATGCCCGCGACCACCAGCGTGAACAGCTCGCCAGTCCCCCAGAACAGTCCGGCCGCGGTGCGCTGGTCGGACAGTCCGGGGTAGGCGTCGGGCGCGATCGGCGAGCCCGCGCTCAGCAGCGCCAGGCCCACCACTGCGTGGAAGGGGACGGCCACCAGCAGGGCCAGCAGGCGGGCGCCGAAGGGCGGCCGGTGCGGCAGCGGGTCGACGCCCACCAACACGGCGAGGAACAGGGTGCCCGACAGCACGACGTGCGCGTGCACCAGCAGGTGGACCGGGTCGTTGCGGGCGGCGACGTCGAGCAGCGGGGTGAGGTAGATCACCACCAGCCCGCCGCCGAACAGGCACCAGGCGACGACCGGATGGGTGAGCACGCGCGCCGGGGCGCTGTGGAGCGCCGTGCGCAGCGCCTGCCGGGTCGCGGGCCGTGCCGTCTGCAGGGCGAGCGTGAGCGGCGCCGACAGCACGATCAGCAGTGGCACGGCCATGCCGAGGAGGCTGTGCTGCACCATGTGGGCCCACAGGCGGTCGCCCTCGAATCGCCCGATCCCCGACTGGGTGGCCACGACGGCGACCGCCAGCGCAGCGGCCATCGCCGCGCCCCGGGGCGGTGACCAGCGCCGTCCCCGGCGGGCCAGCCGCCGCACGCCGAGGACGTACAGCGCCCCGGTCACCGCCACCAACAGCAGCGCCGCCGGATCGAGCTGCCAGCGGAGGGCGAGGTCGGCAGCGCTGGGCCCGGACACGTGCCGACCGTATCCCCGGGGCGAGCCGTGCCCGGCGCAGGAATCGCCTCGCCGTCCGTCGTGAAGCTGGTACAAACGTCGGGATGTCGCTGACGGCCGGGCCGGCGCAGGCACCTCGAGAGTCCTCGGCACCCTCGCCGCTGGGGGTCGGCGTCATCGTCTGGCTCGCCTCGGAGCT
>JBOGHG010000054.1:0-19857 GCA_050744525.1 Acidimicrobiales bacterium | reverse complement strand
CTCCCTCGATGATGGCGCCGCCGACCGTGGCGGCGGCCAGGACGACGATGGGCCTGATCAGCCGCCGGGCCGCCCCGGCCCGCCCGGGCGCCGCGTCGGCGGCGCCGGCGTTGGCGGACACTCCGGCCCGGGCGGCGGCGCCAGGCTCGGCGGGCACTCTCGCCCGGTGGGCGTCACCGCCGACCAGGCCGCGGCGCGTCACCAGCACGCTGCCGGCGATCACGGCACCGACCAATGCCAGGTGCGCCGTGAGCGGGACCCCGGCGGCGGCGCTGGCGGCGGCGACCCCGGCGGCGGCCAGCGCGCCCAGGCTCCACGTGCCGTGCAGCCCGTGCATCACCGAGCGGCCCGACCGGCTCCGTGCTCGCCGGTTGATCACGTCGTCCCCGCGAGCGGCACTGCCACTCCCGCTCGTGGCGCCCCCGGCGCCGGGTCTCTCGGGCCCCGGCTGCGCTACTCGCGCAGCCTCGAGGGCGGCACCGTTGGCGTTCATGGAGATGTCCATGGCGGCGTCGGTGGCGCCGACCACCGTCAGAGCGGCGAACAGCGTGGCGGCGTTCGGCGCGGCCCCGACGGTCCACAGGCTGGCACCCAGGCCGCCGGCGGCGACCACCAGCACCGGGCGGCTGCCCCATCGGCCGACCAGGGCGCCGGCCACCGGGCTGGCGGCCATGGCACCCACGGCCATGCCGACCAGCGTGAGCCCCAGGCTGGCGTCGGAGAGGCCGAGGTCCGACTGGCGCTCGGGCAGACGGGCCAGGAAGCTCGGCCCGCCGAGCCCGTTGGCGACGAACGCGACCGCCACCGCGCCGATCCCGGGAGCCCGACGCCATCGCCGCCGTCGGCCCACCACGGGCTCAGGTGAGGACCGCCAGCGCCCGCACCGGGAACGTGCCCATCCCGCGGATCGCCGGCGGCGCCGCCACGAACGTGAACGGTCGCGCGCCGATCCGGTCGAGGCCCGTGAGGTGCTCGACGATCGGCACGCCGGCGGCCAGCAGCACCGAGTGGACCGGCCGCTCGCCCGTGCGGGTGCCGTCGATGTTCACCGAGTCGATCCCCACGACCGCGGTTCCCCCCTCGGCCAGGCGCTCGGCCGCTGCCACGCTCAGGTAGGGGTGGTCGGGCTCGCCGTAGCGTTCGGTGCCCCAGTGGCGGTCCCACCCGGTGCGGAACAGCACGGCGTGCCCCGCCAGATCGCGCCCGTCGAGCGCGGCCGCCGGGATCTCCCGGTCCTCGGTGGCGTCGACCACGATGCCCTGCACGCCGACCACCCGGGCGGGGTCGAGCCCCGCGAGGTCGTGGCCGTCGGGGTAGCGGTGGAACGGCGTGTCGAGGTAGGTCCCGGTGTTGGAGACCATGTCGATGCGCCCGATGTGGAACTCGTACCCCGGTGCGTACCGTTGGCGCGACGCCTCGCGGCTGAGATGGTCGGAGATGACCGGCGGCGGGAGCCCGGGATAGGTGACGGTCCCGTCCTCCAGGACGTGGCTCAGGTCGACGATCGTGGGCATGCCGGCCGGTCTATCCCCATTTGGCGTCGCTCACGCCGACATTTCGGCGCCAGGGACGCCAGATCGTCGAACCTGCCTCAGCTCCTCGGCACCTGCGACCAGGGCAGCTCCTTGTCGACCCGCGGCTCGCCGGGCAGGCCCAGCACCCGCTCGCCGAGGATGTTGCGCTGGATCTCCGACGTGCCGCCCTCGATCGAGTTGGCCCGGGACCGCAGGAACATCTTGCGCGCCGTGCCCGGCGGGCCCACGAGCCCCAGGCTCTCGGCCCGCCGCATCGTGTAGTCGTAGCCCTCCAGCGCCGCGGGTCCCAGCAGGTCGACGCACAGCTCGTAGACCGCCTTGTTGATCTCGGCGAAGCCCAGCTTGGCGATCGATCCCTCGGGTCCCGGGTTGCCGGCCTTCCGGTTCTCCGATGCTCGGATGTTGGTGAGCCGCAGCACCTCGGTCTCGATCCACAGCCGCATGAGCCGGTCGCGCGTCGCCGGATGGTGGTCCGCGACCTCGTCCTGCCAGATGCGCACCGCCTCGGCGATGGCGCCAGAGCCACGGCGGGGCATGCCGCCCCCGCCGCCGATGACCGTGCGCTCGTTCATGAGCGTGGTCATCGCCACCCGCCAGCCGTCACCCACGTCGCCGATCCGGTCGGCGTCGGGCACCCGCACCTCGGACATGTAGACCTCGTTGAACTCGGCCTCGCCGGTCATCTGCCGCAGCGGCCGGACCTCGACGCCGGGTGCGTGCATGTCGAGGGCGAAGTAGGTGAGCCCCTTGTGCTTGGGGACGTCGGGATCGGTGCGGGCCACGAGCATGCCCCGGTCCGCGATGTGTGCCAGCGTGTTCCACACCTTCTGGCCGCTGATCAGCCACTCGTCACCGTCGCGCACCGCTCGGGTGGCGAGCGCGGCCAGGTCGGACCCGGCCCCCGGCTCGCTGAAGAGCTGGCACCAGGCGTCCTCGCCGGTGAACATGGGCCGCAGCAGCCGCTCGCGCAGCGCGTCGTCGCCGTCGGTGGCCACGGTCGGCGCCGCCAGCGTCCACCCGAAGAACTCGCGGCTGGCCGGGGGCGCCGCCCCGGCGGCGAACACCCGCTCGTCGACCTGTCGCTGCAGGGCGGGCGGCACGCTCAACCCTCCCGAGCCCTCGGGGAAGTGCACCCAGGCGAGCCCGAGGTCGTACTGGCGGCCGCGGAACTCCACGGGATCGGTCGACGCCGGGTCGAGCTCCGCCAACAGCTTGTCGATCCGCTCGGCGACGAGGGCACTGGCATCACCCCCTGCTCCCCGCTCTCGGCCTTCGGCCGGGCCGCTCGGGCCACGCTCGCTCTCTCGCCCTACGGGACGCTCGCTCATGCCCACGAGCGTAGGGGGCCGCGCCGCAAGTCACCGCAGCGCGGCGCGCACGACGATGACGACGCGGGAGCAACTCTCCGACGCCCGCCGTGCGATCATGCGGCCGTGGCACCCGGTGGCAACGGACGCAGCGACGTCCGGTTGACGGTCGTGCGATCGCAACAAACCACGAAGGTGAGGGTAGAAGGGGGCGCGACCGGGTATTACGTGGGAACCGGAGGAGGCGCGGCGGCGGAGACAGCCAATGCTGACCGGGGGAACGCCGCCGCCTCCTCCATCTGTCCCGGTCGGCGGGTGATCGTTGCGGTCACCCTGCTGGTCGCCGCGCTCGTCCTCGGGGCATGCAGCGGCGGTGACGGCGCGGCTGGGGGAAATGCCGGCGGGTCCGACGGCGCCCGGGCCACCGACGAGGCGCAGGCCGCCGACTGCGATCCTGCGCGGCCGGCCACGGCGACAGCGGAAACCCAGGCGTTCGGCTTCGGTGGCGAGGAGCGGGCCTACCTCCTGGCGCTGCCCGACGACTACGACGGCACGACCGCGCACCCACTGGTGTTCAACTTCCACGGCTTCTCCAGCAACAAGGAGGGCATGAGCGCCTACACGGCGATGGCCGAGCGGGGCACGGCCCGCGGCTACATCGTCGTCACGCCCGATGCGCTGGGCGATCCCCGCGACTGGAACTACTTCGGTGACCAGGCCCGGGCCGACGACTTCGGGTTCGTCGACGCCCTCGTCGTCGACCTGAGCGGGCGCCTGTGCATCGACGCCGACCGCGTCTACGCGGCCGGTCATTCGGCCGGCTCGGCGTTCGCGGGCTTCCTGCAGTGCAAGCCCCCGTACCGATTCGCGGCGGTGGCGATGGTGGCGGCCTTCATCCCCACGGCCTGTCCGGTGGACCGGGCGACCCCGTCGGTGATCGCGTTCCACGGCACCGCCGATCCCGCCGTGCCCTACGACGGCGGCTCGGTGGGCGGAGGGCCCGTGGGCATTCCCCCCGTGCTCGAAACGCTGGAGCAGTATGCGGATGCCTACGGTTGCGAGCGCCCGGCGACCGAGGACGAACCGGCGGCGGGCGTCGAGACGGATGCGTACACGGCCTGTGCGGGCGGCAGCGAGGTCGTGCTCTACACGATCGTCGGCGGCACCCACGACTGGCCCGGCAACGCCATCGAGCCCGACGCGGCCGGCGGCCAGGCGTATCCCGCCAGCGAGACCATCCTCGACTTCTTCGACGCCCACGCCCGGGTCGGAGCGCCAGGTGACGCCACGTGACACGTTGATGACACGTGTTGCACAGGGCGTGAAAAATCCCTACCGTCCGGCCGATGGCTGAGACGTCGGTCACATCGACCGAACCGGCGGGCGACGGTCGTGCCAGCCGCGCCACCCGCACCCGCATGGCCGTGGTCGACGCCCTGCTCGCCCTCAACGAGAAGGGCAACCTGCGCCCCACCGCCCGGGAGATCGCAGCCGAGGCCGGCGTCTCCCTACGGTCGATCTACGTGCACTTCGACGATGTCGAGTCGCTGCTGGTCGCGGCCGCCGTCCGCCACGGCGAGCACCTGATCTCCCTGGCCCGACCGGTCCCGACCGAGGGGCCGGTCGAACGCCGGGTGGCGGCGCTGATCGCCAACCGGCGGAGGATCTACGAGGCGGGCAGCGGCGTCCGCCGGGCCGCCCTGGCCCAGGAGCCGTTCTCGCCCGCCCTGCAGCGCGCCCTCGAGGCCGGCCGCAAGGCCGGGCGCGCCGAGATCGACAGCGTGTTCGACGCCGAGATCGCGGCGGCGGGGGTGCATGGCGGCCGGCTGAGGCAGGCCCTGGCGCTGACCACCGGGTCCGCCTCGTGGGACGTGATGCGCCGTTACCAGAAGATGTCGGCGGACGAGGCCGAGGCGCAGTTGCGGACCTTGGTGCTCGCCCTGATCGAGGGGTGGGGCGGCGCCTCGGAGGTGGGATCGAACGGGCCCGGCGGACCAGCGGGTACCTGACGAGGAGTGCGATGACGACCGCCGCCGTCGACAGCACGACCAGACCAGCGACCAGGCGCTTCGAGCTCGCCGAGGTGGCGCGGCGCCTCGCGTTCCTGGCGCCGCTGGTGGCGCTGGTGGTGCTGCAGCGGGTCGCCTTCCCCGCCCCGCTGGGTGTCGTCGTCAACGGGGCACTGTTCGGGAGCCGGATCGCTCTCATCGCCCTGGGCATCGCGCTCATCTACCGGGCCAACCGCATCGTCAACTTCGCCCAGGGCGACCTCGGGGCGGTGCCGGCCACGCTCGCCGTGATGCTGGTGGTGTCCTGGCACTGGAACTACTGGATCGGCCTGGTCGCCGGCCTGGCGGCGGCGCTGGTGCTGGGCGTGCTGGTGGAGACCCTCATCATCCGCCGGTTCTTCTCCGCGCCCCGGCTGGTGCTCACGGTCGCCACCATCGGCCTCGCGCAGCTACTTGCCGGAGCCGGGTTGTTCCTACCGCGGGCTTTCGGCGACCAGTCGTTCGGCACCCGGCTGGCCCCGCCCTTCGACGCCAACTTCGAGATCGGCGGCACCAACTTCAACGCCAACGACGTGCTCACGATGATCGTGGTGCCCGCGTGCCTGCTGGCGATGGCGCTCTTCCTGCAGCGGTCGCGGGTCGGCGTCGCCATCGTGGGCTCCGCCGAGCGGGCCGATCGGGCCTTCACCCTGGGCATCCCGGTGAAGCGGCTGCACACGGTGGTGTGGGTGGTGGCGTCGGTGCTGGCCTTCCTGGGCATGTTCCTGCGGGCCGGGGCGGTGGGGCTTCCGATCGGAGAGGTCCTGCCGCCGACCTTCCTGGTGCAGGCCCTGGCGGCCGCGGTGTTCGGGCGCTTCGAGCGGTTGACGACCATCGCCGCCGCCGCCATCGGGCTCGGCATCGTCGACCAGGCCATGACCTTCCAGGAGTGGGGCCGCCCGGCCTACAACGACGCTGTCGTGTTCGGCATCGTGCTGGCCGGGCTGCTGCTGACCCGGCGCAGCCGCAGCAGCTCGCGGGTCGATACCGACGCCTCGGCCACCTGGCAGGCGACCCGCGAGATCCGGCCGATCCCCCGGGAGCTGCGCCGCCTGCCCGAGGTGATCGGGGCGCGGGGGGCGCTGGCGCTCGTGCTGGGGACCTTCGTGTTCACGCTGCCCGCCTGGCTGTCGACGAGCCGTATCAACCTGGCCACGATCATCGTGATCTTCGGCATCGTGGCCGCATCGCTGGTGGTGCTCACCGGCTGGGCCGGCCAGGTGAGCCTGGGCCACATGGCGTTCGTGGGCGTGGGCGCGGCGGTGGGCGGGGCGCTCACCGACCACCGCGGTTGGGACCTGGCGCTGGCGGGGCTCGTCGCCGGTCTGCTCGGCGCCGTGGCCGCCGTGGTGGTGGGTTATCCCGCCCTGCGCCGGGGCGGACTGACGCTGGCGGTGAGCACGCTCGCGTTCGGGCTCTTCGTGTCGCAGTACATGCTCAACCGCACGATCTTCTCCGCGTGGCTACCGGGGCGGCGGATCGACCGGGGCGCCATCCTCGGGATCGAGCTGACCAGCGAGACGGCCATGTTCTACGCCTCGCTGGCGGTGCTGGCCCTGGCGCTGGCCATGGTGGTGGGGCTGCGGCGGTCCCGCACCGGGCGGGTCCTGGTCGCAATCCGCGAGAACGAACGAGCCGCCCGGGCCTACGGCGTGAACGCCACCCGGACGCAGCTGGCGGCGTTCGCCTTCTCGGGCTTCCTGGCGGCGGTCGCCGGTTCCCTGTACGTGCACCAGCAGACGGGGCTGTCCACCGACCCCTACCTGCCCCAGCGCAGCCTCGAGCTGTTCGCGATGGTGGTGATCGGTGGCCTGGGGTCGTTGCCGGGCGCGTTGCTGGGTGCCGCGTACGTCTTCAGCGTCGACTTCTTCCTGCCCAACCAGTGGCAGTTCCTGGCCACCGGCGTGGGTCTGCTGTTCGTGCTGCTCATCTTCCCCGGCGGCCTGGGCGGCGTCCTGGCGGACGTGCGCGACGCCGCGCTGCGCCGCGTGGCGAAGCGACGGAGCCTGGTCGTGCCCAGCCTGCTGGCCGACGTGCGGGTCGACAAAGCGGAGGCGCCGCTGGCGGCCGCCGACGAGCCCCCGGTCGAGGAGGTGCTCCTCGCCGCCGGTGAGCTGGCCGAACGGGCCGAGAGGGCCGAACGGGACGAGCGCGCCGAGGACGCGGACCGGGCCGAGCGGGAGCGAGAGGGCGCCGAACGCGAGGCGGAGCTCCAGCCATGATCGAGCCGCAAGCGAGCCCGGGCGGGGACATGGGCGCCGGCGACACGGGTGCCGGCGACAGCGGCGCCGCGCCTCGACCCGGCCCGTGGTCGCGCTGGAAGCTGCGGACCACGGGCGGCGCCCCCCTGTTCCCGCTCGGGGTGCTGTTCGGGCTCAACATGGTGGACGAGCTGGACCGCACCGCGTTCGGCGTGCTGTTGCCGGAGATCCGCGACCACTTCGGACTCGACACCAACGGGATCCTGTGGGTCGTCGCGTTGTCGCTGGTGGGGGCCATCATCCTGGCGCTGCCCATCGGGTTCTGCGCCGACCGTCTCCGGCGGGTCCCCATCGCCATCGGCGGTGCGTCGGTGTGGGGGGTGTTCTCGGTCCTGACGGGCCTGGCCGCCAACCTGTGGATGCTGGGCATCGCCCGCGCCGGCTCCGGCTTCGGCCGGGCCGTCAACGATCCGGTCCACAACTCGCTGATCGCCGACTACTACGACATCCCGGTGCGCCCCCGGGTCTACTCGGTGCACCGCTATGCCAACGCGCTCGGCCAGTTCCTGGGGCCGTTCTCCGCAGGGCTCATCGCCTACGCCGTCGGCTGGCGCTGGCCGTTCATCGTCTTCTCGGCCTTGACCGCGTTCTTCGTCATCCTGGCGTTCCGGCTGCACGAGCCGATGCGGGGGCGGTTCGAGCGGCGGGCCATGGGCGTGTCGGAGGAGGTGGCCAACACCGAGGAGGAGCCGCCCTCCTGGGCGGAGTCGTTCCGCATCGTGTGGCAGGTGCGGAGCCTGCGGCGCATCTACTACGCCCTGCCGTTCCTCGCCGTCGCCGTGGTCGGCCTGCTCACGCTCGGGGGCCTCTACTACGAGGACGTGTTCAACCTCGACGAGCGGGCCCGCGGCTTCGTGGTGGCCGGCATCCAGGGGGGCGCGCAGTTGGTCGGGCTGATGGCGGGGATCCGCATCGTGACCCGGCTGTTGGCCCGGGGCCCCGGCTTCGTGCTGCGCTTCCTGGCCAACGTGGCGTGCGTGGTGGCGGTGGCGCTGGTGGTCTTCGCCGCGGCGCCCAGCATCGGCGTGGCGATCGCCGCCAACGCCGTGGTCGAGGCCTCGTTCTTCCTGCTGATACCCGGCATCTACGCCGTGCTGTCGCTGGCGGTCCCCGCCAAGGTGCGGGCCTTCGGCTTCGCGGTCGGCACGCTGTGGATCCTCCCCGGCCTGCTGATCCTGCCCGTCGTCGGCGAGCTTGCGGACACGTACGGCATCCGCTGGGGACTGCTCGCCGCAGTGCCGGTCTTCCTGGTCGGCGCCTTCGTCCTGGCCTCCGGGCACGCGTTCGTGGAGCACGACATCCAGCAGGTGTGGCGCTCCGCCGCGGCCCGCTCCGAGGTCGCCCTGCTGCGCCAGCAGGGCAAGGTCAAGCTGCTGCTGTGCCGCGACGTCGACGTCCACTACGACGACGTGCAGGTGCTCTTCGGCGTCAACCTCGAGGTCGACGAGGGCGAGATCGTGGCCCTCCTGGGCACCAATGGCGCCGGCAAGTCGACCCTGCTCAAGGCGATCTCGGGGCTGGTGCAGGCGAGCGGCGGCGCGGTGGTGTTCGACGGCCGCGACATGACGCACACGCCGCCCGACGAGGTGGCGGGCCGCGGCGTGGCCGTGGTGCCGGGCGGCCAGGGTGTGTTCACCCACATCAGCGTGGCCGACAACCTGCGCCTGGCGGGGTGGACGCAACGGAAGCGGGGCGGCGGCGTGGCCGCCGACATCGAACACGTGCTGGACATGTTCCCGATGTTGCGCGAGCGCCTGCACGAGGTGGCCGGCAACCTGTCGGGCGGCCAGCAGCAGATGCTGACCCTGGGGATGGCGTTCATCTCCAAGCCGCGCCTGCTGATGATCGACGAGCTGTCGCTGGGGCTGGCGCCGTCGGTGGTGACACAGCTCCTCGAGATGGTGCGGTCGCTGCGCGACGAGGGAACCACCGTGATCCTGGTCGAGCAGTCGGTGAACGTGGCGCTGACGGTGGCCGAGCGCGCCTACTTCATGGAGAAGGGCGAGATGCGCTTCGAGGGCCCGGCCGCCGAGCTGCTGGAACGGCCCGACCTGCTGCGCGCCGTGTTCCTGCGGGCCGCCTCCACCGACGGACCTGCCGCGGGAATGGTGGCCGGGGCCCCCGAAACCGCGGCAGGAACCGACGGCCACAGGTCCGCGGTGCGGGACGGCCCGCCCGTTCTCGAGGTGCGCGAGGTGACCCGCCGCTTCGGGGGCGTGCGGGCGCTGGACGGCGTGTCGTTCGACGTGCGCCCGGGCGAGATCCTCGGGTTCATCGGACCCAACGGTGCCGGCAAGACCACGCTGTTCGACGTCATCTCCGGCTACACGCCCGCCGACGCGGGGACGATCCGCCTCAGGGTCGACGGCGAGCCGGTCGACCTCCACGACACGCCCACCCACGTCCGTTCCTGGCGGGGACTGGGCCGCTCGTTCCAGGACGGCCGGTTGTTCCCCGGGCTCACGGTCCAGGAGGCGATCGCCGTGGCGCTCGAGCAGCACGTCGAGGTGCGCGACCCGATGGCGGCCACGCTGCACCTGCCGTCGGTGTCCGACTCCGAGAAGCGGGTCCACGCCCGGGTCGACGAGCTGATCGACCTGCTGGCCCTGGGCGCCTACCGCGACAAGTTCGTGCGCGAGCTGTCGACCGGGACACGGCGGGTCGTCGACCTGGCCTGCGTGCTGGCGCAGGGACCGACGGTGCTGTTGCTGGACGAGCCGTCGAGCGGCATCGCCCAGCGGGAGGCCGAGGCGCTGGCGCCCATGCTGCGGCGGGTGCGTGACGATCTGGGCGCCAGCCTGCTGGTGATCGAGCACGACCTGCCGCTGCTCAGCTCGATATCCGACCGCATGATCGCACTCGACCTCGGGCGGCTGGTTGCCGAAGGCACACCGGCCGAGGTCGTGGAACACCCGGCCGTGGTGGCCTCGTACCTCGGTACCGAAGAGAAAGAGGCCGCCGTCGTCCGGTCCGGCGCACCGACAGCCGGCTGAGCGCCGGCGCCGGGAAGGAGAGGAGGGCTCCATGTCCACCACCGACGAGACCAAGGCCCAGGGTGACGGCGCGGGCGCGGGCCCGCCGCGCAAGCGCCAGCCCGGATGGGTGAAGCCGGCCAAGCGCTACGGGCCGATCGTCTTGGTCGTCGCCCTCATCGGCGCCGCCGTGCTCGTGTTCGGCGGCGGCGGTGACGACGGCGACGACGAGGCGGCCACCGACGGCGCGACCTCCAGCCAGGAGGAGCTGATCGCCTCCGGCCCCATGACGTGGCAGAGGGCCGAGGCCGAGGGCGAGACCGAAAGCATCGACTGGGGCCCCAACTGCGACACCGAGACGGGCAAGATCATGCTCGTCTCCGTGTACGCGCCGCCCTGCGTGGAGCCGTTCACGGGCGACAACGGCGGTGCCACGTCGCCCGGGGTGACGGCCGACACGATCAAGGTGGTGGCGTACATCACGGACCCGGCCCTCGACCCGCTCACCGCGGCGACGATCTCCGGCGCCGGCGCCGACGTCGGCGTCGAGAGTGCGTTCGAAACCGTCCAGGGCTTCGCCGACCTCTACAACCGGCTGTACGAGACCTACGGCCGCCGGGTCGAGGTCGAGACCTACACCGGGACCGGGGCGGGGAGCGACCTGGAGGCGGCGAGGGCCGACGCCATCGCCATCGCCGAGAAGGAGCCGTTCATCGTGATCGGCGGTCCGCAGCAGGCGGCCCCGGTCTTCTCGACCGAGCTGGCGTCGCGGGAGATCGTCTGCGCCGGCACGTGCGCGACGGCCATACCGCAATCCCTCGTCGATCAGTACGAGCCCTACATCTGGGGGACCGGGCCAGTGCCAGACCAGGCGGCCGCTCTGGCCGCAGAGATGATCGGCAACCTGGCCGGACCCGGTCCCGCCGAGCTGGCCGGCGACGAAGCCACCCGGACGCAGGACCGCGTCTACGGGTTGCTGCACTACGACACCCCCGACGGCGACCACGAGCAGGTGTTCGAGGCGCTGCGCGACGAGCTCGCCGACAACGGCATCGAGCTGGCCACCGACATCGAGTTCACGCTCGACCTCGCGCGGGCGCAGGAGAACGCACGCACCAACATCACCCGCCTGAAGGAGGCCGGCGTCACCACGATCATCTACTACGGCGACCCGCTGACGCCGAACTCGCTTACCAACGAGGCGACCGCGCAGGACTACCACCCCGAGTGGATCCTGGGGCCAAACGCTCTGATGGACACCGCGCTGTTCGCCCGCCAGACCGACGTCCAGCAGTGGAAGAACGGCTTCGGCATCGCGCTGACCGGCGCCCGCGGCGCCCAGGAAACCAACGGCGCCTTCCGCATCTGGGACTGGGCGTACGGGGGCCTGCCGCCCGACAACCGGGCCAACATCCTGAACGTCGGAATGCTGGTCACGGTGTTCCCCGGGATCCACCTGGCCGGGCCCGAGCTGACGCCCGAGACGTTCCGCGACGGCCTGTACCGGTACCCGCCGTCCGGCGGAGGACCGACCGAGGTGCAGGTCTCGCGTGGTGACCACGGGGTCTGGCCCGACGCGGACTGGGGTGGCTACGACGACGCCGCCATCATCTGGTTCGACCCCGCGGCCGAGGGCGAGGACGAGGTCGGCAACGAGGGCGTTGGCTTGTACCGCTACGCCAACGGCGGCGAGCGCTACACGCTGGGCGAGTTCCCCGAATCGGTCGAGGAGGCCGGACTGTTCGACGTCGAGTCGTCGGTCACGATCTTTGACCAGGTGCCGCCGGAGGACGACACGCCTGACTACCCGCTACCCGAGTAACTGGGCGTGACCCGCTGATCGGGTCCAGGGGAGGATCGACAATGTCGAGCGCCGACGAACACACTGCGGATACGCGGCACCGTGAGCCGTCGCCGCCGGGCGGCCAGCCCGGCTGGCGGAAGGCCGCCCGGCGCTACGGGCCGATCGCGCTCGTGTTGGTGTTCATCGGCGCCGCCGTGCTGGTCTTCGGCCGGGGGGGAGGCGACGACGATGACGAGGAGGCGGCGGAGGGCGGCAGCGCGACCAGCCGCGAGGAGCTGATCCTCTCGGGGCCCATGACGCCCCAGCGGGCCGAGCTCGAGGGCGAGACCGACGTGGACTTCGGGCCCGACTGCGACCCCGCCACCGGCAGGCTGCGGCTGCCCACCGTCTACGCCCCGCCGTGCGTCGCCCCCTTCGACGGCGACAACGGCGGGGCGACGTCGCCGGGGGTCACGGCCGACAGCGTGAAGCTCGTGGCGTACATACCGGACCCGGCGATCGACCCTGTGGGCGCTTCGCTGATCGCCGGCGCCGGGGCCAACCTCGATCCGGCGGTGGCCATGGAGACGATGCGTGACTACGCGGAGGTCTTCAACGCCGTCTTCGAGACCTACGGTCGGCGCGTCGACCTCGAGTTCTACTCCGGCACGGGTGCGGCCGACGACCAGACGGCGGCGCAGGCCGACGCGGTCGCCATCGCCGAGCAGGAGCCGTTTGCCGTCCTCGGCGGGCCGCTCCAGGTGCAGGCCGCCTTCAGCGAGGAGCTGGCCGCCCGGGACGTGATATCGATCCCGGCGCAGCCGCTGCCACAGAGCGTCACGGTCGACAACTACCCCCTGATCTGGGGGGTGATCACGCCCACCCAGGCCGCCACGCTGGCGGCCGAGGCGATCGCGAACCTGGCCGGGCCCGGTCCGGCCGAGCTGGCGGGCGATCCGGCGCTGCAGGGCGAGGACCGCGCCTACGCCGTGGTGCACTACGACACCGCCGACGGCAGCTACGAGGAGTTGTTCGATGCCCTGCGGGACGGCCTGGCCGACGGGGGCATCGAGCTGGCGACGGACATCCGTTTTGTGCTGGACCCCAACCAAGCGCAGGAGGACGCACGCACGATGATCGCCCGCCTCAAGGAGGCGGGGGTGACGACCGTCATCTTCACCGGCGACTTCCTCATGCCGCAGTTCCTGACGACGGAGGCCACGGCGCAGGACTACTTCCCCGAGTGGATCCTGGGGCCCAGCCTCCTCGCCGACACCGCGATCTTCGGACGGTCGTACGACCAGCGGCAGTGGGGCAACGGGTTCGCCATCGGCTATGCGGGGACGCCCGGCAAGACCGAGGACGGCACCGCGTACGACGTCTACACCTGGGCGTACGGCGGCGAGGAGCCGCCCAGCAACATCTACGCCATCCTCGAGCCGGGACTGCGCGACGTGTTCACGGGCATCCACCTCGCCGGGCCCGAGCTGACCGTCGAGAGCTTCCGCGACGGCATGCTGCGCTACCCGGCCACCGGTGGCGGCCCGACGCGGCCACTCGTCTCCCGCGGCGACCAGGGCGTCTGGCCGGAGTTCGACTACGGCGGCGGCCCAGACCAGATCACGCTGATGTGGTGGGACCCCGAGGCCGAGAGCGTCGACGAGGCGGGCAACGCCGGCACCGGGAGCTACCGCTTCGCCAACGGCGGCGAGCGCTACCGGCCGGGTGAGCTACCCGACTCGCTCGAGGCGGCCGGGCTGTTCGACCAGGGCTCGTCGGTCGTCGAGTACGACGAGCTCCCCGAGGAGGATCGCCCGCCCGACTACCCGCCGCCCGACCTGGGGGCCGCCGGCCGGGGGTGACGGTCAGCCGACGGCGATGACGAGGCCCGCGAACGCTGTCTGCGCAGCCAGAAAGCCGAAGAACAGGTTGCGCTGGACGTCACGCAACTCTCTCTGCAGCCTGGCTTCGAAGCCGTTCATCCTCGCCTCCCAGCGGAGATCGAGCCGGTGCTCGAGCTCCACCAGGTCGCGCTTGGTCGCGAACTGTTCCCACCCATGGTGGGGCAGGTGATCCAGCAACGTCGTTGCGTGCTCGGTCCCGACCATCCGTTTGAACGCCTCGTACATGGTGACCCGGGCGTGCTCGTCGACGGCCATGGATACCTCACTGTGGTGCGTCGAGTCGTGCGAGGCAGCCAGAGCTGCGAGCGGCGCCGGGCCGTGTCCGCAACGATACACCGAGTCCTCACAGCGCCCGGCCGACGGCGTGGATGAGCAGCCCGGCCAGGCCGCCGACCACCGTGCCGTTGATGCGGATGAACTGCAGGTCGGGGCCGAGCAGCAGCTCGAGGCGGTCGGCGGTCTCGCGTCCGTCCCAGCGGGCGACGGTGCCGCTGACGATGGTGCCGATCTCGTCGGAGAACTGGTCGGCCACGTAGCGCACGCCGGTCTCGATGGCATGCTCGGCCCGCTCGGCCAGCCGCGGATCGTCGCGCAGCCGCACGCCGACCGAGGCGATGGCGTCGGCCAAGCGGCGGCGCAGCTCGGAGTCGGGGTCGTCGGCCTGGGTGCGCAGGCCGGCCTTGACGTCCCGCCACACCCGCGCCACCCACTCGCGCAGCTCGGGCTGCGACAGCAGCTCGGCCTTGAGCTCCTCGCCCCGGGCCAGCATCTCGGGCGACGTCTGCAGGTCGTCGACCAGCCGCCGCACCCGGGCGTCGACGTCGCCGCGCAGCTCGTGGTCGGGGTCCTCGGCCACCTGGTGGAGCAGGTGCCCGGCCCCGATGAGCAGCCGCTCGAAGATGCGGTCCTCGACGGCGCCCGGCAGCCACCACGGGGCCTCGTCGGCGAACCGGGCCCGCAGGCTGGGCTCGTTCTCGCGCAGAAACCGGTCGACCGACCGGAGCATGACGTCGAACACCTCCTGGTGCCGGCCGTCCTCGGTCAGGAGCCGAAGCGTGCGCCCGGCCACCGGCGCCAGGGGCGTGGTCTCGATCCGATGGCGCGCCGCGTCCTCCAGGGCCCGGTGGACCTCCTCGTCACGCAGCAGGTCGGCGACCGTGACCGAGGCGTCGGCCAGGTGACGGGCCAGGCGCGCGGCGTTGGTCGGCCGTGCCATCCAGGCGGCCATGCGGGCGACGACCCGGGCCGAGTGCACCCGCTCGGCGATGATCTCGGGCGTGAGGAAGCTGTTCTGGACGAAGTCGCCCAGGGTCTCGCCGAACTGGTCCTTGCGCGTGGGGATGATCGCGGTGTGGGGGATGGGCACGCCCAGCGGGTGGCGGAACAGCGCCGTGACGGCGAACCAGTCGGCCAGCGCACCGACCATGGCGGCCTCGATGCCGGCCTCGACGTAGCCGACCCAGTCGGCGTCGCTGCCCCAGAGCTGGACCGCGACGAAGCCCAACGTGACCGCCACCAGCAGGCCGGTCGCCCGCCGGCGGGTGGTGCGTAGCCGCTGCCGCCGGGCGGCGACGTTGGCCGGCTCCGGGGTTGGCGGTGGCGGCGCCGCCTCCCGAACCGCGATGTCGACGGAGGTCATGAGGGCAGGTGTAGCAACCGGCGTCCCGGAGTGCCGGGATCCGTCACGCTCGAACGCCGGAACGCTCGATCAGAACATCAGCCTCGCCCGGATGGGTCGGTGGTCGGACATGACCTGGCGGATCACCTGCGCCTCCACCACCTCGACCGGCCGGGTCACCAGGATGTGGTCGGTCTGGCTGTGCGGCCGGTGCGCCGGGTAGGTCCGGCCTCGCACGGCACGGCGCCAGCCGCCGCCCACGAGCCGGTCGACGCACCAACCCCACACGTTCATGTCGCCGGCCAGGGCCGCCGGCCGCTCGGGGGGCGGGAGCCCCCGCCGGAGTGACGGGGCGAGGCGCCACACCGGGTCCTTGGGCACCGGCAGGTGGGTGCCACACACGGTGAACGACCCGCCGCCCACCGCGACGGTGACGGCGAGCAGCGCCCGGCGACCCGGGTCCCGCGGCAGCTGCGGTCCCAGGGGGAGGACCAGGCTGTCCACCACGGGCAGGCGCGACAGCACCGCGACCTGCCAGTCGCCGTCACCGGCGTCGCCCGAGCGGGCGATCAGGCGCACCCGGTCATGGCACTCGGCGCGGGCCACGGTAAAGGTGGCGGCCACCTGGTAGCCGAGGGCCGAGGCCACCGCCAGGACGTCGCCCTCCTCGTCGTCCGGGACCCATGCCTCCTGCAGCACAAGGACGTCGGTGTCGACCTCCTTGCAGGCGGTCACCACGTCGTAGAAGGGCGCCGCGTGGCCCCCGCTGCCCCGCCCCATGTGAAGGTTGAAGCTCCCCAGCGTCAGGTCCGCCATCGCCGCCAGGATGCCACGGCAGCCGGCCCCGGCTGCGTCGTCAGCTCCTCTGGTCGAAGGGGACGCGCTGCTCAGGGGTCGGGGGCCCTTCGGGGAAGCTGAGGAACATGACCTGGGCGGCATGGGCCACCAACTGGCCGGTCTGGTCCCACATCGCCGTCTCCACCGACGCGTAGCCCTCGCTCGCCCGGCGGGCACGCAGGTGGGCCAGCAGCCACTCCGAGTGCGCCTCGCCGAGGACGTGGACGGTCAGATCGGCGCTGGGCGGTAACCACATGGGCTGCCCCGGGCCCATGCGTTCACCGACCGATGACGGCATCAGATCGCACAGGGCCACGACGGCGAACGGGTCCAGGGTGCCGTCCGGCAGCATGGGTGGCTCGTCGAAGCGGTACCAGTGGGCGCAGTCGGAGCTGGTGGGCACGTAGTCCTCCCAGGGCGCGTGGCCCAGGGCGGGGCGGCCCTCGACGTTCTCCCAGAACGCGAACGGCGGCCGGCGCTCGAAATCGCCCGCCCCGGGCGGCAGCGGATCCCGGAACGACGGGCACTCCTGGGGCGGCGGCACGTCGGGCATGTGCAGGTCGGTGAACTCGAATCCGGGCCGCGACCGCCCGAACACTGCCACGCTGGTGTGCCCCACCTCGCCGCCGGGGGCGCGCACCTGCGCCAGTGCCTGCGACATCGATCTGCCCCGCCGCAGCACCGACACGTCGACGGTGACCGGGCCGGCGGGCACCCGGCCGGCGAAGACGGTGGTCAGCGACCGCAGGCGTTGGTCGGGGTGCGCCAGCTCGGCCGCCATCGCCATGGCGGCGATCGCCGCCATGATCCCGCCCTGCGGGACGACCGGGCAGTTCCAGCGCGGGTCGACGTCGACCAGGTACCGGCCTGGCGCCGAGGCGTCGCGTGCCAGCCCCATCTGCCGTTGAAACGTCGACGAGACCCCGGCCGTGGGCCCACCGTCGACCTGTGTTGGGTCCGCCGCGGTCACGGCGTGGTTCTAGCGGCCCGCCGATGGAGCGGGCACGGGAGTTTCGGTCGGCGCCACGACGGGGCTCTGGACGCAACTCCTTGGGGGGGTGGACCGGAAGACAATACCGAGTATACTACGACGTATTCTTAGCGCGGACCACCACGCTGGAGGTGCCGGATGAGCGTGCGTCACGCACTGTTGGCCCTGCTGAGCGAGGGGCCCAAGTATGGGCTCCAGCTCCGACAGGAGTTCGAGTCGGGCACCGGGGAGCTGTGGCCGCTCAACGTCGGGCAGGTGTACACCACCCTGCAGCGGCTCGAGCGCGACGGACTCGTCGGATCCGAGGACCCCGAGGGCGACGGCCCGCAGAAGGGCTACCGCCTCACGGCCGAGGGGAGGCGTGAGCTCGACCAGTGGTTGCGGACACCCCCCGACACGTGGGAGCCACCCCGCGACGAGCTGGTCATCAAGGTCCTGGTCGCGCTGCGAGTGCCCGGTGTCGACGTCCATGACGTGATCCAGACCCACCGCCGGCACGTCATCGAGGCGATGCAGCGGTACACGCGACTGAAGGGCGAGACGCCCGAACACGACGTGCCGCTCGCCGTCGTGGTCGACGCGCAGATCTTCCGCCTCGAGGCAATCGTCCGATGGCTCGATGCCGCCGACACGCGCCTCGCCGGCCATCCGGCCCGTGAACCCGCCACCGCCACAGCCGCATCCACCTCCCCGGGTGCGCCACCGCGCCTCCCGACGATGCCGCGGCGGTTGGCCCGCAAGCTGGGGGTGCGGCCATGACCGACCGCATCCTGCACATCGATCAGGTCTCGAAGACCTACGGCTCGGGCGCCGCGACAGTGCGTGCCCTCGACGGGGTCGACCTCACGGTCGACCGGGGCGAGCTGGTGGCGATCATGGGCCCGAGCGGGTCGGGCAAGAGCACGCTGCTCACGATCGCCGGCACCCTCGAGGAACCGACGAGCGGCGAGGTCACGATCGCCGGTGAGCCCGTGGCGGGCCTGGCGCGCAACGACCGCGCGCGCCTGCGCCGCCGCACGATCGGCTACGTGTTCCAGGACTTCAACCTGCTGGCGGGCCTGACCGCCGCCGAGAACGTCGCGCTGCCGCTCGAGCTCGACGGCACCGCCGCCCGGGCCGCCCGCCAGGTCGCGCTGGCCGCGCTCGACGAGCTCGGGCTCGCCGACCGGGCCGAGAGCTATCCCGACGACCTCTCGGGCGGCGAGCGCCAGCGCGTGGCAATCGCCCGGGCGGTGGTCGGCGACCGGCGGCTGATGCTGGCCGACGAGCCCACCGGCGCCCTCGACACCGTGAACGGTGAAGGTGTCATGCGCTTGCTGCGCGCCGCCTGCCACCGGGGCGTGGCGGGGGTGGTCGTCACCCACGAGGCGCAACTCGCCGCGTGGGCCGACCGCATCGTCTTCCTGCGCGACGGGCGCGTGGTCGACCAGACGGCGCCCCCCGAGGGCCCGGAGTCGCTGCTCGCCTCGGGTACGCAGGCGTGAGATCCCGAGGCCGAGCCGACGGCGGCGGGGGCGGTGTGGCCGCGCGCCGTGCCGTCGTGCGCTGGTCGTGGCGGCTGTTCCGGTGGGAGTGGCGGCAACAGGTGCTGGTGCTCACGCTCGTCACGGTTGCCGTGGCCGTGACGGTCGCCGCCGCGTCGGCCGCCTACAACATGGCGCCATCGGGCGACGCCGGCTTCGGTGCCGCGAGTCACCGCCTAGTCGTCGCGGCGGGCGACCCCGACGAGCTGGCGGTCGAGGTCGACGCCATCGAGGCGTGGTTCGACACGACGGAGCAGATCCGGACCGCGGCGGTCGCCGTGCCCGGGTCGGCCGACCGCCTCGAGGTCCGGGCGCAGGATCCCGGCGGCCCGTACGGCTCGTCGCTGCTGGACCTGCGCGACGGCCGGTTCCCCACGTCCGACGACGAGATCGCGATCACCGACGACGTGGCCGAGACGTTCGGCGCGGAGATCGGCTCGACCGTCGACTTCGACGGCCGCCCGTGGACAGTCGTCGGCGTCGTCGAGAACCCCGAGAACCTCGGGGACGAGTTCGCCCTGGCGGCGCCCGCGGCGCCGATCACGCCGGAGACGGTGGAGGTCCTGGTCGACACGACCGACGAGCGGATCCGGGCACGGCCCCAGAGCGGCAGCGCCGCCGACTCGTTCGTCGAGGAACGCAACTACGGACCGAACGAGAAGGGCACGGCCGCCCTCATCGTGTACCTGGTCGCGACCGTCGTGCTGCTGCTCGTCGCGCTCGTGGCCGCCGCCGGGTTCGTGGTCATGGCCCAACGCCGCCAGCGACAGATCGGGCTGCTGGCGGCGACGGGTGCGACCGACAAGCACCTGCGGCTGGTCATGGTGGCCAACGGTGCAGCGGTGGGCGCCGTCGCCGCGCTGGTCGGCACCGGTGCCGGGCTGCTGGCCTGGGTGGCGCTGGCCCCCGCGGTCGAGCCGGCGGCGGGACACCGCATCGACCGCTTCGACGTGCCCTGGTGGCTGATCGCGGCGGGGATGCTGCTGGCCGTGTTCACGGCGACCGCGGCGTCGTGGTGGCCGGCCCGGGCGGTGGCGCGGCTGCCCGTGACCGCGGCGCTGTCCGAGCGGCCCCCGCC
>JBOGHG010000053.1:0-19864 GCA_050744525.1 Acidimicrobiales bacterium | reverse complement strand
ACGGATCCGTGAGCATGGCGTCGAGCAGCCCGTGGGTGCGGGGCAGCGGTCCCAGCTGCTCGATGAGCTCGTCGCTCATCCCAACCGTGACGAAGCGGGCGAATTCGTCGCCCTCCGGCTCCGGCAGGCCGATGGCGGCGTAGCGGGCACCGACGAGGTCGCGTGCGCTCTCCGCCAGCTGGTGCAGCACCCGGTCCGGTGACGACCCGAGCGTCACCGCCCGCATGGCGGCCGACAGGGCGGCCAGCACGGCGCCGGTGGCCTCGGGCTCACCGGCCGCAGCCTCGGACGGCTGGTCGTCGACGGTCGACACCGCCAGGCAACCTACCGGGCGGTCTCGTCCCGCCCCGACCCCCCCGGCGCCACACGGCCACCAGCCCGTGCCAGGCGTGCCATGATGGGTCGTCATGGGGACCACCACTTCGCCGACGACCGACAGCGCCGGCACCCCTGACTTCACCATCGTTCTCAGGGGTTACGAACGCACACAGGTCGACATGTTCATAGAGCGGCTGCAGGCTCGCATCGAGGAGATCACCAACGCAGCCACGAAGGCCAAGACGGGCACCACCGACGCTCGAGATCGCATCAACGAGCTCGAACGCAAAGTCGCCGAACAGGCCAAGCAGCTCGACGAGACGGCCCAACCCACGCTTTCGGGGCTGGGCACGCGGGTCGAGCAGCTTTTGCGGCTGGCCGAGGAGCAGGCCAACGAGCACCGTGACGAATCCAAGCGCGAGGCCGAAAAGCTGATCGCCGCCGCCCACCTCGAATCCAAGGAGGTGGTCGAGAAGGCACGGGCCGTGGCCACCGCCGTCAAGACCGCCGCCGAACGCGAAGCCAAGGCCACCCGCGACTCCGCCGAGCGCGAGGCCAACGAGGGCCGGGCGGCGGCCAAGCGGGAGGCCGAAGGCCTGCGGGCGGAGGCCGAACGCGAGACCAGCCAGCTCCGCACCGTCACCGACCACGAGGTCGCGGAGCACCGGGCCACCGCCGAGCGCGAGATCGCCACGCTCCGCGCCACCGCCGAGCGCGAGATCATCGAGCTGCGCAACGTGGCGTCCCGGGAGGCCGAGGAGAAGCGGGCGGCGGCGTCCAAGCTGCTCACCAAGGCCAAGGAGAAGCGCGAGGCCGAGCTGCAGGCGCTCGAGCTCGAGCTGGCCGAGCGCCGCGAGCGCTCGGAGCGCGAGGAGAGCCAGCGGCACGATTCTGCCGTCGCCGCCACGCAGAAGCTGGTGGCCGAGGCCGAGCAGCGCGCCAAGGTGGCCGACGCCCGCGCCAAGGACACCGAGCAGGCCGCCGACCAACGCCGGCGCAACAGCGAGGCCGACGCCGCCGACATCATCGACAAGTCCAAGGCCTTCGCCGACCGGACCGTGGCCGACGCCAAGTCCGAGGCCGATCAGCTGGTGTTCGACGCCAAGACCCACGCCGAGGTCACCAAGCAGACCGCCGAGCGCGAGGTGGCCGAGCTCACCCGGCAGCGCGACGCCGTGACCAACCAGCTGACCCAGCTGCGCGAGATGCTGTCCGGTCTGGCCGGCCTCGGCACTCTGCCGAGCGAGCAGCAGGAGGCGGTCGAGGAGGCCGCCGACAAGGTCGAGGATGCGCAGGAGGCCGTCGAGGACGACGCCGAGGACGCGGCCGGCGACAACAACGGCGCGTCCGACGCCAACGAGCTGCGGGTGGGCAAGGCCGGGTGAAGCTGGGCCTGGTCGTCGGCTACTGGCCGCCGAGCGGGCCCCCGCCCGGCGCCGTCGACCAGATCACCACCGCCGAGGCGCTCGGCTTCGAGTCCATGTGGACGGCCGAGGCCTACGGGTCCGACTGCTTCACGCCGCTCGCGTGGTGGGGCGCGGCGACCCGACGAATGAAGCTGGGCACGTCCATCACCCAGATCTCGGCCCGCACGCCGGCGTCGACGGCCATGACCGCCATCACCCTCGACCACCTCTCGGGCGGCCGGTTCATCCTCGGGCTCGGGGCCTCGGGACCACAGGTGGTCGAGGGTTGGTACGGGCAGGACTACGCCAAGCCCCTCGCCCGCACCCGCGAGTACGTCGACATCGTGCGCCGGATCGTCGCCCGCGACCAGCCGGTCGAATACCACGGTGAGCACTACTCGATGCCGATCCCCGGCGGCACCGGGCTGGGCAAGCCGCTCCGCTCGATCGTGCGCCCGCTCCGCGCCGACATCCCCATCTACCTCGGTGCCGAGGGACCGATGAACGTGGCCCTGGCCGCAGAGATCGGCGACGGCTGGCTGCCGATGTTCTTCTCACCCAAGGCCGACGGCTTCTACCGCGCCGCGCTCGCCGACGGGTTCGCCCGCCCCGGGTCCCGGCGCACGGCCGACGACTTCGAGGTCGCCTGCGTCGTCGCGGTCGTGCCCGGTGACGACGTCGAGGCCTGCGCCGACTTCCTGCGGCCCAACCTGGCCCTGTACATCGGCGGCATGGGCGCCCGCGACCGCAACTTCCACAAGGACGTGTTCGTGCGGCTGGGCTACGAGGCCGAGTGCGAGAAGATCCAGGCGGCGTACCTCGACGGGCGCAAGGCCGATGCGGCCGCTGCCGTGACCACACCCATGGTCGAGGACGTCTACCTGGTGGGCCCGCCCGCCAAGATCCGGGACGACCTCGAGAGGTGGCGCTCCACCTGCGTGACGACGCTGCTGGTCTCCGGGCCCAGCCCGCTCCTGCACCAGATCGCCGAGCTGGCGGGATGACCGGATCGAGCTGTCGGCGAAGGACAGATCGCCCCTTCCCAAGCCATCGGGACGGGAGTACGGTCACGAATGAGCTCCCTGAGCCGCTGAAAAGTCATCGAAAGATGACGATCAGTGACCCAGGGGGCTCAACCGCGTTGGAGCTACCCGGGCGGGGGACAGGCGCACACGAGGTGGCGGTCGCCGTAGCCGCCGTCGATGCGGCTCACGGGCGGCCAGTACTTGGCCAGGCGCAGCCCCGGCACCGGGTACGCAGCCTGTTCCCGGGAGTAGGGCCGATCCCAGTCGCCGACCAGCAGGTCCTCGGCGGTGTGAGGGGCGTGGCGCAGCGGGCTGTCGGCCAGCGGCCACTCGCCGCCGGCCACCCGGTCGATCTCGCGCTTGATGGCGATCATGGCCTCGCAGAACCGGTCGATCTCGGCCAGTGACTCCGATTCGGTGGGCTCGATCATCAGCGTGCCCGCCACCGGGAAGCTCATGGTCGGGGCGTGGAACCCGTAGTCGATCAGGCGCTTGGCCACGTCGTCGACCGTGACCCCGGTGTCCCGGGTGATGCCGCGCACGTCGACGACGCACTCGTGCGCCACCCGGCCGTGCTCGCCCGTGTAGAGCACGGGATAGTGGTCGGCGAGGCGGGCGGCGATGTAGTTGGCGCCGAGGATGGCCACCTCGGTGGCCCGGCGCAGGCCGTCGGCCCCCATGAGCTTGGCGTAGGTGTAGCTGATGGGCAGGATCCCGGCGGACCCCCAGGGCGCGGCGGACACCGGGCCCGGCCCGGTCGCCGGCCCCGCCCCCGTCGCCGCCGGATGGTTGGGCAGGAACGGCGCCAGGTGGGCCCGCGCCGCCACCGGCCCCACGCCCGGCCCACCGCCGCCGTGCGGGATGCAGAACGTCTTGTGCAGGTTGAGGTGGCTGACGTCGCCGCCAAACCACCCGGGCCGGGCCACGCCCACGAGGGCGTTGAGGTTGGCGCCGTCGACGTAGACCTGGCCGCCGTGCTCGTGCACCACGTCGCAGATCTCGGTGATCCGCGACTCGAAGACGCCGTGGGTCGAGGGATACGTGACCATGAGTGCGGCGAGCCGCTCGCCGTGCTCGGCGGCCCTGGACCGGAAGTCGTCGACGTCGACGTTGCCGTGGTCGTCGCACGCGACCACGACCACCCGCATGCCGGCCATCGCGGCCGACGCCGCGTTGGTGCCATGCGCCGACGACGGGATCAGGCAGACGTCGCGCTGCACGTCGCCGCGGCTGCGGTGATAGGCGCGGATGGCGAGCAGCCCGGCCAGCTCACCCTGCGAGCCCGCGTTGGGCTGCAGCGACACGGCGTCGTAGCCGGTCATCTCGCCGAGCATGGCCTCGAGCTCGTGGATCAGCTCCACGTAGCCCTCGGCCTGGTCGAGGGGGGCGAACGGATGGATGTCGGCGAACTCGGGCCAGGTCACCGGCTCCATCTCGGTGGTGGCGTTGAGCTTCATCGTGCACGAGCCCAGCGGGATCATCGCCCGGTCCAGCGCCACGTCCTTGGCGGCCAGCCGACGCAGGTAGCGCAGCATCTCGGTCTCGCTGCGGTGCTGGTGGAAGACGGGGTGCGTGAGGTACTCGCTCGTCCGGCGCTCGCCCGCGGGGACGCCCTCGCCTGGCATGAACGCCAGCCACCCACCCTCGAGCCCGAACACCTCGGTGAGCTTTCCCATCACGTCGGGTGTCGTCGTCTCGTCGAGCGACAGGGCGATCGTGTCGGCATCCACGCGGCGCAGGTTCAGGCGCCGCTCACGCGCTCGCTCGCAGATCTCGGCGGCCTGCCCGGGAGCCCGCACGGTGAGCGTGTCGAACCAGGTGTCGTTCACCAGCATGTAGCCGGCCTCCCGCAGGCCGAGAGCAAGCCCGGTCGTGCCGATGTGCACCCGCTCGGCGATCGCCTTCAGCCCCTCGGGCCCGTGGTAGACGGCGTACATCGACGCCATCACCGCCAACAGCACCTGGGCGGTGCAGATGTTGGAGGTGGCCCTCTCGCGGCGGATGTGCTGCTCGCGGGTCTGCAGGGCCAGCCGGTGGGCGGGGCGTCCGGCGGCGTCGATGGACACGCCCACCAGGCGGCCGGGCAGCGACCGCCGGTGGGCGTCGCGGGTGGCCAGGAAGCCGGCGTGGGGCCCGCCGAAGCCCATGGGGACGCCGAACCGCTGGGCCGAGCCCACGGCGACGTCGGCCCCCAGCTCGCCGGGCGGGACCAGCAGCGTGCAGGCGAGCAGGTCGGTGGCCACGGCGGCCAGGCCGCCCGCGGCATGGACGGCCTCGATGACCGCCCGCAGGTCGCGCACCACACCGGACGTGCCCGGGTGCTGCAGCAGCACGCCGAACGCGTCGGCCGGGGACAGGTCGGCGGAGGGATCGCCCACCACCACGTCGATGCCCAGGGGTTCGGCCCGGGTGGCCACCACCGCGATGCTCTGCGGGTGGCATTCGGCGTCGACGAAGAACACACCGCCGGCATGACGGGACGACCGGCGGCACAGCGTCATGGCCTCGGCGGCCGCGGTGCCCTCGTCGAGCATCGAGGCGTTGGCGATCTCGAGGCCCGTGAGGTCGCAGACCATGGTCTGGAAGTTGAGCAGCGCCTCGAGCCGGCCCTGGCTGATCTCCGGCTGGTAGGGCGTGTACGCCGTGTACCAGGCCGGGTTCTCCAGCACGTTGCGCAGGATCACCCCGGGCGTGTGCGTGCCGTAGTAACCCTGGCCGATGAGCGACGTAGCCACCGCGTTGCGGTCGGCCAGCCGGCGCAGATGGGCCAGGGCCTGGGGCTCGCTGATGGCCTCGTCGAGCGCCAGCGGCTTGCCGTCACGGATGGTCGCCGGTACCGCCTGGTCGATCAGGTCGTCGAGGGAGGCCAGCCCCAACAGCGCGAGCATGCGTTCGGCGTCGGCCGCCGAGATGCCGATGTGGCGGTCCGGGAACGCCCCGGGGAGGCTGACTTGGTCGGTCACGGCATGCTCCAGAGGGTCGGTGGTCTTTGGCGCTTCCCGGTCACACGGTCGCCCCGAGGGGGCCCCGCAGGCTACCGGACGCCCGCCGCCGACCGGTACCTCGGACAGCCGGGTCCGGTCACTCGTCACCGCCCGTGGGCTTCGGGTGGCGGACCCGCCACGACGCCACCGCCAGCGTCACGATCGCCACGATCGCCAGCCGCACGACCGCGCCCCAGCCGTTGGGGGTGCCGTCGCGCAGCAGCAGCGCGCCCCCGTGGTCGCCGGCGAGCCCGGCGTAGACCTGCTGCGACTCCCACATCGGCGAGATCTGGGCGATGCCGGACAGCACGCCCCCCAACAGGCGTTCCCCCAGGAACACCACCGCCAGGGCCCACACCGCGGCGCGGCGCGCGGCGGCGCCGATCATGACGAACAGCCCGATGTAGGCGGCCGAACCGGCGGCGCCGGCGATCGCCATGGCCGCCGCACCCCCGGGTATGCCGGCCACCACGGTCGCCAGGACCAGGGCCGGCACCAGGCTGACGAGCGCCACGATCCAGCCACCGAGCCACCGTGCGGCGACGATGGTGCCGAACCCGACCGGCGACAGCCACGTGAGCGGGAACGTCCCCGCCCGGATGTCGGCCCCGAGCACGGCGTCCCCGATGACCAGGCAGGTCAGCGGGAGCACAAGTCCGAACAGGCCGATCTCGGCGACATCTCCGAACGCCGCCTCGGCGCTGCGCGAATCGCTGGCCGAGAGCCAGCCGAACAGCACCGCACCCGCGCAGGGCAGCACCACGCCGAACCAGCGCCGGACCGGCAGGCAAGCCCGCAGGGTGTAGCCGACGAGCGCCGTGAACGGGCTCGGCAGCCGCCGTCCGGTCGATCCCGCCACGGCGACGCCGGTGGCCGTCGACCCGCTCACCGGTGCCCGCTCATCGGACTCATCGGAGCAGCTCCCGGAAGACGCTCTCCAGCGAGTCGTCGAGGGGACGCACCTCGTGCAGGCGGGCACCCGCGTCGCGGGCCGCCGCCGGCAACCGCTCGGCCAGCTCCCCGGCCCGCGGCGACGACACCACGACCGTGTTGCCGTCGACGGTCACGCCCCGCACGGCATCCAGCGCTACGAGGTGGCGGGCGAGGCTGCGAGCCTCGGGGGTGCGCACCAGCACCGATCGGGGCCGGTCGGCGAGGGCGTCGCGGATGGCCCGATGATCACCGGCGGCGGCCAGGCGGCCGCGGATGATCACGATCTGCCGGCCCGCCAGCCGCTCGACCTCGTGCAGCACGTGCGAGCTGACGATGACCGTGCGGCCCTGGCCGCCCAGGGTCTGGAAGAGGCCGATCAGCGCCACACGCTGCATCGGGTCGGCGCCGTTGAGGGGCTCGTCGAGGACCAGGATCCGGGGCTCGGTGACCAGGGCGGCGGCGATCTTGGCGCGCTGGCGCATGCCCTTGCTGAAACCGCGCACCTTGCGGTCGGCGACGTCCAGGAGCCCGACGGTGCCCAGGCATCGGTCGGGCAGGCCACGATCGCCGACCCGGTGCAGCGCCGCCGCGTAGCGCACGAGCTGGCGGGCGCTGAGGGCGGGCGGCACGGCCTCGTCCTCCGGCACCAACGCGATGGCGCGTTGGACGTCCCGGGCGGTGCGGGGATCGCGCTCGAGCACCGCCACGGCGCCCTCGTTGGGCCGGAGCAGGCCGACGATGGCCCGCATCAGCGTGGTCTTGCCGGCCCCGTTGGGCCCGAGGAGCCCGGTCACCCCCGGGCCGAACGAGCACGACAGGTCCGTGAGCGCCACCTTGTGGCCGAACCACACGCTGGCACCGCGGACAGCCACCGTGGCGTCACTGACGAAGGCCGGATCGAGCGGGACGGGCGGAGGCGGTGGGGGAGGGGGCGGGGGTGGCGGCGGGATCATCTCGACTCGGCCCGAGGCCGGGGCCGGCGTACCCGCCTCCGTGGGCTCGGGCGCCGCCGTCACAGGTCCACCTCGCGGTAGCGGTGCAGCAGCACCGCCACGGCGCTGAGGAGCACGACCAGGTAGGCGGTCACGGCCAGGACGCCGCCGCCCGACACACCGGACAGGCCAGAGTCGTCGCTGACGTGACCCAGGAAGATCAGGTCCCGGACCGCGAGCGGCAGGGCCAACACGTTGACCACCGCCAGCGCCGTCCCGTCGTCGGCGGAGGCTTCGAAGATCGACGCGACCCCCGACGTGACCAGCGCGACGCCGAGGATGGCCACGCCGCCGACGATCCGCCTGTCGGTGAGCGAGGCCAGGGCCACGCCGACCGCGGCGTAGTAGACCGCCAGCACGGCCAGCGACGCCGGCACCTGCCACAGCACCTCGGCGTGGTCCGTGAAGTAGTCGAGCGCGCCATCCCTTGTCACGAACATCTGGCCCACGAACAGCACGACCTGGGGCAGGAACCCGAAACCGAACACGATGGCGGCGATGGCGCCCACCTTGGCCACGACGTAGTCGACGCCGGTCAACGGCCGGGAGAACAACAACGGCAGCACCCGCTGGCTGCGGTCGGGACAGACGACGTCCGGCGCCGTCAACGCCACGAACAGCAGGAGCGCCGTGGACACGCCGACGTACTCCCGGTAGGAGATGAACGAGAAGTCCCGGAAGTCGGCCGGGCTCTGCTTGGCGGCATAGCCGATCCCCACGTTGACGACCGCAGGGACGGTGGCGATCGCCAGGAGGCTCCAGGGAAACACCTTCTGGCGCCACGAGCGCCGCAGGCCGAGGGCGCGCCGCACAGATAGCCGCCACAGGGCGAACGTTGCCTCGCGGCGTCCGCCGCGGAGGCCCTCGTAGGGCCGGTAGCCGCGGTCGTACACCGCGCCCGACAGGGCCGGCGGCACCACCGTCAACGACGTGCCTCCTGCATGAAGACGTCGTCGAGCGAGCGGTGGCGGGTCGACAGCGAGTACAGGCGCAGCCCCAGCTCCGCCGTCAGGTCGCGCACGGCGTCGAAGGCGGCGTCGCCGTGCTGGCTCGTGTCCACCTCGACGGTGTGCTCGTCCACCAGCCCGGCCCCGATGTGCCGCGCCGCCAGCGCGTCGGCGAGCGCCTGCCCGCTAGCGGGTCTCCCGCCGACCTCGACCCGCATGACCCCGGTGGTCTGCATCAGCGTGTCGATCGGGCCCGCCAGCACCAGCCGGCCGTGGTCGATCATCACGACGTGCTGGCAGACGCGCTGCACGTCGTCGAGCAGATGGGTGGCCAGGATGGCGGATATGCCGAACCCCGCCAGCCGGCCGACCAGTTCGAGCATGTCCTCGCGGCCCAGCGGGTCGAGGCCGGCCGTGGGCTCGTCGAGCAGCACCAGCTCGGGATCGGCCACGAGCGCCTGGGCCAACTTGGTGCGCTGCCGCATGCCGGTCGAGAACCCGCCCACGGGCCGGAAGCGGGCCTCGTCGAGGCCCACCAGGTCGAGCATGTCGGACGCCCGTTGCCGCGCCGCCCGCGCCGGGAGGCCGGCCAGCTCCCCGAACGTCGCCACGATGTCGGCGGCCGTCTGGTCGAGCGGCAGGCAATCGTGCTCGGGCATGTACCCGAGGCGGCTCCGGATGCCCACGGGATCGGACGACACGGGCCGACCGGTGACCTCGAGTGACCCGGCCGTGGGCTCCATCAGGCCGAGCATGAGCCGGAACAACGTGGTCTTGCCGGCGCCGTTCGCGCCCACGAGCCCCACCGATCCCGGCGGCACGTCGACCGTGAGCCCCGCCAGCGCCGTGGTCCCACCGGGATAGGTCATGGTGAGGCCGGCCGCACGGAGGATCGCTGCGGCCGGCGGCGCCGGCGGTGGTGACACGGTCGGCTGCATCGGCGCCGAGTCTGGCATAGCCGGTCCCGCGGACTTCGGTCGCCTGGCGCTGGCGGGACTAGGCGTTCGACCAGATCGGGCCGTCCGCCATCAGCCCGTGGAGGTCGTCGCCGTCCTCGAGCGCCTTGACGAACCGCTGGCCGAACGCCCGCACTGTGTCGAGGTCGATGTTCGCCGGCCACAGGTCGTCGGGCTCGACGAGAACCATGCGGGTCATCTCCGCCAGGATCGGACGAGAGAAGCCGGGGTCCTTGACCGTGGCGTCGAGCAGGACCTGCTCCAGGTCGCAGCCGGTGGACAAGATGGCGATGTCGCACAGGTCCCGAGGCCTGATGCGGGAGAAGAGGGCCAGCACCTTGTTGGCGGCCAACTCCCTAGACGAGAGGACCGCGCCAAGGCGGGTCGCCGTGGGCGGCCATTCGATCCGGTCGCGGCCGAGCTCGACCCGGACCTGGCGCCGGCGCCGGACGGTCCCCGCGGTCACGATGAGCCGGACGAGCGACGGCTCGAACCGATCGCGTGTGACCGCCAGGCCGTCGGCCTCGAGGGCGGCGACCGCCGCCTCGGCCGCCTCGCGCACGTCGGTGACAGCCGAGAAGGCGTCGATGTCCTCGGTGGCCCGCCGAGACAGCCCAGCGGCGACGAGCCCCGCCCCGCCCGCCAGGGCGAACCCGTGGGGAGCCGTCGCTGCGAGCACCGTCCTGGTGATGCGCTCCTGCAGACGGGTCAGGCCGCGCACGGATCGTCCTTGAGCCGTTCGACGAGCGCGGCGACGGCGGGGCGGATGCGACGGGCCACCGGCACGTCGGGCCAGAGCTCCACCAGGGCATCGGGGTCGATCCAGAACCGGATGTCGGCCGGCGTGCCCTCGTCGAGCACCTGGGCATATGTGCTGGCCCGAATCCGCCGCTCGGCGAGGTTGCGCTGGGGGTTACGCGGTCGCGACCAGTCGAGGCGGGTCGGCAGTCGGACGACGGCATCCCGTGGAACGATCGGTTGCCAACGCTCGCCGGGGAGCTCGACCGTTCCCCGGCGTTCATCGGGGAAGGTCATGGTCGGGCCGTCGATCACGATCACCATGCCGTTCATGACGAAGTCGGCACGGCCCGTCGGCCGGCGGCGCCCCGCCTCGTAGGCGGCGATCGCGGGCTGGGTGACGCCGGCCAGCGCGGCGACGTCGCTCTGGGTGAGACCGAGGCGTTCGCGGGCGGCCCGGTACGGAGGCATGGCGTTATGATAACACACCCTGGTGCGTGTGCAGACCCCATCCGCGGCCTGCGGCGCGGAGGCTGCGACCATCGGCGCCATGGCCGTCGAGCGGCGATTGCGTCAATTCACGGAATCAGGGCAGGGGAGACGGTGCCGCTGGTGCGGCCGCAGCCTGCCAGCGCGGGCGGGACCGGGCCGTCGGCGGGAGTTCTGCAAGCAGAGCTGCCGCCAGCTCGACTACCAGGCCCGCAGGAGGGCGGCGGAGGTGGGCCTCAGCGAGCACGAGTTGGTCGTCGCCCGGCGGGAGCTCGACGAGCTCTACGACCGGCTCTACGTGCTCGAGGCGGCGGTCGAGGACGTCGACCAGGACCTCGCCGACGACCCGACACCGACGGACTACCGCGACGCAGTGGACTGGCTGCTGGCAGCCGCCCGGCCCGTGGTGGAGCAGCGCCCCTTCTCGGAAGGCACTACTTGACAGAAGCCTGGAGGGGGCTACTTGACAGAACACGCATTCTAGGCGGTCCGGCGACGCCCGCTGGGCTCGCCGAAGCCGCCCAGAATGCGACGGTGCACCGACCCCCGCTGGGCTCGCCGAAGCCGCCCAGAATGCGACGGTGCACCGACCCCCGCCAAGCCTCGGGCTAGCGTTGACGTGTTGCTGAGCGAGCGCGTGACGAGCGGGGACGGCGCGGGGCCGGGCGGCGAGCCCGAGGCGGCCGGCCGGGACCGCTCGGCGCGTTGGCGTGGTGTGCGCCAGGAGGCGGGGCTGGCCCTGGAGCTGGCCGCCCTGACGGCCTTCGCCTTCAGCCGACCCGTGCTCGACAGCTTCGGCCGCTCCCCCGAGACGTTCGTCGCCCGGGGGGCCGACGCCCCGGCGATCGTGCAGTTCGGCGTGGTCGTTGCCCTGGGGCCGGCACTGGCGTTCGCCCTCGTGGGTCTGGCGAGCCGGATCCTCGGCACCACGGGGCGGCGCTGGGCACACCTGGTGCTGGTGGGCGGCCTCGGCGGATTGGCGGCGTGGCGGTTGGGCCAGGACCTGACCGGCTGGCCCCCGGGAACCATGCGACTGATCGTGGCGGCGGCGCTGCTGGGGGTGGTCGTCGCGCTCGTTCGGGCGGTGGTGCCACTGGCGGGGACGTTCCTCCGCTACACGGGCGTGGCGTCGCTGATCTTCCTCGGCCAGTTCCTGTTCCTGTCCCCCGTGTCGAGCCTGGTCCGGGGCGACGGTCCCCGGCTCGACGACGAGGTGGCGGCCGGTGTGGCCGCCGAGCTGGGCAGCGATGCGCCCACCGTCGTCGTCGTGGTCTTCGACGCGCTGCCGACGGCGTCGCTGCTGGACGGCACGGGCCGCATCGACGGGGAGCAGTTCCCCAACTTCGGGCGGCTGGCGGCGACCTCCACCTGGTACCGCAACAACACCACGGTGGCGGCCTTCACCGGCCAAGCGGTGCCGGCGATCCTCACCGGCCGCTTGCCGGACTCCACCCAGCCGGGCTACGTCGAGCCCGACCCCGAGAACCTCTTCACCTGGCTGGGCGGGGCCTACGACCCGCAGGTGAGGGAGCTCTCCACCCGGCTGTGCCCCGACGAGCTGTGCGGCAACACGGGCTCCCCCGGCCTCGGCGTGCTGCTCGGCGACGCGGCGACGCTCTGGGGCGAGCCCGCCCCGGCAGCCTCGGGCGACGTGGAGCTTCCGGGGGTGTTGGAGGAGGAGCGCTACGCCGAGGCCGAGCGGTGGATCGGGGAGCTGGACACGAGCCCGGAGGGCCGCCCGGACCTGGTCTTCTACCACACCATGCTGCCTCACGGGCCCTGGACCTTCAGCGCAGACGGCAGCCTCTACCGGGCCGCGTGGGTACCGACGGGCACGTTCGCGTTCGCCTGGACCGAGACGGGCATTCCGGTCGGCCGGCAGCGCCACCTGCTGCAGACCCAGGCGGCCGACCGGTTGCTGGGGCAGTTGCTCGACGGGCTGGAGGCGACGGGCGTCCTCGACGAGGCGCTCGTCGTCGTGACCGCCGATCACGGCGAGGCGTTCCTACCCAACGAACCGCCGCGATTCCTGTCGGCGGCCAACCTCGGCGAGATCGCCTGGACGCCGTTGTTCGTCAAAGCGCCGGGGCAGACCGGGGCCGCCATCGACGACAGCAACACCTGGTCGATCGACATCGTGCCGACGATCGCCGACGTCCTCGGGGTCGACCTGCCCTGGGAGGTCGACGGTGTGCCGGCGGCGCAGGCGGGGCGTGAGCGGGGCGACGAGAAGCGGATGATCGACTCGAAGGGCAACCCCCTCCGCCCCGAGGAGGGCGAGATCTTCATCGAGATCGATGCGGAGACGGCGCGGGCCGCATTCGAGGACGTGCTGGGCGCCGATGCGCTCCCTGCCACGGGGCCCGACGCGATCTGGCGGCGTACGGAGCACGGCGACCTGTTCGGCCGGGAGATCGCCGACCTCACCGTCGGCGACGAGGCCGCGGCCACTGTCACCGTCGACCAACTGGGCGACCTGCAGGAGCAGGGCACCGAAGAGACGCCGCTGCTGGAGATCGTCGGTCGCACCGGGTTGCCCGAGGGGGAGGTCGTGGCCTACGCGCTCGGTGGCACGGTGGCGGCGCTGACCGTGGTCGAGCCGCCGGCCGGCGACCAGCCCAACACGGCGCTGGCCTTGGTGCCGCCCCACCTGCTGGCGATCGGGCACAACCAGCTGACGGCCTACCTGGTCGAGGGTCCCGTGGGGGCGGAGGTCCTGCACCCACTCGCGGTGGAGCCGGGCTGAGGACAAGGGGGCCGCGAGAAGGCCCTACCTGACCGCCGGGTCAAGTCCGCACTAGCCTCGCGGCCGTGATCGTCGACACCACGGCCGGCAAGGTGCAGGGACTGCGCAAGCACGGCGTCCTGCAGTTCCGCGGCATCCCGTACGCCCGAGCGGAGCGGTTCGGGCCCTCCCGGCCCACCGAGCCGTGGGTCGGTGTCCGGGACGCGAGCGCCTTCGGGCCGACCGCACACCAGAACCCGTCGCCCCTGGAGGCGATGCTGGGCGCCCAGGCGGAGGGCGGCGACGAGGACTGCCTGGTCGTCAACGTGTACACCCCGGCCGTCGACGACGCCGCCCGTCCGGTGATGGTGTGGATCCACGGCGGGGCGTTCGTGGCGGGGTCGGGGCACGTGCCCTGGTACAACGGCTCCAATCTGGCGCGGCTCTACGACGTCGTGGTGGTGACGCTCAACTACCGGCTCGGGGCCCTCGGCTTCCTGCACCTGGGCCACCTCGAACCCGCCTTCGCCGGCTCGGGCAGCAATGGCATCGGTGACCAGATCCAGGCGCTGCACTGGGTGCGCGACAACATCGCCGGCTTCGGCGGCGACCCGGCGAACGTCACCATCTTCGGCGAGTCGGCCGGCGGCATGAGCGTCGGCACGTTGCTCGGCACGCCCGCGGCCGCCGGGTTGTTCGGGGGCGCCATCGCGCAGAGCGGGGCGGCGGCACACGCCCACGACACCTCGACGGCCGCCTGGGTCACCGAACGGTTCCTCGCAGCGCTCGGCCTCTCCCCCGCCACCGCCGACGCCCTCCTGGCCCTGCCGGCCGACGAAATCCTGCGGGCGCAGGCGACCGTCGACGCCGAGGTGCTCGGCGGCGCCGGCCCGGGCGTCGGCCGCCTGGCGTTCCAGCCCGTCGTGGACGGCACCCGCATCGCCCGACCCCCGTTCGACGCCATCCGGGACGGCAGCGCCGCCGGCATCAACCTGGTCATCGGCACCACCGCCGACGAGTGGAACCTCTTCCAGCTCCAGGCCAGGAGCAACGGCGCCGTGACCGACGAACGCCTGCTGCGCCGCCTGGCGCGCGTGGTCGGCGCCGACCGGGTCGACGACACCCTCGCCGTCTACCGCGACGCCCACCCGACCGCCGACCTCGACGGGCTGTTCTGTGCGGTCATGACCGACTGGGTGTTCCGCATGCCGGCGGTCCGCGTGGCGGAGGCCCAGGCCGCCCACGCGCCCCGGGTGTCGATGTACCGCTTCGACTACCCGTCCACCGCCTTCGGTGGGGTGCTGGGGGCGTGCCACGCCGTCGACGTGCCGTTCGCCTTCGCCAACCTCGATCGTCGCGGGGTGGAGCTGATGCTCGGGGGCATCGACGACGGCACCGAGCGCCTGGCCGGACGCACGTCGCGGGCCTGGTGCACCGCCGCTCGCACCGGCTCACCCGAGCACGACGAGCTGCCGTGGCCGGCCTACGACGCCGAGCGCCGGGCCACCTGCCTGCTCGACCGCGACGTCGCGGTCGTCGACGACCCTGCGGGGGAGGTCCGGCGGCTGTGGGACGAGTTGACGCCGGCTCCATCCCCTACATACTGAGGACAACGGGAGGAGCAGCCATGACCGATCGTCGCCCCCACCAGTTCCCCGAGTTCGAGTCGGCCGACGAGGAGCGCGTGCACGTCAAGCAGCGCATGGCCGCGGCATTCCGGCTGTTCGACCGCTTCGGGTTCAACGAGGGCCTCGCCGGCCACCTGACGGGCCGCGATCCCGAGCACCCCGACCTCTTCTGGGTCAACCCCCTCGGCATGAGCTTCGGGCAGATCCGGGCCTCCGATCTCATCCTCGTCGACCGCCGGGGCGAGGTCGTCGACGGCGACTGGCCGGTGAACACCGCGGCGTTCGCCATCCACAGCCAGATCCACGAGGCGCGGCCCGACGTCAACGCCGCCGCCCACACGCACTCGCCCTACGGTCGCGCCTTCTCGACGCTCGGCAAGCCGCTGGCACCGCTCACCCAGGACGCCTGCGCCTTCCACGGCGACCACACCGTCTTCGACGACTACACCGGTGTCGTGCTCGACGTCGAGGAGGGCAAGCGCATCGCCCACTCCCTCGGCGGCGCCAAGGCCTGCATCCTGCGCAATCACGGCCTGCTCACGGTCGGCCAGACGGTCGACGAGGCGGCGTGGTGGTTCATCACCATGGACCGGTCGTGCCAGGTCCAGCTGATGGCGGAAGCGGCCGGCGATCCCATCCCGATCGACGAGCAGTACGCCGCTCTCACCCAGACGCAGGTCGGGTCCAACCTGGGGGGCTGGTTCAGCTTCCAGCCGCTCTACGACAAGATCGTCGCCGATCAACCGGATCTTCTGAACTGACGCTCGTCCCCGGGGGGTGCCGTGGCCGGCGTGACGCCGATCGGAACCAAGCTGCACCAACGCCGGCAACAGCTGATCGAGCGCCTGCTGACCGCCCAGAACCGCGGTGACCTCGTGGCCGCCCTGGCCTGCTTCACCCACCCTCGCTACGAGCTCATCGGCAACAACCGCGTCTACGACGGTGCCGACGAGGTGCGCCACTACTACGAGGTCACCCGTGGCTACTTCCCCGACCTGCGCTTCGACGTGATCGCCGTCCACCACGGCGACGATGCCCTGGTCTGCGAGCTGTGGATGGCCGGCACCCACCTGGGCTCGGGCCGTGACTTCGAGGCCACCGGCCGGTCCTTCCGCTGCCGCACGGCGGTCATCTTCAGCTTCGAAGGCGAGCAGCTCACCGGGGCCCGCGTCTACTACGACACCGGCACCATCGCCCGCCAGCTGGCCTGACGCCTACACGCTGAGCGGTTCGGTACGTCGCCTGGGGTCACCGGGGTCAGCGCTGCCGGAGGCCGAGCTGTGGGGCCTCGGCTCACGCTGCAAATTGCGTACTGTTCTGGGTCCACTTGCGGGCCTGTCCGCTCGGCCTCTTACTCGAAGGCGGGGCGCAGCGGCAGGCCCGAACGCCCGTCGGGCTGGCGGGGCACCGACAGCACCTGGTGGATCTGCGTGCGGCCGGCCTCGAAGTTGAGGGCCGAGCCCGCCATGTACAGGCGCCAGACCCGCGCCCGCGGCGCCCCCGCCTCGGCGACGGCCTCGTCCCAGTGCGCCTCGAGGTTGGCCACCCAGCGCCGCAGCGTGAGATCGTAGTGCTCGCGCAGCGACTCGACGTGGCGCACCTCGAAGCCGGCGTCCTGCGTGATCGAGACCACACGACCGACCTCGTGCAGCTCGCCGTCGGGGAAGACGTAGCGGTTGATGAAGCTACGGCGCGGCAGCCGCGCCTTCTCGCTGCGGACGGGACGGCTGATGCCGTGGTTGAGCAGCCGGCCCTCCGGGCGGACCAGGCGCCGCAGGCACTCGAAGTACTCCGCCAGGCGGGCCTCGCCCACGTGCTCGAACATACCGATCGAGCTGACGCCGTCGTAGGGGCCGTCGGCGACCTCGCGGTAGTCCTGCACGCGGATCTGCACCTGATCCGACAGGCCCGCCTCGGCCACCCGCTTCTCGGCGAGATCGGCCTGCTGCTTGGAGATGGTGATGCCGACGGCCCGGACGCCGTGGTGCGCGGCGGCGTGCATGACCATGCCGCCCCAGCCACAGCCGACGTCCAGAAGCCGCCTGCCCGGCCGCAGGTCGAGCTTGCGACAGATCAGCTCGTACTTGTTGGCCTGCGCCGCCTCGAGCGTGTCGTCGGGGTCGTGCCAGACCGCGCACGAATAGGTGAGGCTGGGACCGAGCACCAGGCGGTAGAAGGCGTTGGACACGTCGTAGTGGTGGCTGATGGCGGCCGCATCGCGTGCCTTGCCATGGCGCCGGCCGCGCAGGCGCACCTCCTCGTCGGGGGGCGGCACCGGACGCACCTCGCGCCACCCGCCCAGCTCGCGCACCAGGCGCAGCATCACCTTGGGCTCGAGTTGCACGTCGGGCATGCGATCGCGCAGTTCGAGCAACGCCCAGATCGAACCCTGGAGCTCGAGGTCGCCTGACACGTACGCCCGCGCCAGGCCCAGCTCGCCCGGGGCGGTCACGATCCGTCGCAGTGCGTCGGGCGAACGGATCACGATGGTCGCCGGGGCATCCACCGGGCCGGTTCGGCTGCCGTCGTACGCCTCGACCGCCAGGGGCAGGCCGCCTCCCAGCACGTCGTCGACCAACGCTGCCAAAGCCATCGGGGCACCCCCTGCGTCTCGGTTTTCCCCTCCCAGGCTAGACAGCGCGCTTGTAGAAGGGCAGCGGGACGACCCGGGCCGGGACCTCGCTGCCGCGCACGTCGATGCCGACCCCGCTCCCCTCCCCCAGCGCCGGGGGCAGGAACGCCAACGCGACGCCGCGGTCTAGCGTGGGCGAGTAGTTGCCGCTGGTCACGCGGCCGACCGCCTCGCCCCCCGACGTCACCGTCTGGTCGGCCCGGGGTGGGCGGCGCCCCTCGACCTCCAGGCCTCGGAGCTTGCGCTCGACACCCCGCTCGCGCTCGATGGCCAGCGCCTTGCGGCCCCGGAACTCGCCCTTGTCCCACGACACCACCCAGCCGAGACCGGCCTGCAGGGGCGTGATGCCGGGCCCGAGCTCGTGACCGTGGAGCGGCAGCCCGGCCTCGAGCCGCAGCGTGTCCCGAGCCCCGAGCCCCGCCGGCGTGACGCCCGCGTCCACGACGGCGTCCCACACCGCAGCGGCGCGGTCGGCGTCGACGGCCAGCTCGACCCCGTCCTCACCCGTGTAGCCGGTGCCGGCCACCACCCCGGGTACGCCGCCGAGCACGTCGACGTCGGCCACGCGGAAGCGCCCGACCGCCGCCGCTTCCGGGGCCACGGTCGCCAGCCGCTCCCGGGCCGCCGGGCCCTGGACGGCGATGACGGCCCGACCGGCCGTCACGTCTTCGCCCCCCAGCGCCGCGAGCACCCTGTCCGTGTTGGAGGCGTTGGGCATCACGTCGAACCGGTCGTCGCTGACCCACCAGACGATGATGTCGTCGAGCACCGACGCGTCAGCCTCGTCGAGCAGATGGGTGTACTGGGCGCGGCCGGGCGCGATCTTGCCCAGGTCGTTGGTCAGCGCCGCCTGGAGACGGTCGAACGCGCCGGGGCCGGTGACGCGGACGGTGCCGAGATGGCTCACGTCGAACGCGGCCGCATCGCTGCGGCAGGCCCGGTGCTCCGCCAGCGTGCCGGTCGGGTACTGGATGGGCATGTCCCAGCCGCCGAACGGAACCATCCTGCCGCCGCGTGCCCGGTGGCGGGCGTCGAGCGGCGATTTACGAAGCTTCACCTCGAATTCAACGGTGGCCGTCGGCGGCCCGGTGGCGTCCGCCCGGGGCGGACCCGTCATTTGGGGACGACGGGGCGTCCTCCCCGTTGGCCGGGAACAGCTCCACGATGGCGGCGTCGACCTGCTCCTTCACGCCGTCGAGTGCCAGCAGGTTGAGGACTCCCTGACCCTGGTAGCGGTTGACCACGTCGATCAGCTCGTGGTTCTCGCGGACCAGTACGGCGCTGGTGCCGGCGATGACGAGCTTGGCCGTCGACACGTCCTCGCCGAGCTGGTGGCGCAGGTACGTGAATCCCTCCCGGATCGACTCGAGCTTGATGCCGTTGTCGAGCAGTGTCTTCACGAGCTTGAGCTCCAGCAGGTTGCGGTAGCTGTAGCGCCGCCGGCTGCCACTGCCGTGAGCGTCGGCCACCGACGGCCTGATCAGGTCGGTGCGAGCCCAGTAGTCGAGCTGGCGGTAGCTGATGCCGACGATGTCGGCCGCTCGCTTGCCGCTGTACCCCTCGACGGGCGCGTCCGAGGTCGTGGTCACGACGATGCTCCTACTTGTTGCCGCAGGCGTGACATCAACGGAATTACGCCGGTGTCACGGGCACGGAGGGTACGGCCCGGCGGCAGCGGGGTCAACGGCGGGGCCTACAGGGCGAAGTCTTCGGGGTTCACGTGGTCGATGAAGTCCCGGAACTGCTCGACCACCTGCTCCGCCTCTTCCTCGTCGGGCTGCTCGACGCGGCCGGCCTCCTCGAGCACGTCATCCTCTGCGAAGATCGGCGAGCCGATGCGGATCGCCAGGGCGATGGCGTCGGACGGCCGGCTCGACACCGTGCGCACCTCACCCTGGGCGCTGAGGATGATCTCGGCGAAGAACGTGCCCTCGCGGAGCTCGGTGACCGTGATGCGCTCGACCTGGGCGCCGACCTCGTCGAGCAGGTTCTTCATGAGGTCGTGCGTCATCGGGCGGGGCGTTTCGATGTTCTGCATGGTGAGGGCGATCGCCTGCGCCTCGGGCACGCCGATGAAGATCGGCAGGACTC
>JBOGHG010000052.1:0-19897 GCA_050744525.1 Acidimicrobiales bacterium | reverse complement strand
AGTACCTCGTTGATGCTGGTCACGCTCGCCATCGCACCAGCGTGACCGCTCAAGGGCCGGCTTGCCCGGCCCGACCACCGCTTTCCACCCAGGTCAGCCGCGCCGGGAGGGGGCCTGGGGGGAGGGCTTGCCCTCCCCCCATTAGTGGACCCTCGCGGACGTTCCTCCGCGAGTGCCCACTAGTGCGGCTCAGGCCGCCTCGTCGGACGGGATGTCGCCGAAGAAGCCCGTGATCGCCTGCAGCCGACCGTCATCGGCGAGCTCGCCGACATCGGTGCCGGTGATCACGATCGAGCCGTCGGCCGCCACGAACTCGAACGTGTAGCGCGCCAGGTTGTGGTGCGTGTCGACGCCGCTGGTCCGGCGGAACGTGTGGCCCGGGTACTGGGCGATCACGCCCTGGGCGAGCTCGTCGAGCGCGGCGTGGCCCTGGACGTCGAACAGCGGGTCGACGAAGCGCCCGTCCTCTCCCCAGGCCGTGCGGATCAGCTCGGCCCGCCGGGCGGCGTCGGTCTGGGTCAGGCCCTCAAAGTAGGCGTCGACGGTCGTCTTGACATCGTTCATGGGGGTGTCTCCTCGGTGTGGCGTGCAGTGTCGCCCACGACACTGCACCACTCCCCCACGCAGGGCGATTACCTGGCAGGTAAGGGCACCCACGACCCAACCCCGTTACGGTCGAGAGCCATGAGCGTCGTGTCTCCACCCCGCACCGTCGGTGACCTCCTGCGACAGTGGCGGCACCAACGGCGGATGAGCCAGCTCGGCCTTGCCGCCGAGGCCGACGTGTCGGCCCGGCACCTGAGCTTCGTCGAAACCGGCCGATCGCGGCCGAGCCGCGAGCTGGTCCTGCACCTGGCCGAGCACCTCGACGTGCCCCTGCGCGACCGCAACACGCTGCTCATGGCCGCCGGCTTCGCCCCGACGTACCCCGAGACACCGCTCGACGCCGAAGAGATGGCACCGGTGCGCGATGCCCTAGACAAGGTCCTCGGCAGCCATCTGCCGTTCCCGGCCGTCGTCGTCGACCGCCACTGGAACCTGGTGTCCGCCAACGAGACCGCGCTCGCCATCCTCACCGACGGGGTCGATCCGGAGCTGCTCGGCCCCCGCGCCAACGCCCTGCGGGTGTGCCTGCACCCGGACGGCCTCGCGCCCCGCATCGTCAACCTCCGCGAGTACAGCGCCCACCTGATCGAGCGGCTCGACCGCCTGGCCGCGGCCGCTGCCGATCCGGAGATCCTGTCGCTGCGCGACGAGCTGCGCCGGTACCCCGGGGTTGCGGCCGGCCAGTCGGGCGATTCCGACACCGCGGCCCGCCTGTTCGTGCCGCTGGTGCTGCGCAGCGACGACGGCGAGCTGACCTTCTTCAGCGCGATCGCCACGTTCGGAACGGCGCACGACATCACGGTCTCCGAGCTCGCCATCGAAGCCTTCTTCCCTGCCGACGCCCCGACCGCGGCCGCCATGCATGGGCTCTGACGCGCTGCGGGTCGGTCAGAGCGTCAGCGGACGGGCACGTCCTCTGGCTCACGGTGGTCAGCGCCGCCGGGAGGCCCAGCCGCTGAGCTGCGACCCAGCAGCAAATCCCCACGCGGGGGTGCCCTTCGGAGCACCACATCCGCTGGGCCTCTTATTCGTTCGCCAAAGCGGGGAACCTCCGCCAAGGTGTCTGGCACACGTCGAGGCGACCGAAGGGGGTGCCGATGATCAACAGCGTCCACGAGCAGGGCTCGATGACGATGCTGCTCGGCCGCGCCCTCGGTCCGGTTCCGCCCGGAACCTGACCCCGGCGCACCGCCGGATCTCCGCCCGCCCGGCCGAGCCGCCACCCGGGGCCGATCGCGCCCCGATGTCCGCAGGCTCGCGCGGCCCCGCGGCCGCGCCCCTCCGAGAGGAAATTGCCATGCTCCAGCACGATTACGTGGTCCAGTTGTTGGTCCGCGACAAGCAGAGCGAGCTGCGCAAACGGGCACATCATCGCGTCCGAGCACCGTCGTCCGAACGACGGTGGCGGCGTCCGCCCCGGCGCTAGCCGCACTCAGGGGCAGCGGCGGTGGGCCGGTCCACACCGCGGGTCGACGCTACGCTCGGCCCACATGGATCAGCCCGCCGCCGAGGCCTGGAGCATCCAACCCAACGGCCCGCTGGTCGGCGAGGTGCGGGTCCGCGGTTCGAAGAACGCCGTGTCCAAGCACATGGTCGCCGCCGTGCTGGGGACCGAGCCCAGCACGCTCACCAACGCGCCCGAGGTCGGCGAGGTGGGGATCACGGCCGACATCCTCGCCTCCCTGGGGGTCGGCATCGACATCGAGGGCGACCGCATCACGGTCGAACCGACCGCCACGCCCGGGGCCAAGGTGCCCTTGGAGTTCAGCGGTCTCAACCGCATCCCGATCCTGCTGCTCGGGCCGCTGCTCCACCGCAACCACGAGGCCTTCGTTCCCCTGGTGGGCGGTGACCGCATCGGGCAACGGCCGGTCGACTTCCACATCGCCGCCCTCGAGGCGATGGGCGTCGACGTCGACGTGACGTCCGATGGGATCGCCGCCCGGGCCGATCGCCTGCACGGCGCCCGCATCACGCTGCCGTACCCGAGCGTCGGCGCCACCGAGACCGTGCTGCTGTCGGCCGTCCTGGCCGAAGGCCGGACGGTGCTCGTCAACGCTGCGGTCGAGCCGGAGATCACCGAGCTGGCACTGTTCCTCCAGCGGATGGGCGCACGGATCAGCTTCCGTCCCGACCGGCGCATCGTGGTCGAGGGGGTCGAGCGGCTGGGGGGAGCAGCCACGCGGCTGCAGGGCGATCGCCTCGAGGCGTTCTCGTACCTGGTGGCGGGACTCATGACCGGCGGACGGGTGCGGGTCGCCGGCTGCGTCCAGGACCGGTTGGTCACCGCCATCGACACGCTCCAGAAGATGGGCGCCCGCTTCGAGATCACCGACGAGTGGATCTCGGCCAGCGCCGACGGCCTGCGCACGGCGGCCGTGCAGACCGACACCCACCCCGGGTTCATGACCGACTGGCAGCCGCCCCTCATCGTGCTGATGACCCAGGCGGAGGGCATGTCGGTGCTCCACGAGACCGTCTACGAGGACCGCCTGATCTACGTCGACGCCCTCACCCGGATGGGATGCGAGATCGAGCTCTACGACACCTGCCTGGGCGGACCGGCCTGCCGCTTCCACGACACCAACGCGGTCCACTCGGCGGTGGTGCGGGGCGTGTCGAAGCTGCACGGCGCCGAGGTGACCATCCCCGACGTGCGGGCTGGGTTCTCGTCGGTCATCGCCGCCGCCGTGGCGGAGGGCCCATCGCTGCTCCACGGCATCCAGCACCTCGAGCGCGGCTACCACCGGCCCTTCGAGACGCTGGAGTCGCTGGGACTGCGCCTCGAGCGGGTGCCGGTCGAGGCCTGACCGTCGTCCGCCGACTGTCAGCCCGAGACCAGGCTGGCCAGGGCCCAGATGGCGGCGATGGTCCCGACCAGGATCATCACGACGCTCCGCGCCACCGGAGCCTGCGCCAGCTCGCCTTGGCGGGGTTTGCCCGGGGGACGGACGAGGGCCGTCAGGCTGCCGACCGCCATCGCCCCACCCAGCGCCAGCACCAGCCATGCCAGGAGGTCCTCGCCGAGGAACATGGACCGAGCGTACGGGCTCGACCGGCACGACCCGCAGTCAGCACGAGCGCCGCAGCCCGGCATCACCACTGGTTGTCACCACCGGCGGGTAGCGTCGCTGTCCATGACGCCGACCATCGGCTGGCGGGAATGGGTGGCGTTGCCCGAACTGGGTGTCGACGCGATCAAGGCCAAGGTCGACACCGGGGCACGGTCGTCGACCCTGCACGCCTGGGCGGTCGAGATCGTCGATCGACCCCACGCCGGCCCGATGGTGCGCTTCGTGCTCCATCCCCGCCAGCGGGACGTGGCACTCACGGTGGCGGCCGAAGCGCCGCTCGTGGCCTGGCGCGACGTCCGCTCGAGCAACGGCACCCTCGAACGACGTCCGGTCATCCGCACGCCCGTGGTCATCGCCGGTTGCCGCGTCCCCATCGAGCTGACGCTCACCCGGCGCGACGAGATGGGCTTCCGCATGCTGATCGGCCGGCAGGCGCTTCGACGCCGATTCGTCATCGACCCGGCGCAATCGTTCGCGGGTGGGGGCACTACAGTCACCGCCTCATCCGCCGCCCCCCGGCCACTCGCCGGGTGGGTTTCGGCCGCACGCTGACGCCCACCCGGGCCATCCTGGTTCCAGCCGTGAAGATCGCCATCCTGTCGCGCAACCCCAACCTCCACTCGACGGCCCGCCTGCGGACGGCCGCCGAGGCGCGCGACCACACCGTGCGGGTCATCGACTACCTGCGCTGCTACATGAACATCACGGCCCACCGGCCCACCGTGATCGTGCAGGGCAGCGAGCTGACCGACGTGGACGCCGTGATCCCCCGCATCGGCGCCTCCCACACCTTCTACGGCACCGCCGTGGTGCGCCAGTTCGAGATGATGGGGGTCTTCACCGCCAACGAGTCACAGGCCATCAGCCGGGCACGAGACAAGTTGCGGGCCCTGCAACTGCTGGCGCGCAATGGCCTCGGGCTCCCCGTCACCGGCTTCGCCCATTCGACCAAGGACATCGACGGCCTGCTCGAGACGGTCGGGGGGCCGCCCATCGTGGTCAAGCTCACCGAGGGCACGCAGGGGATGGGCGTCGTGCTCGCCGAGACCCGCAAGGCGGCCGAGTCGGTGATCGCCGCCTTCCGCCAGCTCGACGCCAACATCCTGGTGCAGGAGTACATCAAGGAGGCCGGTGGCACCGACATCCGGGCCTTCGTGGTGGGCACCCGCGTGGTCGCGTCCATGCGGCGGCAGAGCGCCCCCGGCGAGTTCCGCTCCAACCTCCATCGGGGTGGCACCGCGGAGCGGATCCGGCTGACGCCCGAGGAACGGTCCATGGCCGTGCGCGCCGCCCGCACCATGGGGCTCAACGTGTGCGGCGTCGACCTCGTCCGATCGCGCCACGGCCCGCTGGTGCTCGAGGTGAACAGCTCGCCCGGCCTGGAGGGCATCGAGGCCTCCACCAGCACAGACGTGGCCACGCGCATCGTCGAGTGGATCGAGAAGAGCCACGCCGCCAGGCCCCGGCGGACCCGCCGCAAGGGGTGACGGTCCACGATGGCCCCCGCCGCGACCCGCAACGCCCGCAACCGGCCCGTCGAGATCGCCGGCACCACGGTGCCGCCGGGCCGGCGGCTGCTCGTCGAGGTCCCCGTCGCCCGCCTGCCCACCGCCACCCGGCTCAACCTGCCGATCATGGTGCTCAACGGGCAGCGTCCGGGGCCGAGGCTGTGGCTCTCGGCCGTGGTGCACGGCGACGAGCTCAACGGGCTCGAGATCATCAGGCGTGTGCTCGAGGTGGTCCGGCCCCGCCGACTTGCGGGGATGCTGCTGGCCGTCCCCGTCGTCAACGTGTTCGGGATGATGACCGAGACGCGCTACCTGCCCGATCGCCGCGACCTCAACCGGTCGTTCCCCGGGTCGGCCAAGGGGTCGCTGGCCGCACAGCTCGCCAACCTGTTCATGACCAACGTGGTGGCCGCGTGCGACATGGGCATCGACCTGCACACGGGCAGCGACCACCGCTTCAACCTGCCGCAGATCCGCGGCGACCTCGAAGACCCCACGACCCTGCGCTTGGCGCAGGCATTCGGTGCGCCGGTGAGCGTGCACTCGCCACTGCGCGACGGGTCGCTGCGGGAGGCGTGCCGACGGCGGGGCATCCCGGTGGTGGTGTACGAGGGCGGCGAGTCCGACCGGTTCAACGAGACCGCCATCAGCGCCGGGGTCGACGGGGTGCTGCGGGTGCTGGCCGACCTGGAGATGCGAACCGGCGATCCCCCGCCGGCCGGCGCCGCCACCACGGTCGTACGGCACACCCACTGGGTGCGGGCCCGGCGCACGGGGATCCTGCGCTCGCCCGTGCGCGCGGGCCAACGGGTCGCCAGGGGCGACGTGCTGGGGATCATCGCCGATGCCGTCGGGGACTCCCGGGCCACCATGAGGTCCCCGTTCGATGCGGTGGTGATCGGCCACACGCAGCACCCACTGGTCAACCGCGGCGACGCCCTGTGGCACCTCGCCGACCTCGACCCTGCCGCCAAGGGGACCGCGGCTCGCCCGCCCCGCGGGCGCTGATCGGGGACCCGCCCACGCCCGAGCGGCGGCGGCGGTTCCCGGGACCCGCGCCGAGCCATTAGCGTGCCCGGCGATGTCGAGCCGGTATCGCCTGGTCGCGCTCGTCGGGCTGGTGCTCCTGGGGGCGGCCATCGCCGGGATCTTCGCCCTGATGGGCGACGACGAGGGCCCGCCCGCGGCCGACGATGCCGGGGCCTACCTGGCCGCCTGGGCGGAGGGCGACTACGCCTCCATGCGTGAGCACGTGCTCGACGCACCCGACTCGTTCGACACGTTCCACCAGCGGATCGTCGACAACCTCGGGATCACGTCGTCCAGCTACGAGCTCGGCGAGGTCGATGCCAGCGGCGACAGCGCGATAGCCCGGTTCACGGCCACGCTGCAGCTCGACGGGTTGGGCGAGTGGTCGTACGACGGGGCGCTGTCGCTGTCGCTGGGCGACGGGGATGTCGGGTGGCGCGTCGACTGGACCCCCGCCGCCGTCCACCCCCGGCTCGAGAGCGGCCAGACTCTGACCCGGACGCGGGAGGTGCCGCCGCGGGCGCCGATCGTCGACAAGGACGGCGAGCCGCTCGCCTCCACCGGGCCCGGCAGGCTCGTCGGGCTCGAACCGCAGGCCATCCAGGACCTCGACCAGGTGAAGGCGGCGCTCCAGCAGCAGCTCGGCGTGGACCCGTCGGCGGTCGACCGGGCGCTGGGGGCACCCGGTGTGCAGCCCAACCACTTCGTGCCGATCATCGCGGTGAGCCAGACCCGGTACACGCAGGCGGAGCCCGTGATCTATCCCCTGCCGGGCACCCGGTTCCGGGACACCACCGTGCGCACGACGCCATCCCCGGGGTTCGCCGGGCACGTGCTGGGGCGCACCGGCGAGATCACCGCCGAGCGGCTCGAGGAGCTGGGGCAGCCCTACCGCAGGGGCGATGTGGTCGGTCTCAGCGGCATCGAGGCCGCCTACGAGGCCCAGCTCGCCGGCACGCCATCGGGCGACGTCCAGCTCGACGACTCCGAGGGTGAGGTGGTCGAGGTGCTGGACCGCATCGATGGCAAGGAGCCACGACCGGTGGCGACCACGCTCGGCCGGACTGCGCAGGCCGCGGTGGAGTCGGCCCTGTCCGCCACCGACCAACCGGCCGCTGCGGTCGTGGTCGACCGCGACGGGAATGTGCGGGCCGCGGCCTCGAGGCCGCTGGCCGAATTCAATCGGGCGCTGTCGGGGAGGTACCCCCCGGGATCGACGTTCAAGGTCGTGACCACCGGCGCCCTGCTGGCCAGCGGGGTTACGCCGGACACCCCGGTCGAATGCGCTCAGACGACCAACGCCGGGGGGCGGGAGTTCAAGAACTTCGAGAGCTCCAGCCTGGGCACCGTGCCGTTCGGGCTGGCCTTCGCCGAGTCGTGCAACACCGCGTTCATCAGCGCCTCGGCCGGGGTCCCCGACGCCGACCTCGTGGCGGCGGCCGAGACCTTCGGGTTCAACACGGAGTACTCGGTCGGGCTGAACACGTTCGGGGCCAGCTTCCCGACCCCGGCGGACGCCACCGAGCATGCCGCCGCGTCCATCGGCCAGGGCCGGGTCGAGGCGAGCCCGCTACACATGGCGACGGTGGGGGCGGCCGTGATCGACGGCACCTGGGACGCGCCGATCTTGCTTCCCGATCCCCCGGCTGGCGACGACGCCGCCGGCGGGTCGACGCCGACAACCACGACGACCGCGGCCGACGACGCCCAGACGACCACCACCGGCACCGAGGGCGAGTCCGCGGCCGGTGCGGCCCCCCCGGCTCGCCCGGAGCCCAGGACCCTGCCGGAAGGGACCGCCCCGACGCTGCTCGGCCTGATGCGGCGGGTCGTCACCGAGGGCAGCGGCCAGGAGGCGGCGATAACCGGGGTCGAGATCGCCGGCAAGACCGGCACGGCGGAGTTCGGCAGTGGCGATCCGCTACCGACCCACGCCTGGTTCATCGGGATCCGCGGCGACAACGCCGTGGCGGTGCTGGTCGAGGGCGGCGGCGTCGGGGGACGGGTGGCGGCGCCGATAGCCGGCGCCATCCTGGCCCGTCTCCCCGGCGGTTGACCCGTCCGACCCGTCGACGCGCTCGGCCTTGACCTCAAGATTGCTTGAAGTTCTAGCGTTGCCGGCATGCACGCCATCCGTCAGCACGAGTTCGGTCCCGCCCAGAACCTGAGGTCCGAGGAGGTCGCAGACCCGGTTCCCGCGGAGGACCAGGTGCGGATCGCCGTGGAGGCGGCCGGCGTCCACCTGCTGGACACGACGATCCGCAGAGGAGAGTCCGGCGGCCCGTTCCCGCTCCCCGACCTGCCAATGACACCCGGACGCGAGGTAGCCGGTCGGGTCGACGCCGCGGGGCCGAGGGTCGACGAGGGCTGGCGTGGGCGCCGGGTGGTGGCGCACCTCGGCATGGCGAGCGGCGGTTACGCCGAGCTGGCGCTGGCGCCGGTGGGGGCGCTCCACGAGTTGCCCGACGACCTGCCCGCAGACGTGGCCGTGGCGATGATCGGCACCGGTCGGACCACGATGGGCATCCTGGAGGTCGCCCAGCCGACCCCGGAGGATGTGGTGCTGGTGACCGCAGCCGCGGGCGGGATCGGCAGCCTCCTGGTGCAGGCGGCGCACAACCTGGGTGCGGTGGTGGTCGGCGTGGCTGGCGGGCCGGACAAGGTCGAGCGGGCCCGGAAGGTGGGCGCCGATGTGGCCGCCGACTATCGCGAGCCCGCCTGGTCCAAGGTGGTGCACGAGGCGCTCGACGGGCGGGACATCACCGTGGCGCTCGACGGCGTCGGTGGCGAGATCGGCCGGGGTGCCCTGGAACTGCTGGGGCCCGGAGGCCGGATCGTCATGTTCGGCTGGTCGTCGGGCGAGCCGCTGCAGATCGCCACCGATGACCTGTACTCCCGGGGCATCACCGCCTCGGCCGCCGTGGGACCGCGCATCATGCAGCGGCCCGGCGGCATCCGTGACCTGGAGACACGGGCGCTGGCCGAGGCGGCGGCCGGCCGGTTGCTCCCCCTGGTCACGCGTTTTCCGCTCGCCGAGGCGGCGCAGGCACATGCGGCGCTCGAGACCCGGAAGACGGTAGGGAAGACCGTGCTGGTGCCCTGAATGGCGGAAGCCTGCCGCGAGGTTGGGCCCCGGCACCCAACCTCGCGGCAGGACTTCCTGGCGTCAGTCCACCCGAGCCATGTTGGCGAAGCGGGTGAACTGCTCGAGGAAGGCCAGCCGGGTGATCCCCGTCGGCCCGTTGCGGTGCTTCGACACGATGATCTCGGCCTGTCCGCGATCGGGTGAGTCGGGGTGGTACACGTCATCGCGATAGATGAACATCACGACGTCGGCATCTTGTTCAATCGAGTTCTCTATGGTAACGCCATTTGCGACAAGATTGTGAGTCGCTTCGACCGTTGCGTCAAAGACGGGAGCGGAACCCACCGGCGCCAATGCGACCACATGGTCCCAGAAGACATCTGACGTTGCGAGCCGCCGTAGATTGTCGTCGTCGAGCAGATCGCAGACAGCTAACAGCCTTGCTCGGGTGAGCGGTGACCGATGGATCCTAGAGCCACTCAACCCAACACGACTCAACTCGGCACTAGAAATGCCGACCGCGGCCTGAACGCGCCGAACCTGATTCGAGACTTCACGAGGCAGAGAATCTCGATGATCTGGTCGTCTCGTATGCTCGAGCCATGCTCGAACCTCGTGTACGCGGGGCGAGCGCTCGCCGAACACACGCACCGCCGAGACAAAACGTCGAAGGCTATCCGCACCTCTGACGTCTACAGTCCAGAATGGCCGATGCCGCCCGGACGGTGCCGAGCTAACCCGTGTCTGGATCTCCAAGCGCAACAACAAGCACTGAAGATCGTCGGCCAAGCGCCGACTGGTCGTCCTAAAGTAAATGCGCGGGCGCTTGCCGTTGCCCAACTTGTAGAGCCCAATCGATCCGTCAGTCGCCCACAGGTGTCGCAAAAAGAGTGCGATCTGATCGTCAGCAAGCGCGAAGACCGGGGCCGGAACGAACTTCTCGTGGCTGGGTCGACCGTAGAGCCCCCATTGATCGATCCAGGCGGCGATCGGATTGCGCCGGCCGCGGGCCAGCTCCGCCGGCGAGGGCAGGTAGACGGGCGACCAGTTGCCCTGTTCGACCCGGCGGGGCTCGATGCCGAACCGGCGGGCGGCCGCCTCCACGGCCTCGAGGCACGCCGGATCGGCGCTCGTGTAGTGGATCGGTTGACGGGGGGCGACACACCCACCTCCGATGAGGTGGGCCAGCAGCACCACCTCATGCTCGGGCCATTCCTGTGTCTCCTTGGGCTCCGGGATCGCCCGCGGCACGGCGATGCGGCTCCCGATCGTCAACTCGTCGAGGCGCAGCCAGCCATCCACCGTGAGGAACGGGTGGTTGGCGCTCGCGGTAATGATCCTGCCTGAACCCAAGCGCAGCTCGAACACGTCCCTCACACCCGTCGGGAAGGCGTTGGTCATCGTGGCCGGGACCATCCGCAGATCGGTGTCGAGGGACCACACCGGGATGTCACGCTCCCCGCTCTCGGCCAGCTCGCGGATGGTGACCTCCCCACCGGTGTCCGCCCGGAGCACCCGCGTGTCGCCGACGACGCAGCCGCTTTCGCGTAGGTCCGCCAGCATGGGGCGCTTGTCGGACCGCAGCTCGAGCTGGCGGGAGAGCTGGGACAACGCCACCACCGGGCACTCGAGCTCGCGGGCCAGGATCTTGAGCCCGCGGCTGATCTCGGACACCTCGACCTGGCGGTTCTCGGCCCTGGTCCGGCCCGTCATGAGCTGCAGGTAGTCGACGACGACCATGCCCAGGTTGCCGACCTGGCTCTTGAGCCGGCGGGACTTGGCCCGGATCTCCATGACCGTGAGGTTGGGGTTGTCGTCGATCCAGATGGGCGCCGAGGCGAGGCGGCCGATGGCCTGGCTGATGCGGCTCCAGTCGTCTTCGCTCAGGCGGCCGGTGCGCACCCGGGCCGAATCGATGCGGGCCTCGCCGCACAGCAGGCGCTGCGACAGCTCGAGGCTGCCCATCTCCAGGCTGAACACCAGGACCGGCTGATTCGCGTACAGCGCCGCGTGGGCGGCCATGCCGAGGGCGAAGGACGTGTTGTGCACGAAGACGTCGGCGGCCACGAAGTTGTGCCACTCCCGGATCGTGAGGTCGTAGACCTGCTCGTCGCCCTCGTGGTCGATGGCCGTGATCTCGTCCCAGGCCACCACAGGGCCATCGAGGGTCGCGCCCCCGCCTGTCGGCGCCCCCCGGCCGTCGGGGTGCCCGGGCTGGACCGCGCGTTCGCCGCTGGGCGAGCCGCCGATGTCGGGCCCGCCGGCTCGTGGCTCACCGACCGCGACCAGCTGGGGCCCCGGTCGATGTGCGACGCGGCGGGCGTGGGCCACGATGGCACCCAGCTCGGCCTCGCGTCCGAGCAAGCCGATCTCCTGGGCCAGGGCGATGATCTGCGTGGACTGGTCGACCACCAGCTCGTGGGCCACCCACGTGACATCGTCGACGGCCACCACCGATCGGCGCACCGACGCACAGACACCGAACCGCAGGAGCAGGTGCTGCAGCTCGTGCGCCAGACCGGTGCTGCGCAGGGTGGTCACCACGCGGCCCGGCTCGTGACCGGCGGGATGCCACACGGCGGCGGCGGCGCCGAGCGCCCGGTTGAGGAACCGCGCCAGCTGGTCGCGCGGCAACCGGAACACCGCCCGCGGTACCCGTCGCTCGGCCAGCGGGCCGGGGATGCCGTGGCGGTCGGCCAGGCGGGCCAGGGTGCCGCTCGGCGCCACGTCCCACGTGCGGGCGCCGCCCGGGAGCGTTCGGTCGATGAGCCGCACGCCGTACCCGGCGCCCCGGTGCTCGATGTCGGTGGCGACCTCACGATTGTCTGTCCACAACCGGGGCCCGTGCTCGTCGCTGCCCGGTGCCATCACCAGGTGGGCCAGCATCAGGACCTCGTCGATCGGCAGGCCGTCGTGCCCGAACACGGGCATGGCCGCCGGCACGCCCACGCGCTGCCCCGCCGCCAGGTCGGCCAGTGGGCGCCAGCCGCTGGGCGTGAGAAACGGGTGGCTGGCGGTGGTACGGACCTCGCGACCCGAGCGCGTTCGCACGCGATAGACGGGCTTGTGGCCGTCGTCGACGAACGTCTGCGGTTGGACCGGGCGCAGCTCCCCACCGCGGGTCAGCGCCAGGACCGAGACGGGGCGCCCGGCGAGGCCCGCCCGGTGCAGTTCGGCGGCGGTGTGCAGCTCGCCGGTGGCAGGATCGACGATGGGCGTGTCCCAGGCGACGCACTTGCCCATCGAGGGCCGGGCCCCGACCACAACCAGGTTGCTCGGCTGCAGGCCGGACAGCAGCTCGTCGAGGTCGACGTAGCCCGTCGGCACCCCGGTGATGGCGTCTCCCCGGCCGTAGAGCTGCTCCAGCCGATCGAGGTTCAGGCCCAGCAGGTCCTCGATCTTGGAGGTGGAGTCGGTCACCCGCCGCTGGTTGACGTCGTAGACCATCGCCTCGGCGCGATCGAGCGCCTTGGTGACGTCCTCGGGCATCGAATAGCCGATCTCGGCGATCTCACCGGCTATGCCGATCAACCGTCGGAGCAGCGCGTGTTCCTCGATGATGCGCGCGTAGCCCGCGGCGTTGGTGGTGGCGGGCGTCGATGCCATGACGTCGACCAACACCTGGTGCCCGCCAACCGTCTCCAACAGGCCGTTGCGCCTGAGCTCGTCGGCCACGGTGACAGGGTCGACGGGCTGACCTGCGGCGTAGAGGGCGTGGACGGCATCGAAGACGTGCGAGTGCGCCGGCTTGTAGAAGTCGTCGGCCCGCACGACGCCGGCGGCCGCGGCGATGGCCTCGGGCTCGAGCATCATCGCCCCGAGCAACGACTCCTCGGCCGTCAGGTCGTGGGGCGGGATGCGGCTGCCGCGGGCCCGCCGGGGGGAGGTGACGTCGTCGGCCATGGCTACGTCACCATCTCCGACATGGCCTGTGCGTAGCTAGACGGAAAACCCGGTGGACTTCCTGTGGAAGACCCCGCGGCACCTGGGGACCAACCGGCCGATCCGCCACTTTCCGTATGACGCCTCGCCGCGTCCTGCGGCGAAACCGCCACCCGTTGACAGGCGCCCTGTGGAAACTGTGAGCACGGTGTGAAAACGGCTCGCCGTTGGCCCACACCGCCACGGGGCAGCGGACCGGGGGGCGGGCCGGAGGGTCCGCCGTGTGCCGACACCGCCACGGGGCCGCTAGCGGGGGTCGGACTGGTGCGGTCGGGTGGGTCGACCATGTGGACCCACCCGACCGACCCGTTCACTCGCCGACTACGTCGACCGTGACGGGGAACTCCACATCTGCGTGGAGCTTCACCGGCACCGTGTGCGTGCCCAGCGTCTTGATCGGCTCCCCCAACACGAGCTTGCGGCGATCGATGCGCACGTTGGCCTGCGACTCGATCGCCGCGGCGATGTCGGCGGCGGTGACCGAGCCGAACAACCGACCCTCGGTGCCGGCCCGTGCCGCGACCGTGAACACCCTGGGCACCAGCGTCGTCGCCACTTCTTCGGCGGCCGCCCGGTCCTGCGCGTCACGCAGGTCGCGCGCCCGGCGCATGCTCGCCGCCTGGCTCTCGGCCCCGGCCGTCGCGTTCATGGCAAGGCCCTTGGGGACGAGGTAGTTGCGGGCGAACCCGTCGGTCACGTCGAGGATGTCGCCTCGCTTACCGAGATCGGACACGTCGGCGCGCAGGATGACGCGCATCACTGCCCCTCGGTCACCGGCGCGTCGGGCGGCACTTCGCCGTTGCCCTCGGCGCCGGGCTCAGCCCGGGCGGCCACGGGCTCGGCGCGCGGCGTTCGATCCTCGCGCGGCGTTCGATCCTCGCGCGGCGTTCGATCCTCGCGCGGCGTTCGATCCTCGCGCGGCCCGCGGTCGCCGCGGTCGCCCCGGGGACCACGCTCACCCCGCTCGCCGCGATCGCCCCGCGGACCACGCTGCTGCGTGATGCGGGTGACGTACGGCAGCAGGGCCATCTCCCGGGCGTTCTTGATCGCCCGGGCGACCTCCTTCTGCTGCTGGGCGTCGTTGCCCGTGACCCGGCGAGCCCGCACCTTCGACCGGTCGGACATGAACCGGCGGAGAAGGTTCACGTCCTTCCAGTCGACGTAGTCGACACCCTCGGTGGTGAGGATGCTGGTCTTCTTCTTGGCTCTGCGGGCGTTGTCCTTGTTCTTGGATCTGGACTTGGCCATCAGAACGGCTCTTCCGAGGGATCGGCGCCGGCTGCGGGCTCGTTGGACACGCTGCGGCTGCTCTGCCCCCCACCGCCGCTCCAGCCGTCGCCGGTGCCCTCGCGGCGTTCGTTGCGCTTGATGTCGGCCGTGGCCCAGCGCAGGCTCGGCCCGACCTCGTCGGCCACGATCTCGACGACGGAGCGCCGTTCGCCCTCCTGCGTTTCCCACGACCGCTGCTCGAGTCGGCCGGTGACGACGACACGGGCACCCTTCTCGAGCGACTCGCTGACGTTCTGGGCGAGATCGCGCCAGCAGGTGACGTTGAAGAACGAGGTGCTCTCTTCCCACTGCTGGTTGTCACGGTTCTGCCAGCGCCGGTTGACGGCCACACCGAAGGTGGTCACGGGTGCGCCGGCCGGGGTGAACCGAAGTTCGGGGTCGCGGGTCAGGTTGCCCACGACGGTGACGTTTGACGACATGAGTGCTTGCCTCCTCAGCTTGCAGCCTGCTCGAGGAAGCCACGCCGGGCGGCCTCGGCATCGGGCAGGCGCACGACCTTGTGGCGGACGGTCTCGTCCGCGAGTCGCAGCGCCCTCTCGAGCTGGTCGAGCTCGCTGCCGCCCACGAACTCGAAGACCACGTAGTAGCCCTCGAACTTGTGGTTGATCTCGTAAGCGAAGCGCCGGCGTCCCCAGCGGTCTTCGCGCTTGATGGTGGCCCCTCGTTGGCCGACCAGGTCGGCGATCCGCTTGACGGTGGTGTCGATCACCTCGTCGTCGAGCTCGGCGTCGATGATGACCATCAGTTCGTAGGCTCGCATAACGAGCGCTCACCTCCCTTCGGACCCGGCAGAGCCGGGGCCCCGCGGTGCGGAGCAGGGTCGAGTTGGACCCGGAGACTGTAGCGGCTGCCCGGACACTTGCTCACATCCCGCATCATGGCGAGGGGGTGTGACATTTCCGGGCGGGCGGCGGGCCTTGTGCCGCGACCATGAACGGCACTAGCTCCTCGCGGCGCAGGAGCCGCCCACCGCCAGACTGCTGCCGTCCAGCACGCCCACGTCGTCCAGCGAACCCTGGGGGACCTCCAACGCGAACCGGTAGCGCCCGCCCGACGGGTAGGTCGGACAGCCCGCGACGTCGGCGCAGGGGTCCATGTCCGCCGTCGACACCAGCGTGCCCTCGGCGTCGAACCACCCGATCGACAGCGGCGTCGGGGTGTTCCGCATGTAGAAGCTCGCCGACACGTCGCCGTCCCAGACGAACAGCATCCCGGCGTAGCCACCGAGGTCGGTGACCTCCATCAGCCCCCGCTGGCGCTGTTCGCTGGTCGCTGCGAGCAGCACGCACCACCCGGTCACCTCGCCATCCGGGCCCGTGACGGCGATGGCCACCTCTCCGAACCTCAGGTCGCCGGCATCGAAGTCGTCGAGCGCCACGCGGTCCGTCGGTCCGGGTGGCGTGCCGAGGCCCGCGCCCTGCGCCGCCCGGGCGCCGCCGGACAGCGCAGCGACGTCGGGCGTTGCCGGTTCGGGTGCGGCGCCGCCAGCGTCACCGCCGTCGTCACCGTCGTCGCCGCACCCGGCGATCCCCGCGGCCGCCAGCACGACGCAGGCGAGCAGGGCACGGTGGGTCACGGGGACGCATCCTGCCATCCCCCGGGCGACGGGGTGCTACTCCCGGGGTGCGGCGCCCGATCCGTACAGGCTCAGGGTCTCGGCGACCTCGGCCGGCAGGTGGTACGTCTCGGCGTCGGCCGGGAACCGGCCGGCGCGCACGTCGGCGGCGAACGCCCGCAGCGCCTCGACGGAGGCGCTGCCCAGCTCGGCATAGCGCCGGACGAAGCGGGGCCGGATCTGCTGCTCGATGCCCAGCAGGTCGTGGTACACGAGCACCTGGCCGTCGCAGGCGCCGCCGGCCCCGATGCCGATCGTGGGGACGTCGACGGACTCGGTGACCATGCGCGCCACGTCGTCGGGCACGGCCTCGAGCACGATCGCGAAGCAGCCGGCGGCGGCCAGCGCCTTGGCGTCGCGCACCAGCTCGAGCGCGGCGTCGTGCTGGCGGGCTTGGACCTTGAAGCCGCCGACCGCGTGCACCGACTGGGGCGTCAGCCCCAGGTGCCCCATTACGGGGACCTCTGCATCCGAGATCGCCTCGATCATCGGTAGCCGCTTGCGGCCGCCCTCCAGCTTGACGGTCTGAGCGCCGGCCCGGATGAGCGTGGCCGCGTTGCGGACCGCATCGTCGACGGTGGTGTGGTAGCTCATCCACGGCAGGTCACCCACCACCAGCGGTCGTGGGTTGTCGCTGCCGGACGAAGCCAGTCCCCGGGCCACGGCCCCGGTGTGGTGGGCGATGTCGTCGACCGAGACCTGCAAGGTGTCGGCGTAGCCGAGGACCACCATCGCCAGCGTGTCCCCGACCAGGATGAGGTCGACGCCGGCGGCGTGTGCCTGGCGTGCACCGGGAGCGTCGTAGGCGGTGACCATCACCAGCGGATCGCTGCCACATCGCACCTTGGAGGAGCGAATGGCGGGCACGGTCTGCGTGCGCATGGGCACTAACCCTCCTTCTCCGTCCAGCGCCTGGGTGGCTGCCGGCGGTGCTCAGGACCGTACTTGGACCGCTAGCTTCAACGCCATGTCGGCCGACGGACATTCCGACGTCCCCGAGATTCGCACCGGGACCTGCGATTCCTGCGGGGCGCCGGCCGACGATCTGGCCGCCGTCCACCGGGTCTACGTCACCCCGGCGGCCTGGGACACCGACGAGGATGAGTCGGCCGCCAGGCCGACGCCATCACCGGGCGGCGGGTGGGGGTCGGACCGGATCGACGTGCTCGACGAGGTCGAGCGCTGGTGCTTCCCCTGCCGCACCCAGTACCCCCACCAGCCGCTGAGCGGCTGAGGCGCCCGCGGAGTCAGCCGGGGCCGGACTCGCCGGGGCCGGGCGCCGGGAGGGTCGGCACGGTCAACGTCGACGGAACGGAGACGTCGGACGACGTGGTCGTGCCGTCGGGGTCGGTGCTGGTCGTCGTGGGGCGGCCGCCGCCGCCGCCACCACCACCACCACCGCCCCCGGGGGGCCGCGGAAGTGTGAACGGCGGCAGCGTCACCGGCGGCGCGGTGGTCGTCTCGTCGGCGGTGTAGAGCTCGCCCTCGTTGATGACGGTGCCGGCGGCGATCTGCTCCGGGGTCGGTTCCACGAACTGATCGTTGGTGCCGGCGGTCACCACCTCCATGAACCGCCGCCAGATCTCGGCGGGGAGCGAGCCGCCGGTGACCGTCGAGAAGCCCTCGACGTTCTCCATCGGGATGCTGCCCTGCGGATAGCCCATCCAGACGACCGCAGTGAGCTTGGGGACGTAGCCGGCGAACCAGGCGTCCCAGTTGTCCTGGGCGGTGCCGGTCTTGCCGGCCGCCGGCTTGTCGAGGTCCGCCCTGTGACCGGTGCCGCCCGGCTCGAGCGGGCCGCGAAGGGTGTGCGTGACGAGATCGGCCTGCTCCGGGGACAGCACCTGGCGCTGCGACACCTGGCGTTCGTAGGCGACGGTCGGTTTGCCATCCTGGTCCACCCGCTCGACACGGGTGACGATCTCGGGCGCCTTGTAGACACCGCGGTTGGCAAACGTCGAGTACATCCCGGCCATCTCCAATGGCGTGGCCTCGGTCGTGCCGAGCACCATCGAGGCGTTGGGTGCGAGCTGCTGCCCGCCACCGATGCCCAGCTGCTCCGCGAGGTCGGCGACGCTCTGTGGCCCGAGCTCGAGCATCAGTTGCGCGAAGAACGTGTTGGACGACTGCTTGGTCGCCTCCACCAGGTCGAGGACACCGGCGTCGCTCTCGGAGTAGTTGCCCACCTCCCAGGGCTTGCCGACGGCATCGAGCGCCTCCGGGGAGTCGAAGGTCATGATCCCCTGCGCGTCGAAGCGCGAGTCCAACGAGAAGCCGCGACGGACGGCCTCGGCGAGCGCCAACGGCTTGGCGATGGATCCGGTCTGCCGGCCCTCGGAGCCAAGGCCGCGCACGGCGTAGTTGTTGGCGTGGCTGGTGCCGTCGTAGCGGTTGCGGCTGCCGATCATGGCCCGCACCAGGCCCTGGTCGTCGACGGCCACCAATGCCGCCTCGGGATCGTCCGGGTTGACGAGGGTGCTGGTCACCGCCTGCCAGGCGGCAGCCTGCATGTCGTAGTTCAGCGAGGTGTAGACGCGCAGGCCACCGCTGGTGATGTCCTGGTCGGAGAAGCCGATCCGCAAGAGCTCCTCGTACACGTAGTCGGTGACGTACTCGGTGCCCATGTAGTAGGGGTCGCTGGCGCCCCGCAGCGTGTTCCTGAGCTTGATGCTGCCGAAGGGCCTGACGTAGGGCTCGGTGAGGGCAACGCCCTCGGCGGCCTCGGCCTCCTCGGCCGTGATGTACCCCTCTTCCCGCATGGCCACCAGACTGGTGTGGCGGCGCCGAACTGCCTCTTCGGGGTACTTGCTCGGCTCGGCCAGGTTGGGGGCGCGGATGAGCCCGGCGAGGAAGGCGGCCTCGGCGATCCCGAACTTCGGATCGCGTACGTCGAGGCCGAAGTAGGCCTGGCTGGCCGCACCCACACCGTAGGCACCGCGACCGAAGTAGGCCGTGTTGAGGTAGCCCTCGAGGATCTCCTGTTTGGACATCTCCCGCTCGAGCTTCACGCTCAGCACGGCCTCGTTGAGCTTGCGCGTGATCGACTTCTCGCGCGTCAGGTCGAAGGCGGTCTTGACGTACTGCTGGGTGATCGTGGACCCGCCCTGCTGCAACCCCTGGCCCCGCAGGTCACGGTAGAGCGCGCGGGCGATGCCGACCGGGTCGAGGCCCCGGTGCTCGAAGAACTCTCGGTCCTCGGTGGCGACGACCGCGTCGACGAGCACCTGGGGCAGGTCCTCGAACGCGAGGTTGAGCCGATCCCCCCGGTCGTCGGCGCCGTCCCCCACCTGGGCGGCGATGCGGGCCATGGCCTTCTGCGCCGTGCACTGGCCGGCTTGCACATCGGCGGCGCAGATGTAGCTCGACTGCGTGAGGGCCTCGACCTGGGGGAGCTCCGTCTGGGCGAACAGGACGCCGACACCCACGGTCGCCGCCAGCATCGCCAGGCCGGCCAGGAACAGGGGGCGACGGAGCCGCCAGATCAGGCTGCGCTTGTGCCGCCGGCGCCGCCGCGCACGGCGCCCGGTGCCGTCGGGGTCGTCCGGGCCACCCGGGCCACCGAAGCCACGGGGACCACCCGGGCCACCGAAGCCACGGGGACCACCCGGGCCACCGAAGCCACGGGGACCACCCGGGCCACCGAAGCCACCGCCCCGGCCGGGGGGCCGGGGCCCCGGGCCGTTGGGACCGCCCGCCGCGGCGCCGCGTCCGGGGGGCCCGGGGACGGATGGCTGGGATCCGCGGGCAC